>NZ_KV818332.1:1435-22743 GCF_001814885.1 Corynebacterium sp. HMSC068G04 | reverse complement strand
TGACCGTCGCGGACCGCGCACAAGTACAACCAGCCCTCACCGGTGCGCAAGTAGGTAATATCTGACATCCACACTCGGTTGAGCTCACCAGTATCAAACATGCGCTTGACCAGGTCAGGAAGACTCGACTTACGCTTGGCTTGGATTGTAGTCACTGGGACAAAGGCACGCGGTGAAATCCCTTCAATGCCCATCATGCGCATCCGCTTCGCCACAGTCTTACGGTTAAGCGAAATGCGGTAGCGCTCGGCGAGCTCTGCGGTGATCCGCGGAGCACCATAAACCTCATCAGAGTCTTTCCAAATCTGCTGAATCTTTCGGTCAACATCATCGTAAAATGCTGCACGATCATCTTTTCCGGATAGTCGTTTCTGCTGCACATGGGCCCATTTGTAGTATCCAGACCGAGATACTTTTAATAGCCGTGCCATGCGTTTGATGCTGTAGTTTGCCTTCTCCTGCTGCATTAGTTCGAACTTTTCTGCTCGCGTTGCTTCGCAGCGAAGAAGGCCGTCGCTTTTGACAAAAACTCATTATCCATCTTTGCTTCAGCCAACTCACGGCGCAGACGAGCATTCTCAGCACGAAGATCAGCCTCACTCATCCCATCGGAGGCTCCTCGGCGTTCACGCTCGAGTTTGACCCACCGGCCCAAAAGCCCGGCGGAAACACCAATCTCTTTAGCCACATGGGCAATCGGGCGCTCTGACTCGATTACCAGGTTCGCGGCCTCACGCCGGTACTCAGGCGTGTACTTCTTGCGCTGTTGACTCACAATGAACATCCTCTCTTACGGACACAAGATCCGTACAAATAGGGTGTCCACTAAACGAGGGTAACCTCACTTCCGGTTGTCATCTTCTTGGGCGCGATCATTGCTGCGCTCTACTATCTCCGGGTTATCCAGTACTTCGTGGAGTATGTCGGTTCGGGCATTAAATGGCTTATGGGCACATCCAAGGTGGAGTCTGTCTGGGCCACGACAGTTGTTTTCCTCGGCCAGTCGGAGGCCCCTCTCGTCATCAAGCCGTACCTGCCCAAGCTCACTCGTTCGGAGCTCTACACCTGTATGGTCGGCGGCTTCGCCTCGGTCGCCGGCTCCACGCTCATTGGTTATTCCCTATTGGGCGCACCGTTGGAGTATCTTCTGGCCGCATCCTTGATGAACGCTCCAGGTTCCCTTCTTATCGCCAAGGGCCTCATGCCGGAGACCGAGGAATCTAATCTAGATGCCACGGTCAAGGACGTACGCGATAACGATTCCAAGAACATCATCGATGCCATCAGTAGCGGTGCCATGGCCGGTGGCAAGATTGCCATTTCAGTGGCCTGCCTCCTCATTGCCTTTATCGCTATGATCGCGATGCTCTCCGCCATCCTCGGCGGCGTAGGTTCCATCTTCGGTCAAGACAATTGGTCTCTTGAAGGCCTCTTTGGTCTCCTCTTCGCTCCGGTGGCATGGCTCATCGGTGTTCCGTGGGATGACGTTATGCAGGTTGGCAACTTCATTGGCCAAAAGACAATCCTCAATGAATTCGTTGGTTACACCGCCTTTGGTGAAAGCATCGACCAGCTCAGTGATAAAGCCATCATGCTCTCTTCCTTTGCTCTGGCAGGCTTTGCCAACATCTCCTCCATCGGTATTCAAATTGGAGCGATCGGCGGCCTCGTACCGGAGCGCCGCGGCGAGATTGCGAAACTCGGGCCTAAGGCCCTGTTCGGCGGCTTCTTGACCAACATGCTCAATGCTGCCATTGTGGGCGTCATCGTCGCCCCCATGGTTCTTTAACCCGCACCAAGGAGAGCCTCTCAGCACGAGGGGCTCTTGTGTTTGTTTTCTCCTAAAGCTGAAGCAATCGGTTCGCTGTTTCTTTGTCGATGACGACATGCGTCGCCAACTTCATGCGCAGCGCGGTATCGATGGCCGCCATCTTTTGAAGCCCACCGGCCACCATGAAGCGTTGCGGAATCGCCTTTAGTTCTGAAAGTGAAATGCCGATAGTGCGCGCATCTATAGCTGGCGAAGCCACCTCCCCATCGGCCGTGTAAAAACGCGAGCATGCATCACCAACGGCCTGGCGTTCAAGCACATGGATCTCCTCTTCACTGAGGTATCCAAGGTTCATCAACAGGCTATCGCGTGAGACAGCTCCCACAGTGAAAACCGCAAGATCAGCGTGGCGCCCTGCATTCAAAATTGAAGAAATGTGTCTATCTTTCTCGACGATTTCTTTTGCTTCCGCAGAGTCGAAAATAACCGGCAGAGGCAGACTTAGAGTCTCGGCTCCAAACGCCGCACTAATGCGCTTGAGCGTATCCATGTCATTCGTCACGCGGATAGAGTGCGAATGTCCGCCTTTGAGCTGTACAATCTCGACTCCAGCCACGCTTTTTGGCTGCATATGCCGCGCCACTGCGTGCATGGTATTCCCCCAGGAAATTCCCACGCTCATACCGTCATCATGGACAAGTTCATGGAGCATCTTGGCCCCGACGCGCCCCAAGCCCTCTGTAAGCGTGTCTTCGTCACCACGAGGGCTAAAGACGAGACGAACATCCTCAAGCCCATAACGCTCCATTAGGCGTTGGCCTAGTTCATCGCCGTCCTCACGGGGATCATGGATTTCGACCGTGACGTATCCGCGGGTTTTGGCATGTTGCAAGAGCTTGGCAACGGTTGGCCGGGACAACCCCATCTCAGCGGCCACCTCGCTTTGGCTCAGTCCTCCGCGATAGTAAAGCTTGGCCACCTGCAGTGATTGTTCGTCACGTAGCTCCATGGTCGATTCCTCTCATCCACTCTGGTTTGAGCCGCAAAAATGGCCGAGCGACGCTTTCCAGCACCACCCAGCCATAAATCTACAGCCGGTTTAAGCGGACTCCTTCGCCTCATCCGAGTACACGAACTCCGGCTCGCCACCGTCAGTCACGCAGTCCTTCGTGATGTGGACGCTGGCGATGTCCTCGCGGTCTGGGAGGTCATACATGATGGGCACGAGCAGCTCCTCCATGATGGCGCGCAGGCCGCGGGCACCGGTCTTGCGCTCGAGCGCGAGCTCAGCGATCGCTTCCAGCGCTGCGTCTTCGAAGTGCAGCTCCGCACCGTCCATGCTGAACAGGCGCTGGTACTGTTTGACCAGAGAGTTCTTCGGCTCCACGAGCACCTTCACCAGCGATTCGCGGTCCAGGTTATCCACCGTGGCAACCACTGGCAGACGGCCGATGAACTCGGGGATGAGGCCGAACTTCACCAGGTCCTCCGGGCGAACCTGGGAGAAGAAGTCGACTGACTCCTTCTCATCTTTAGTCTCCAGCTTCGCGCCGAAGCCCACGCCCTTCTTACCCACGCGCTCCGAAATCACCTTGTCCAAACCCGCGAACGCGCCGGCCACGATGAAGAGGATGTTGGTCGTATCCAGCTGGATAAATTCCTGGTTCGGGTGCTTGCGCCCGCCCTGCGGCGGAATCGCCGCCACGGTGCCCTCGAGGATCTTCAGCAGGGCTTGCTGCACGCCCTCACCGGACACATCACGCGTAATCGAGGGGTTCTCCGACTTGCGGGAGATCTTATCCACCTCATCGACGTAGATGATGCCGTGCTGCGCGCGCTCCACGTCAAAGTCCGCTGCCTGCAGCAGCTTGAGCAGGATGTTCTCGACGTCCTCGCCCACGTAGCCAGCCTCGGTCAGGCTGGTGGCATCCGCGATGGCGAAGGGGACGTCCAGCAGACGCGCCAGGGTCTGCGCCAGGTAGGTCTTACCGGAGCCCGTCGGGCCCAGCATCAAGATGTTGGACTTGGAAATCTCAACTTCTTCATCCTGTGCCTTCTTCCGGCGGCCCTCCAGGCCCGCGGCCTCTTCAGCCTTGATGCGCTTGTAGTGGTTGTAGACCGCCACCGACAACACGCGCTTGGCCTGATCCTGACCAATGACGTACTTATCCAGAAAAGCCGAAATCTCCGAAGGACGCGGAAGGCGCATCTCCTTCTCTTCGTCCGCCTCGGCCTGAGCCGCGCCGAGCTCCTCCTCGATGATTTCGTTGCAGAGCTCGATGCACTCGTCACAAATGTAGACGCCGCCGCCGGCGATAAGCTTCTTCACCTGCTTCTGGCTCTTTCCGCAGAAGGAACACTTGAGCAAGTCAGCGCTTTCTTGCATACGTGCCATGAAGGCCTTTCAACTCTTTTCTCTGGGGCTATGGTGGGGCGATTTTACCGCAGTTTGTTCCACTCTAGTAAACCACTTGGACCCAAGCGCTATTCCGCACGCGACGGCGCGCCCTTGAATTTAAAACGGCAGTTAGTAGACATAGACAGAGCGGTTCACTAACTTACATCGAAACCGCTCTATCCGCAGAAAGATTTTCATGGACATCCGCGAACTCATCGACCGCTCCCCCATGGGCGCACGCCAGTGGCTCATCATCGCCATTGCCCTCTTCCTCAATGCCCTCGACGGCTACGACATGGTGGCCATGGCCTTCGGCGCAGGCACCGTCAGCGAAGAGTTCGCGCTGTCCGATTCTTCCCTTGGCTGGCTCCTGTCCTCCGCTCTCATCGGTATCGGCCTTGGCTCGCTCTTTCTCGCCCCGTTGGCTGACCGCCTTGGGCGCACCACCCTCATTACGGTCTCGCTCGTCATTGACCTCGTCGGCCTCGTGCTCACCGCCCTCGCGCCTACATTTAGCCTGCTGTTGCTGTGCCGCCTCATCACCGGCATCGGAGTCGGCGGCGTGCTTGTCTGCGTCACCGTCCTCGTCAGCGAGTATTCCAACCTGCGCTTCCGCGGCCTGGCCGTCGCCATCTACGCCTCCGGCTATGGCCTCGGTGCCTCCTTCTGCGGCGTTGTCGCCTCTTCCTTCGATAGCTGGCAGCCCATCTTCTGGGTCGGGGCAGCACTCACCGTTGTCGCCCTTATCCTCACTGTTGCCTTCGTCCCCGAGTCCGCCGACTTCCTCGCCGCGCGCGGCCGCATGGATTCTGTCCGTACCATCGCTGCCAAACTCGGCCTCACGGGAGAGGTCAGCGTCCGCCCCCGCACCGCCCACAAGGCCTCCTACAAGGACCTCGTCTCGCCGCAATTCCTGCGCACCTCCATCAAGCTGTGGCTGGCCTTTAGCTTCATCATGTTTGCTTACAACTTCACCTCGCAGTGGACCCCGAAGTTGCTCACCGCCGAGGGACTTACCGCGCAACAGGGCATCATCGGGGGCATCATGCTCTCCTTCGGCGGTGCCATCGGCGCCATTCTCTTCGGCCTATTTACCACGCGCATCGACGCCCGTCCCTTGCTCATCGTCTTCTGTCTTATCTCCTCCGTCGTCCTTATCGGCTTCATTAACTCCACCACCGTGCCTTCCCTCATGTTTGCTCTCGGCGTCGGCGTAGGCCTTACTCTCAACGCCTGCATCTCCGGCCTCTACACCGTCACCCCGGAGGCTTACCCTTCGGCGCTGCGCACCACCGGCACGGGCGCTGCCATCGGCATCGCTCGCGTGGGCGCTACCCTCGCCCCCATCCTGGCGGGCTACCTCCTCGAAAGCGGCTGGACCCCCACCGGCCTGTACACCCTTGCTGGTGTCACCGCAGTACTTGCAGCAGTCTCCCTCATCGGTGTGCGCGCCTACACGGCAACCACCAAGCAGACAGCACCCCAGCCTGTGGCGGCCTAGGCTGGAGGGCGCACACAGACCCAACCGCTGAGGAGCACCACATGTTTGATCTTCAGGACCACGTCGCCATCGTCACCGGCGCCGCCGCCGGAATCGGCCGCGGCATCGTCAGCGCTCTGCGCGAAGCAGGTGCCACGGTCGTCATCGCCGACCTCAACCTCGAGGCCGCCCAGAAGGCCGCCGAGGAACTCGGGGCGGACGCCCTGCTTGTCGACGTCACCTCGCGCGACTCCGTCCGCAACCTCTACAGGGACGTCGTCAAGCGCTATGGCCGCATCGACATCGTCTGTTCCAACGCCGGTGTCTTCCCCAACTGCCCACTCGAGGACATGACCGACGAGCAATGGGACACCATGTTCGCCATCAATACGCACGGCACGTTCACCGTGGTGCAGGAAGCGCTGCCCTATATGAAGGAGGCGGGCTACGGGCGCATCGTCATCACGACGTCTATCACCGGCTCGCACACCGGTTACCCAGGCTGGGCGCACTACGGCGCATCGAAGGCCGCACAACAAGGCTTCATGCGCTCCGCAGCACTGGAAGTTGCCCGCGATGGCATCACCATCAATGGTGTGCTCCCCGGAAATATCCTCACCGAGGGCTTGGAGGGTCAAGGTCAGGAGTACCTCGACCAGATGGCGCGCTCCATCCCCATGCACCGCCTGGGTTCCCCGCGCGATATCGGCAACGCCGCCGCCTTCTTGGCTTCCCGCGAGGCGGGCTACATCACCGGCCAAACCCTCATCATTGACGGTGGCCAGATCCTTCCCGAGTCCCCCGAGGCTATCCTGCCTCCTTATGAAGGCTAATCACGACTTAAGCCCCGCTATCTACTAGACAGCGGGGCTTTAGTCTTGCTCACTTAGGCGTTGAGCTTGCGGTAATCAAAGACGGTATCGATGAGACCGTACTCGACAGCTTCCTGCGCGGTGAGGATCTTGTCGCGGTCGGTGTCGATGCGCACCTGCTCTGCGGTGCGGCCGGTGTGCTCGGCCAGGGTCTCCTCCATGAGGCGGCGCATGCGCTCGATCTCGTTGGCCTCGATCTCGAGGTCGGACACCTGGCCCTGCGTGCCCTGCGTACGCGGCTGGTGGATCAGCACGCGGGAGTTCGGCAGTGCGGCGCGCTTGCCCGGAGCACCGGCTGCCAGCAGAACGGCCGCTGCGGAGGCAGCCTGGCCCAGGCACACGGTCTGCACGTCGGGGCGAACGTAGCGCATGGTGTCGTAGATGGCCATCAGCGCGGTGAAGGAGCCACCCGGGGAGTTGATGTACATCGTGATGTCGCGGTCCGGATCCTGGGATTCCAGGACCAGCAGCTGCGCCATGATGTCGTTAGCAGAGGTGTCATCGACTTGGGTGCCCAGGAAGATGATGCGCTCTTCAAAAAGCTTGGAATACGGGTTGGTGGTCTTCGATCCCTGTGCATTCTGCTCAATGAACTCCGGCAGAACGTAGCGGGAAGAAGGCATCTGAAGGCTAGACATAGTGATAAAGCTCCTTGTTCCCTAGTTGGTGATAGGACCGTTGACGGACTCGATGACATGGTCGACGATGCCGTATTCCTTGGCCTGCTGGGCGGTAAACCAGCGGTCGCGGTCCGAATCCTTGGTGATCTGCTCGAAGGTCTGGCCGGTGTGCTCAGCGATGAGCTCAGCCATCTCGCGCTTGGTCTGCGCGAACTGCTCGGCCTGGATGGCGATATCTGCGGCGGTACCACCCACACCAGCGGAAGGCTGGTGCATCATGATGCGGGCGTGCGGCAGCGCGTAGCGCTTGCCCTTGGTGCCGCCGGACAGGAGGAATTGGCCCATCGAGGCAGCCAGGCCCATGCCATAGGTAGCCACATCGCACGGCGAGTACTTCATCGTGTCGTAGATGGCCATGCCCGCGGTAACGGAGCCACCCGGGGAGTTGATGTAGAGCGAAATGTCGCGCGTTGGGTCCTCTGCGGACAGCAGGAGGATCTGGGCGCACAGCTTGTTCGCAATCTCATCATCAACCTGGGTTCCCAGGAAAATAATGCGCTCGCGCAAAAGGCGCTCATAGACGCTATCACCCAGGTTCATACCCGTTGAGGATGAGTCCATGGAAATATTCTCAGACATTAGTGGTTCTCCTTGAAGTGAAGAATGCTTTAACTGGCCCCACCTTACCGGCATTCCTCTCAAACTTGGCCTCTGTTCGCTATAAGCGTTGGGGCACAGCGCCAAAGGCACATACGGAAGCTGGGTTAACATTTACTCATGTCTGTTTCCGAGCTGTCCACCAGTACCCAGAATTATTTGAAAGCTATCTGGGGGCTAAAAGAATGGTCATCCGAGCCCGTTACCGCCACACTTATAGCGAAACAGCTGGGACTCAAGCTCTCCTCGGTCTCCGATGCAGTGCGCAAAATGTCGAAGCAAGGGCTCGTGTCACACACGCCCTATGGCTCTGTGGAGTTAACCGAACTTGGCAGGCAGTACGCATTGGTCATGGTGCGCCGCCACCGATTGCTTGAGTCTTTTTTGGTTCAAGCATTGGACTACACGTGGGACGAAGTCCATAATGAAGCCGAAAATCTCGAACACGCGGTGTCCGACATGCTCATAGAACGTGTGGATAAGTTCCTTGATTACCCCACTAGGGATCCGCACGGCGATCCTATCCCTACGGTTGATGGACAGATCACAATCCCCAGTGCGCACCGTCTCACCGACAGCGGTGCACAACCGCAAGTGACCGTGGAACGCATTTCTGATTCCGACCCAGAACTGCTGAAGTTCCTTGAAGAGCGCGGCATTGTCACTGGGGCTGTTCTTAGCACGCGCGAGGGAGCGCCCTTTTCAGACTCTCTCGAAATACAGGTGGCCGGCAGCACTCAGTGGGTAGTGCTTGGACGCCCAGCTACCGACGCAGTGTTTGTAGCACACCACAGCCGTTAGACCTTCCCCTTTGCATTAATCCTACTCTCACCTGCCCTTTTCAAAACTACGTTGGGCCGTAGTTGCAACTACGCCATTGCGTAGTTAGTCTTTTCGAATATCACCTATCCCACTTATGGCTAAGGCCAGGATGAGCAGGATTGCTATGTCAGACTCACCAGATTTGGTGTATTTTTCTAGCGTTTCAGAAAATACAAAAAGATTCGTCGAACGCTTAGATAGACCCGCGGTGCGCATTCCGCTGCGCCCCAAGAAAACCGGGATGATCCAGGTTTCACACCCGTACGTACTCATCGTTCCCACCTACGGCGGAGGCTCGCTCAAACGCGCAGTCCCCAAACAGGTCATCGACTTCCTCAATGACCCAATCAACCGCTCCTTTATCCGGGGCGTTATTACCTCAGGGAATACCAACTTCGGAAGTGCTTACTGCGTCGCCGGACGCATCATTTCCGCCAAGTGCCACGTACCGGAGCTGTATCACTTCGAGCTTCTCGGCACCCAGAAGGACATTGCCGCCGTAAAGCAGGGCCTTCAAAAGTTTTGGGAGCAGCAAAAGCAGCTAACGATGACACCCCATTAATCCCCCACAAGATGAAGAACACATCCGCATCACACAGATTGGACAACACAATGCGGCCTCTTGATGCCACCCCCACACAGACTATTGGCGCTACGCCCCGCACTGCTTCAGCAGACAATGCCGGCGGTGTCGGCAAGCGCAAAAGCTACCACGCACTCAACGCGCAGCTGAACTTGTTCGACGCTTTTGGAAAAATCCAGTTTGACAAGGACATTCAGGCAGCACAAGACTATGTCACGCACCATGTCGCTCCCCGCATGCAACAGTTCGATTCCACCAAGCAACGCTTGGAATGGTTGGTTGATAACGAGTACTACGAGCGGGATTTCCTTGAGCTTTATGATGACGCCTTTCTGTGCGCCATGTACGACAGAGCACACCAAGCTAAACACCAGTTCCGCACCTTCCTCGGCGCATTTAAGTTCTTTACTTCATATGCACTGAAAACCTTTGATGGCTCGCGATTTCTGGAAGGCTACGAAGAACGCGTCGCCACCACAGCTTTGTACCTTGCACAGGGCGATGAAGAGCTTGCGGGGAAGCTGGTGGATGACATCATGACCGGACGCTTCCAGCCCGCCACCCCTACTTTTCTCAACGCAGGCAAAGCCCAGCGTGGCGAAATGGTCTCCTGCTTCCTTCTGCGAATCGAAGACAATTTGGAAAGCATTGGCCGCAGCGTGAACTCTGCACTGCAGCTTTCAAAACGCGGCGGTGGTGTGGCCTTGTTACTGAGCAATCTGCGCGAATCCGGAGCCCCGATCAAAAAGATTGAGAACCAGGCTTCCGGCGTAGTCCCAGTCATGAAAATTCTCGAAGATAGCTTCAGCTATGCCAACCAATTGGGCGCCCGGCAGGGCGCTGGAGCCGTCTACCTGCATGCGCACCATCCAGATATTCTTCGCTTCCTGGATACCAAGCGGGAAAATGCCGATGAGAAAGTCCGCATTAAGACTCTTTCGCTGGGGGTTGTTATTCCAGATATAACCTTCCGGCTGGCCAAAGAGAACAAGGATATGCATCTTTTTAGCCCGTATGACATCGCTCGCGAGTACGGCGTAGCCATGTCTGACATGTCTATCACCGAGTATTACGACGAGTTGGTTGCCAATCCGCGAATTTCTCACACGACCATTAAGGCCCGCGAGTTTTTCACCACGCTGGCTGAGCTTCAGTTTGAATCCGGATACCCCTACATCCTCTTTGAGGATACGGTCAACCGCGCTAATCCCCTCAAAGGACATATCAATATGTCCAACCTGTGTAGTGAAATCCTCCAGGTCAACACGCCATCGACCTACGGAGCTTCGGGTGACTACACCACCGTCGGCCAGGATATTTCCTGCAATCTAGGTTCGCTCAACATTGCGAAGGCTTTTGAATCACCGGACTTTGGGGAGACCGTCGAAACCGCAGTACGTGCCCTCACGAAGGTTTCAGACCTGACGAATATCGAAGCTGTTCCTTCCATCGCTCACGGAAATGCCTCCATGCATGCCATTGGTCTGGGCCAAATGAATCTCCACGGCTTCCTTGCTTCACAGCGTATTCCTTATGGCTGCGCCGAGGCACTGGACTTTACAAATATCTATTTCCTCACGGTGACCTACCATGCGCTCCGCGCATCCCATGCACTCGCGGTTGAAAAAGGTCAACGATTCACAGGCTTCGAAGAATCCACCTATGCCACTGGCGCCTACTTTGACAAATACATCGACAAAGACTGGGTGCCAGCCACTGAACACGTAAAACAGCTCTTCCATGAAGCAGGCGTGCAGATTCCTCAACGCGAGGATTGGCTACGGCTCAAGAAACAAGTGATGCAAGACGGCATCTACAACGCCTACTTGCAGGCAGTTCCACCCACTGGATCAATTTCCTACATCAATGACTCCACCGCGTCCATCCACCCGATTGCCTCCAAAATTGAAATACGCAAGGAAGGCCGCTTGGGGCGCGTGTACTACCCCGCGCCGGAAATGACCAACGACAACCTGGAGTATTTCGATGACTCCTACGCCGTGGGATACAAAAAAATCATCGACACCTACGCCATGGCCACCCAACACGTGGACCAAGGACTTTCCCTGACCTTGTTCTTTACCGCTGATACCACCACGCGGGACATCAACAAGGCACAAATCTATGCCTGGAAAGCCGGAATCAAGACCCTCTACTACATCCGTTTACGCCAATCCGCGCTCCAAGGAACCGAGGTCGAAGGCTGCGTCTCCTGTGCTTTGTAGGAGCACGGCCCTCCCCTTGTCTACAACCATTCACTCAGAAAGAAGGAAGCTATGTCTTCAACATCAAACAGTGCTGAACTAACCAGCATTTCAGTTACTCCGCCGAGCTACCGGCATGATCCTTCAGCCCGCATCCGCGCCATCAATTGGAACCGGGTGAGCGATGGCAAGGATCTTGAAGTGTGGAACCGTCTCACCGCCAATTTTTGGTTGCCAGAGAAGGTCCCGCTTTCTAATGATCTCCCGGCGTGGCAGAAGATGACACCCGAGGAACGCAACCTCACCATGCGGGTGTTCACGGGACTCACCACCCTGGATACTGTCCAGGCCACTGTGGGAGAAATCTGTCAGATTCAAGATGCCCGCACCGAACACGAGGAGGCCGTGTATACCAACATCGCCTTCATGCAGTCAGTCCATGCCCGTTCATACTCTTCAGTGTTTTCTACCCTGAGCAGTACAAAGGAAATTGATGAAGCATACCGCTGGGCGGTGAATAACGACCTTCTCCAGGCACGCGCCAAGAAAGTGCTCGCGCACTATTTTGGGCCGGATCCACTCAAACGCAAGGTGTCATCGACGCTGCTTTCCTCATTGCTTCTCTACGCGGGTTTCTATCTTCCCTTGCACTTTTCTGTCCACGCCACCCTGACAAATACGGCAGACATGATTCGCCTCATTCTGCGTGACAAGGCAGTGCACGGCTACTACTCGGGCTACAAGTATCAGCGCGGTTTGGAATCCACGACCCCGCTACGGCAGAAGGAAATGCATGATTTCACCATTTCTTTGCTCGAAGAGCTTTATGCACTAGAGCTGGACTATTCCGGCGAGCTATATGAGCCTTTGGGACTCATGGATGATGTAGCCGTGTTCGTTCGCTATAACGCCAATAAGGCACTCATGAATTTGGGCTACCCGGACTATTTCCCGCCCGAAGAAACGGAAGTGAACCCAGAAATCCTCGCGGCCCTAGCCCCCGGAGCAGATGAGAACCATGACTTCTTCTCCGGATCTGGTTCCTCCTATGTCATTGGTACTGCTGAAGAAACGAGTGATGATGACTGGGATTTCTAAACCTTTTCCGCGACCGGACCAAGGAAGCTGGCTTGAGACCATCGCGCTGTTTGAAGCCATCCGCGAAGGAAACCAACCCGCAGCCATGCGGCTGTTGAATACATCCGCCGCACGAGAGGCCGTCCTCGGGGGTCTTCTAGGGCTCATCGAACTGTACTTCCGCCATGAAGAAGGAGACAAAGTAGATGGCTTCCTCACCGCCGCCCACGCTGCCGGCCCACCACCGGCCTTTGGCTGCAAGCCTTTTCTCCCTTGACCACGTCTCCCTACACCCAACTAAGAAAGAAGGTTTACCATGACCACCCCACGTATCAGCGTTATCGTCGGCAGCCTGCGCCGAGAGTCATTTGCACGCAAGATTGCACACGAGGTGCTCACGATGATCCCTGAAGACTACGAGGCAAACATCGTGGAAATCCGTGACTTGCCGCTCTATGACTTCGACTACGATGACCCCGCCGTCACGGACAAGCCCACTCCGGCTGAGTACACCACCTTTCGCGAGACCATCAAGAACTCGAGCGGGATCCTCTTCATTACGCCAGAGAACAACCGCACTATCCCTGCCTGCCTCAAGAACGCAGTGGACATCGGCTCTAAGCCCAACTCAGATGTGGCGTGGAAGAACCTTCCCGCAGGTATCATTAGCCACTCTGTAGGCCGCATGGGCGGCTACAGTTCACAGAAGAACCTTCGCCTCGCCCTGTCCTACTTCGATATGCCGCTCCCTGGTCAGCCCGAAGTATTTCTGGGCCAATCCCCCACGCTTTTCGAAGAGTCCGGACATCTCAATGAACGCACCGCAGACTTTGTCAAGGATTACGTTATGCGATTCCTGCAGCTAACCGACAAGGCCTTTAGAGCCAAGAACGGCTAGCGGTATCCCCAGCCAACACCCATCACGCCCTCTACGAAGTACTCAAAGACTCCTAGAGGGCGTTCACAATGACACAAACCCCGGATTCAGGCTCATCCTTGAGTTACCTGAATCCGGGGTTTCACGCGCGCACGCCACCACACATGTGGCAGCGGCACATTACAAGCGGGAGATTACTTCTCCTCGGAAGCCTCAGCCTCGTCCTCGTCGATCTCACCGAAGTACTGGTCAACATCAACCTTGTTGCCGGCCTCGTCGGTGACCTCGGCGCGGCAGATAGCCGTAGCCAGGGCCTTGCCGCGGCGAACGTCGGAGAACAGGTTACCCAGCTGGTTGCTGGACTGCAGCTGCTGGATGAACTGGTTCGGGTCCATGCCGTAGGACTGAGCGGTGAACAGGATGTGGTCGGTCAGCTCCTGCTGAGACACCTCCGGCTCCTCAACCTCAGCCAGTGCGTCCAGGAAGAGCTGGGTGCGGACAGATTCCTCAGCGGACTTGCGAGCATCAGCGTCGAACTCCTCGCGGGTCGTTCCCTGTGCCTCAAGCAGCTGGGCCAGAGCCTTCTCGTCGTGAGCCAGCTGACCCAGGATCTGATGCAGCTGAGCGTGAACCTGCTCATCAACGATGGAGGACGGCAGCTCGAAGGAAACCTCAGCCAGAGCGGCCTTCAGGACCTCATCGCGGATAGCGGCAGCCTGCTCAGACTTCTTGGTCTCCTCGACGCGGGTCTTGGTGTCCTCGCGCAGCTCGTCGATGGTGTCAAACTCGGAGGCCATCTGTGCGAACTCGTCGTCGAGATCCGGCAGCTTGCGCTCCTTGGTCTGCTGGACGTGGACCTTCACGGTGGCCTCTTCGCCCTCGTGCTCACCGGACTGGATGGTGGTGGTGAACTCGTTGTCTTCGTCGGTCTTCATGCCGCGCAGTGCGGTGTCGAGGCCCTTAATCAGGTTGTCGTCACCGATGCGGTAGGTCATCCCCTCGTGGGAAGCCTCCTCCAGCTTGGTGCCATCAACCTCGGTAGTGATGTCGATGACAGCGAAGTCACCGGTCTTCATCTTGCGCTTGGTGTCCTTGAGCTCACCGAAGCGGGAAGCCAGGTCCTCGAGGGCCTTGTCGACGTCTTCATCGCCAATCTCGAGCGCCGGCACCTTGACGGAAATCTTGGAGAAGTCCGGCACCTCGAACTCGGGGCGGATATCTACCTCAGCGGTGAACTCGACGAAGTCGTTGTCCTCCAGCTTGGCAATGTCGATCTCCGGCTGACCAATGACCTTGAGATCGTTTTCGGTAACAGCCTGCTCGTAGCGGGACGGCAGCATGTCGTTGACGACCTGCTCGAGGATGGGGCCACGACCAAAGCGGGCGTCGATAAGCTGGCGCGGAGCCTTGCCCTTACGGAAACCCGGGATGGAAACCTGCTGCGCGATCGCCGCGTAGGCCTGATCGATTTCCTTGTCCAGCTCAGCGAACGGAACGTTGACGGTGAGCTTGACGCGGGTATCGCTCAGCTTGTCTACGGTGGTCTTCACGAGAAACTCTCCTGATTGTGATCGTTCAAAGATGAAATTAGGGGGCCTGGATGAGTGTCCAGGCCCCCATACGTCGGGGCGACAGGATTTGAACCTGCGACCCCCTGCTCCCAAAGCAGGTGCGCTACCAAGCTGCGCCACGCCCCGTATGGAAAGCCTCTGCGCCCGGAAGTTCCGCACGCAGCTGCGCTTCATACTGGGGCTAGTGTACCGATAGCCGCTTGACTATCCCAACACCGGCCCCAATTAAACTTTGTTTCCCCACGTCAGAGGCAATTTTCGCTTTAGAAGTCGAAGTCGAAATCAAACATTCCGCCATCGCCCCCGTCGCCACCAAAGAGGCCGTCGAAGAAACCGCCTTCCTCGCCTCCCCCGGCGTCACCGGCACCCACGTCTCCGGCTCCGTCCATGGCACCGCCGTCCATGCCGTCGGCACCGCCCATGTCCCCGCCCCAGTCGCCGCTTTCGGCGGCTGCGGCGGAGTAACCAACGCCGGACATGCCCGCGAACATCGCGTTGAACATCATGGAGTAGCCCACCATCCACACACCGGTGGTCAATGCATCAGCCCACCACGGACGCGAGTACCAGCCGGCCGGGACCGGGCGTCCTGCCACAACACCGCCCGGGTAGTAGTTGGGGGTTTCTGCAGATGCGCTTGGCGACGCCGTCAGCGTCTCCCCGTTTGCCTCCACCGTACGGGTCTCCGTCACCTTGCCGGCCTGGCGCTGGCCCTCCAGCGGTGGCAGCTCCGGGCCCGGATCCATGCCCATAATCTCGCGCGCGGCCGCAACGTAGTAGAGCCCCTCCAGTGCAGATTCGCGCGCCAGGTGCGCCTGCTTCGCTGTCGTGGCCTGAGAAATTGCCGAATTGGCGGCGGTGAAACGCTCGGAAGCATCCGCCATGGCCTGCTGGGAGGCGGTATCCGTGCCGCTGAGGTTCATCACCTGACCGCCGAGACGCTCAGTCCAGCGGCGCGCATCCGCCATCGCGTCATCAAAACGTTGGGATTCTCGCAGCTCCTGCTGCTTCTTCCCGTTACGCGAGGACAGAAACCATGCGCCGCCACCGACGACAAGGATAAGGAGCAATAAAGAGCTCACGAAAGCACCACTTTCATCTCAGAGTCGAATTGTGCGTTGTTGCAATTGTCTACCTACCCAAACTAACGCCCTTGGCCCTGTTCTAGTTCCCATTTTTCTTTCAGCGACCACGTGCGCTAAAGTAATCGGCACGCCGATTCAACGGCTTTCAAAGTCAAGGCCTTGAAAGTTGAAGATTGCCGGTTGTGGGAATGTCGTATAGTGGCTAATACCTCAGCCTTCCAAGCTGAAGACGCGGGTTCGATTCCCGTCATTCCCTCCAAGAAAAGCTGCACTGAGCACCTCTTTTAGGTAGCCGGTGCAGTTTTAGTCGTTTTCGCACCCGCTGGGGATGACCGCTCGGATTGCCGCCGCATCATGCCTGGCCATGCATCTTTTCTGTCAGAAGGCGCCGCCCCTACGTAGAGTGGGCCGCATGACTGTACCCAATATTGAACTCAACGACGGCAACACCATCCCCCAGCTCGGCTACGGTGTCTTCAAAGTCGCCCCCGCCAAGACCGAGGAACTGGTCCTCGAAGCCCTCAAGGTGGGCTACCGGCACATCGATACCGCTGCCATCTACGGCAACGAGGAAGGTGTGGGCCGCGCGATTGCCAAGTCCGGCATCCCCCGCGAGGAGCTGTTCATCACCACGAAGCTGTGGAACGACCGCCAGACTGATGCGGCCGCAGCTCTCGACGAGTCTTTGGAGAAGCTAGGTCTCGATTACGTGGACCTCTACCTCATCCACTGGCCCTGCCCAGATAACGGCCACTACGTCGAGGCATGGAAGCAGCTCATTGAACTAAAGAAGGCCGGCAAGGCCAAGTCCATCGGTGTTTCCAACTTCGAACTCGAGCACCTGGACCAGCTAGAAACCCAGACTGATGAGACCCCCGTGGTCAACCAGGTGGAGCTGCACCCCTACCTACAGCGCTGGCGTGAGCTCGATGCCTTCCGCGCCCACCAGGTGCACATCGAAGCCTGGGGCCCACTAGGCCAGGGTAAGACGGACCTTTTCGAGCAGCCGGAAATCACCGAGCCTGCCGAAAAGTATGGCGTCTCCCCCGCCCAGGTGATCATCCGCTGGCACCTGCAAAATGGCGTCATCGTGTTCCCGAAGTCCGAAAACCCGGAGCGCATCGCGCAGAACTTCGATGTATTCGGCTTCGAACTCGATGAATCCGAGATGGCTGCGATTACTGATCTTGACCTCGGGGAAGAGGGCCGCGGCGGCACTCACCCCAAGGACATGAACTAGGCCTCCGGAAGCTCCGGCGGAATGTTGGTGCGCTCGTACTCAGCAAGAATGTCGATGCGGCGCTGGTGGCGCTCAGCACGGGACCATTCCTGATCCAGGAAGGCATCCACGATCGCGAGTGCCTCCTCCTCGGAGTGCATGCGGCCACCGATACCGATGAGCTGGGCGTTGTTGTGCTCGCGGGCCAGGCGTGCGGTCTCCGGGGACCACGCCAGGGCGCAGCGCGCGCCCTTCACCTTATTCGCGGCGATCTGCTCGCCGTTGCCGGAACCGCCCAGTACGATGCCGAGCGAGCCCGGATCGTTGACGGTTCGCAGCGCGGCCTCAATGCAAAATGCCGGGTAGTCATCCTCGGCGTCGTACTCGTGGGCACCGCAGTCAATGACGTCGTGGCCCTGCTTCTTCAGGTGCTCGGCGATGATGTTTTTCATCTCGAACCCTGCGTGGTCTGCTCCTAAATAAACGCGCATGGCCCACATCCTACCGGCCTGTGGGCCATCCCACGCACTAAACCTGCGGGGATTCGGTGCGGGAGCGCTTGAGTTCGAAGAAGTACGGGAACTTGGCGAGGCGCACGGAGGCGTCGAAAAGCTCGCCGGCTTCCTCGCCGGTGGGAACGCGGGTAATGACCGGGCCGAAGAAAGCGGTATCGCCGAACTTCACCACCGGGGTGCCGACCTCATCGCCAACCTCAGAGATGCCGCGGTTGTGGAACTCGGTGAGCTTCTCATCCATCTCTTCGGTGTTGGCCACGGAGGCGAAGGTGGAGGGGAGGGAGACGTCGTCAAGCGCCTGCTTGATGATGTCGTCGTAGGCGCCGTAACCCTTCTTGCCGCCCTGGCCCTCCGTGTGGATGCGGGTGCCCATGGCGGTGTAGAAGGCGTCGACCTTGTCCGGGGCCTCCACGGCAATCTTGGCTGCTACGCGGGCAGGGCCCCAGTTGGCCTCCATCATCTTCATGTACTCCGGGTCCAAGTCGCGGCCCTTGTTGAGCACGGAGAGGGACATCGGCTGGAAGGTCACCTCGATATCGCGGACCTTCTCCACTTCCTTAATCCAGCGCGAGGTCAGCCATGCGAAGGGGCAGGAGCAGTCGAACCAGAAGGTTACTTGTTGGGCCACAGTAAATCTCCTTTGCTTGTGTAGTCTGTGGCACCCCACCCTAGGCGTGTGACTACGCTGGTGCAGAGACTTAATCACCGACGAAGAGGAGTAACCTACATGACCTCGATTAACCTCACCCGCGAGGAAGCCCAGCAGCGCTCCGGCATGCTGGAGGTAAGCCACTACGACGTCGCCCTCGACCTCACTGGGGAAGAGTTTTTCACCTCCACCACGGTGGTGAAGTTCCGAGTTAAGAAGGCCGGTTCTACGTTTATTGACTTGCGCGGTGACGAGCTTCTCGAGGTCCGCCTAAACGGCGCTCCCCTGCCCACCAGTGCTTATGACCCGACGTACGGGATCCCGCTGTCGGGTTTGCAGGTGGCGGAGTATGAGCTGAAGGTCGTGGCGAAGATTCGATACTCCCGCACGGGCGAGGGCCTGCACCGCTTCGTCGACCCGGTCGACGGCGAGGCTTACCTCTACACCCAGTTCGAGACTGCCGACGCCAAGCGCGTCTTCGCCTGCTTTGACCAGCCGGATCTGAAGGCTACGTACTCGCTGGCTCTTGAGGTTCCGGAGCACTGGACAGTGATTACGAACTCCCCCATCACGCGTTCAGGCAACACCGTGCGCGCGGCGGTGGATTACCCGCTGTCGACGTACCTGATTGCTCTGTGTGCGGGCCCGTATGTGGGCGTGACGGATACGTGGACGGGCACGCTGGCGGAGCACCCGGAGGGCTCGCCTGCTAAAACCGTTGAGGTGCCGTTGGGTATTTATTGCCGCCCCTCGCTGCTGGATTCGCTCGACGCCGAGCGCCTGTTCACGGAGACCAAGCAGGGTTTTGATTTCTACCACCGCAACTTCGGCTTTGCCTACCCCTTTGGCAAGTACGACCAGATTTTCGTTCCGGAGTTCAACGCCGGCGCAATGGAGAACGCCGGCTGCGTGACCATCCGCGACGAGTATGTTTTTACGTCGCAAGCCTCGCACTACAAGTACGAGCGCCGCGCGGACACCATTCTGCACGAGCTGGCGCACATGTGGTTCGGTGACCTCGTGACCATGCAGTGGTGGGATGACCTGTGGCTCAACGAGTCCTTCGCCACCTGGTCGGCGGCGATTTCCCAGGCGGAGGAGACCCAGTACGACACCGCGTGGGTGACCTTTGCCAACGTGGAGAAAGCCTGGGCCTACCAGCAGGACCAGCTGCCCACGACGCACCCGATTTCCACGGATGCCTCCGATATTGAGACTGTGGAGCAGAACTTCGACGGCATCACCTACGCCAAGGGGGCGTCGGTGCTGAAGCAGTTGCAGGCGTACGTGGGCCGCGAGAATTTCTTCGCTGGCGTGCGCCGCCACTTCCAGGAGCACCAGTGGGCCAACGCTACTTTCGGGGATTTGCTGCGCCACCTCGAGGAGGCCTCGGGGCGCGACCTGTCCTTCTGGGCACAGCAGTGGCTGAAGACCACGGGAGTGAACACTCTGGGTGTGGCGTTGGAGACGGACGAGTCCGGCACCATCACACAGGCCTATCTCACCCAACGTGGCGATACTCTGCGCACCCACCGCGTCGCCGTCGGCGTCTACGCCCTGCAAGGAGAGAAGGTGGTGCGCACCGAGCGCATCGAGATGGATATCGATGGCGCCTTTACCGAGATTCCGGAACTCATTGGCCGCAAGCAGGCGGACATCGACTTTGTGCTGCCTAACGACGATGACCTGACCTACTGCCTCATCGAGCTGGACGCCGGTTCCTTGCAGTTCCTATTGGAGAATGTCGACAAGTTCGAAGACCCCATGGCCCGCACTTTGTGCTGGTCCACCGCCTGGGAGATGACCCGGGCAGGTACCATGCGCGCCCGCGATTTCGTGGCGCTTGTCGCCCGCGGCGCGGCGGCGGAGACCGAGCTCGCCGTGCTGGAGCGCATCCTCTCCCAGGCCGCAACGGCCCAGTCCACCTATGCGGACCCCGAGTGGGCAAAGGAGGATACGCAGCTTGCCGACGCCCTCCTTGACGGCGCCCGCTCCGATAACGCCGAGCGCTCCATCGTCTTCACCCAGGCGCTGGCTGGCATCAAGCTTCACGACGCCTCCCGCACCTTCTTCCAAGAGCTCCTTCAGACTTCCTCGGATGCGGGCCTGCGCTGGAAGGTGCTCACCGCGCTTATCGCCGATGGCTCGCTTGCCGACGTCACCGGCCCCGAGGCCGCCGGCGCCGCCATGACGGCGGTGGCGGAGGAACTCAAACGCGATAACACCGCGACGGGCTACCAGGCCTCGCTTAAGGCGTTGGCTGCCGTAAACACCGAGGACAACAAGCGCGCGGTGTGGGACGAGATTGTCGCCGGTGAGCTGGGCAACCGCGACTTGGAGTCGAAGCTGGCGGGCCTGACGTTCGTAGGCGCCGACGAGCTCCTGCCGAGTGCAGAGTTCTTCGACGTGGCGGAAAAGATCTGGTCCGCGCAGTCCAACGAGATTGCCTTGACCACGGTGACCGGCTTGTTCCCGCGCTGGGATGTCAGCCAGGAGACCCTCGACCGCGCCGACGAGTTCCTCTCCCGCGACCTGGCCGGTGGCCTGCGCCGCGCCGTGACCGAGCAGCGTGACCGCCTCGCCCGCGCCCTGCGCAACCGCGCCGTCGACCGCGGTTAACACCGCGTCTAGCCCCTCCTGTTGAGGGGCTTTTCTCGTACCAGCCCCATTACCCTTTTACCCAGGGATTTTGTTCCTCCGGTTGCGAGGCTGCGGGTGCTGCTTTAATCTTCGTGCCCATGGGGGATATCGAAACCTACCTCCGCCTCCGCAACTTGGGGATTGCGCTGGTGGAAAACATACCTGGCACACCCGATGAGCTTCGCGCGCTCGGTGCAGACCCAGCCGACGCCACCGAACTCGCAGGCCTGCACCAAGTGTACTTCGGCCCCACCCGCTTTACCGGCAA
>NZ_KV818332.1:0-1335 GCF_001814885.1 Corynebacterium sp. HMSC068G04 | reverse complement strand
TACTTCGGCCCCACCCGCTTTACCGGCAAACAACGCAAAGCCCGTGCGTCCGCACTCACCCAACGCCACAGCCTGGGCACCCTCACACTCATTGAAACCTACGTTTCAAAAGTAAAGAAAACCCTCGACGCCTGGAACCTGAGAGTCAGACTTACCGCCACACCCGCACACCGCATCCCCACCGTCGCCGCCACACGCCTGAAAGAACTGCGTTCCAAACGCATAGCCAAACCAGGGGTGCGCATCACCTACCGCGCACAAGGCCCCAACACCCTTTCCATTACTGACGATGCCACTACGATTGCCAACATGCGCGGTGTCCTCGAATCCACCAACACCACCGACCTGCTTCAAGCCGCCAACGACGTCTTCTTCAAAGAGGGCACCGGTTCCAAGCCTGCGGTGCGTACCCAAGTCATCGTCACGTTAAACGAGTTGGACCAGATCATCAACGGCGACGGGGACGAAATAGAGCTCAACCTGACCAACGGTGGGCGCATGACAGGGGCCGAGTTCTTAACCCACAAGTTTGCCGAAATAG
The DNA here is from genome assembly GCF_001814885.1 of Corynebacterium sp. HMSC068G04. Classification (NCBI taxonomy): domain Bacteria; kingdom Bacillati; phylum Actinomycetota; class Actinomycetes; order Mycobacteriales; family Corynebacteriaceae; genus Corynebacterium; species Corynebacterium sp. HMSC068G04. Next base: position 794 of record NZ_KV818332.1, on the reverse strand, counting down.
GCTACGCCACCATCGTTCACCCCATTGAAGGGCCCATTAACACCTGGCGGCTAGAACGAGGGGCAAACTTCAAACAGCGCCTTACCCTGCACGCTGAATTCCACACGTGTTCAAGACCTGGGTGTAATAAGCCAGCTGATTACTGCCAAATCCATCACCTCATCCCCTGGCAAGCAGGCGGCTACACCAACATTAAGAACCTGACCTTCCTGTGCGCCTACCACAACGGTATTAACGATGATGACCCTTTAAAACCCACCGGGCGCGGCTACATGTACCGGCTGAATACCGGGGTTAGTTTCATCCCACCCTGGGGAACACCGATAACCGCGATGCCCGAATACCAGGAAGCAGTCGCCAGACTCAACACCGAACAAGCAGGACAACCACCAGAGGAACCACCCGACAGCAGCTAACACCCACAGCCACCACACGCAGCAACGGCAGAAAGGAAACAGCTAACCACCAGTGACAACACTGCCACCCGCAGACCACATCAAGGCACGCGGGCATATCGGCGATCCTTGAGCACGATTCACGCGCTTCCCGCTGAGGGTTAAGCGGCCCTTCCGGTTTTAGAGTGCGTTGATTTTGTCCTGTAGTTGTCCGGAGTGGATTAGGCATCGCAAGATGTAGTGGTTGAGGTTTTTAAATCCTAGGGCGATGCCGCGTAGGTGTTCGAGTCTGCCGTTGATTGCCTCGACGGGGCCGTTGGATGCGCCGATATCAAAGTAGGCGAGCACGTCTTTGCGTCGACGCCATAGGGTGCGTCCCAGTTGGGCGAGCTCTTCTAA
>NZ_KV818331.1:0-206 GCF_001814885.1 Corynebacterium sp. HMSC068G04 | reverse complement strand
TGCCTTGAAAAGGTAGTCTGCACGCCTGACCGCAACATCAACCCCGAGCAAGTCAGCAGACTCGCTCACGGACAATGGTGCCACCTGGGCCAAAACATTGTCATCCTGGGCAAATCCTCAGTCGGCAAAACCTACCTCGCCCAAGCCCTGATCACAGCAGCATGCCGCAATGACTACTCCGCACGGTTCTACCGCACCGACATGCT
>NZ_KV818330.1:0-206 GCF_001814885.1 Corynebacterium sp. HMSC068G04 | reverse complement strand
GGAAGATCAACGAGTCGACGGGTGATGTGGTCGCGCAGCTTTCCTGACTGTCCGCAGTCCGGGCACACGCCGCTAACGGCTACTGGCGTAGCCTCAATGATGGTCAGCGGTCCGGCATCAGCAGCACCGGTGATAGCAAGCCCGATTTCCGCGGTACGGCAGATGGTGTCGGCAACGAGGTTTCCAGTAGGCTTCACAGTACGGGT
>NZ_KV818329.1:0-232 GCF_001814885.1 Corynebacterium sp. HMSC068G04 | reverse complement strand
GGCCCTTCCGGTTTTAGAGTGCGTTGATTTTGTCCTGTAGTTGTCCGGAGTGGATTAGGCATCGCAAGATGTAGTGGTTGAGGTTTTTAAATCCTAGGGCGATGCCGCGTAGGTGTTCGAGTCTGCCGTTGATTGCCTCGACGGGGCCGTTGGATGCACCGATATCAAAGTAGGCGAGCACATCTTTGCGCCTTCGCCACAGGGTGCGTCCCAGTTGGGCGAGCTCTTCTAA
>NZ_KV818328.1:164991-169358 GCF_001814885.1 Corynebacterium sp. HMSC068G04 | reverse complement strand
TCGGCTCTCCGCCCAACTTTGCAACAGCACCTTCCGAAGTCCACCACACTGACGTTCCCGTCATTGCGGGGGCGGTACAGAGGGCTCCTGACGGATTGCCCGAAGTCCTCTGCACGAATTGACTTCCGGCCTGATGCCGCTGTACCAACCTGTCCTGATAGGCGGGCGCCTCGTTTGCCAGAAGATGGGCAAGGTTCCCTCTCCCCATTGCTTTTTGGGAGTCCTCGGCCAGCTACGGGATCGTGCCTGGCCGGTCCTCGGTCGAGTTGTTGTCCGGAGTTGGTGTGCAGCAGTCGGGTTCCCCGCTTTGCCCGGGGCCCTCGCCTGTGGGCGGCGTTCCCTGTCTGATGCGCAGTCTCCTGCGCCGGTTGAGGGCGGCCAATGCCGATGCGAGCACCACGGCTGCGGCGAGGGCTGCGATCAGGGTGCTGTTGTCGCTGATCCAGGCGCTGGCGGCGGCTGACCATACGGCGAGGCTGTTGGCCTGTGCGGTTCCGCCGGTGGCGGCGGGATACCAATACCAGCTGAGGTAGGCGCCGGTTATGGTGAGGATGAAGGCGGCGATGCGGTTGCTGTGCTTGGCCAAGCCGGTGATTCTTCGCCCGAGGGCGGCCCCGGCGATGGCCGTGCCTGCCGAAACGAGCATCAGGACAGTGGCCGAGCCTGCGGCGTAGGCGGCGAAGACCGCGAGCAGCCCGGCGTAGCTGGCGACGGCCTGGGCTTGGGCGATCACGGCCAGGAGCACCCCGAGGGTGCAGCCGAGGGATGCTGCGGCGTATCCGATCCCGAAGGCCACCATGCGCCCGGTTTTGTGACCTGCCCCTGCGGCTTCTTGTGTGCGGGGTTTCGTGGCCCAGGCCGGCAGACGGAGCCGTGGTGTGAGTCCGGTGAGCATGGCCAGGCCCAGCAGGAGAAGGATCACCCCGGTGGCCATTCCCAGCCAGGGCGCTGCGCTGATCAGGGTCCTGGCGCCCGCGCTGACGATCAGCCCGAAGGCTGCCAGGGTCCCGGCGAAGCCGAGGCTGAGCGCGAGCCCGGCCCGGAGCCCGTGGGCCAGACGCAGCGCGAGCGGGCGCGTCCGGGCGTCCCCGATGGTCTGGGCTATCCAGGCGGGCAGGAAGGCGAAACCGCAGGGATTGACCGGGGCAATCATTCCAGCGGCGAAGGCCAGGGCAAGCAGGGCTGTCATTGGGCACCGGCCTTGGTGAGTTCTTCTTGGATCTTTTCCGCAGACGGGTCGGTGGCCCGGAAGGTAACGTCGCCCTTCGCGTCGACCACCACCAGGGTGCTTATGGAGGTGACCTTGTACCGGGTGGTCAGTGTGGCCTCGGTGTCGATGACGGCAGGGAGCTCAGGGGCCTTGATGTAATCGCGGAATCCGTTGATGGTCTCCTTCGGTTCTCGGGGGTCCACGTCCACCAGGAGGTAGTCGGCCGAGCTTCCCAGGGCCGTGGAGGCCTTGTTCAGGGAATCGGCCCCTTCCGCACACTCACCGCATCCGGCAGAGAAGAAGAACAGTGCTGCGGGCTTACCGTCCGGGATGGTCCGGGTAGTGCCGTCAATGTCGGAGACCGTAACAGCAACGGCACCGGCCGCGTCGGGCGACGAACCGCCTGGCGCGGCCGACGGGCCGCCCGGTGAGCTGGCGCAGGCGGTTGTCAGTGCCATGACCGCTGCCAGAAACAGGGCGGAGGCGAGGTGCCTGGGCCGGGGAACGGACAGAGAACGGCGGGATCTCGGGTATGTCATGGTGTCTGGTGGTTCCTTCCAGGAATGGGGATGGGGACTCAGGCGGTGCCGTGGTCGGTGCGGTGGTGCTCGGGGACAACAGATAGGTGAGGGCCTGGTCGGTGGCGGTCAGGGCATTCCTTTGCTTCGGTAGTGGGGGCTGGAGCTCAGGCGCAGCAGGAGAGCTCGGAGACGTCGGTGGTGAAGGCCTTGGCGGCGATCCTGATGCCCTCGGCCATCGTCAGGTAGGGGCTCCAGGCGGCGGCGACCTGCGCGGTGGTCATGCCCGCTTCGAGGATGTAGACGCCGGCGGCGGCGATTTCCCCGGCGTCCTTGGCCACCGCGGAGAGGCCCAGGATCCGTCCGGTGTCGCGGTCCGCGACAACCTTGATGAAGCCGCGGGTGTCGCGGTTGACCACGGCTCGCGGCACGTACTCCAGGGGGAGGACCCGGCACTCGCAGCTGATCCCGGCGGCGACAGCTTCCTTTTCCGTCATCCCGACCGCCCCGATGGCGGGACTGGTGAAGGTGACCCGGGGCAGGTGCCGGTAGTCGACCTCGGCCAGGGCATCGGTGAACGCATTGTCCACGGCCAAGGCGCCGTGGGCCGCTGCGACGTAAACGAACTCCCGATGGCCGGTCGCGTCCCCGGCGGCCCAAACCCGCGGGTTGGACGTGGCCAGGCGGGAATCGACCACGATCTCGCCGGATGCGCCGGTCTTCACCCCGACGGCGTCAAGGTCCAGTCCCTCGGTCACCGGGCGGCGGCCCAGTGCCACGAGGATGCGGGAAGCGCGGAACACCTCCTCGCCCCCGGCCACGTTTGCCGTCACCGAGACCCCGTCCGGGCCGGAGGCCACGGAGTCGGCCATGGCCCGCCGGACCACCCGGATCCCCTCGTCGGTGAACACCCCCGCCAACGCCTTGGATGCCTCCGGTTCCTCCTGCGAGGCCAACCGGGAACGGACCAGCATGGTCACCCGGGAGCCCAGCCGGGAGAAAAGCTGTGCCATCTCCAGGGCAACATAGCCTCCGCCCAGGATCAGCATTGATTCGGGCACCTCGTCCAGTTCCATCGCCGTCGTCGAGGTCAGGTACCCGGCCTCGGCCAGTCCGGGAACGGGCGGCACGTAGGGTGCGGAGCCAGTGGCCACGAGGTAGTGCCCGGCCTCGATCGTTCTCACTGCACCATCCGGGGAGATCACCCGGAGCAGCGGTGCGTCCTGGGTTCCGGTGAACGACGCGTCCCCCGAGATCATCGTCCACCCGTAGTCCGCGGCCAGATCGACGTACTTCTCCGTGCGCATGCTTTCAACCAGCGCGGCCTTGCCCTGAATCAGGGCCGGCATGTCCACCGGGCCCGCCGAGGCCGCCACCCCAGGGAAGCGGGCCGAATCCAACGCCACGTGGCGGGCCTCCGCGGCAGCCAGGAGCGCCTTCGACGGGACGCAGCCCGTGTTCACGCATGTCCCGCCCACGGTGCCGCGCTCCACCATCACGACGCGCTTGCCCAGTCCGGTGGCCCGGATCGCGGCCGCAAACGCTCCGCCGCCGGAACCAATAATCGCCAGATCGAACTTTTCGTTTGTCATTCCAGATGTCTCTTCCCTGTGGTTCAAAAGTTCCTATGGAACCATTGTGAACCTTCCAGTACAATGGAAGGTCAAGTGTGGTGGCCATTGGAAGGGGAATCGGCGAACATGAGGATCGGACAGCTTGCGGAAGCAACCGGAACCACGACCAAGACCCTGCGGTTCTACGAGGAGTCGGGGCTGCTCCCTCCGGCCGAGCGATTGGCCTCCGGCTATCGGGACTACGCCGAGGATGCCGTGGGTCGGGTCGGGTTCATCCACCGGGGCCAGGCCGCGGGCCTCACCCTCGCCCAGATCCGCCAGATCCTCGACATCCGCGACGGCGGCCAGGCGCCCTGCGAGCACGTGCGCGACCTGCTTGACGTGCGCCTCGCTGAGATCGAGCAGCAGATCGCGCAGCTCTCCGTGCTGCGCGACACTATCGCGGACCTCAGACAGGACGCCGCACACCCGGACCCTGAAACGTGCAGCACCGATCAAGTGTGTAGGTACTTGTAATCCAATTGGGCACACCTCCTTAGCAACCACGCTATGCGAGAGTTGCAGCTCGACGAGAGCCAGGATGACAGGATTAACCGCCAGGAGCTATCTATAAATAGGGACTATTTCTTACCTGGAAGTAACATTTTGGCGGTTGAGGATAATACCTTTGGTGCATTTTGAGCCAAAGTAAAAATAGTCCCCTACGGGAAGACGGAAATAAGACCAGTTCCCGGTGGACAAGAACAGTCTTCGCGAGCAGGTAGTTGGTGGGCCCTTGCGTTCATAATTCTGTGCACCATCACCACCATGATCGACAGGCGAAAACCAGGTTCTTCGGGTGGGTTGGCCCGCCTTCAGCCCAGTTGTGTCGGTGATCCAACTGGCTGAGAAAAGCAGGCTCGCCGCATCCGCCGACCCGGCAGGTACCGTCGCGGCCTTCGACAAGTTTGCGCATGATGATTCCTGGCTGGTAGCCATCGGCTTCTTTTATCTCTTCGGTTAAATCCCGCGTCTTGTCATGTGGCATGGGCTCAGCCCGCCAGCCGAAGCCTTCAATAAAGGTCG
>NZ_KV818328.1:164316-164891 GCF_001814885.1 Corynebacterium sp. HMSC068G04 | reverse complement strand
ATGTCTTCCTTGGCGGCGGTCTGGTGGATGAAAGCATCAAGTTTAATGCCGGTGTCTTCCCCAACCTGCAGCTCCAGCCAGGCAGAAGTACCGTTAGAGGAAAACCGGTAGGTATCTTTAGGCCGGGTATCCCGATAGGCAATGGAATCATCCAGTGTTTTACATATATCGCGGACTTTGCGCCTGATTTGACTACGCGTAGGAAAAGCCTGATTCGGTTTAGAAGGGGTAAAGAAGTCAGCCAGGATAGTGTCGATAAAGTCCAGGGTTTCATCAGTCAAGGCTGTCAGTGCTGACATGGGTTGATCAATAGCGATCAAGGATTCAATATCCAGCAGGCAGTGGGTGTCTTGTATAGCATTGACTTTCGGCAGACTACCCAGCCGGTGGATAGCACGCAGGCCTGATTTAATGTGGCCTTCCGGCAGTGACCAGGCAGCCACTAGGGATAGTGCGGTGGTGTTGATATCGGCGTCGAGGCTGGGCATGGCCCCGACCCAGGTTTTATAGGTGGCTCTCCGGGCTTGAGCACGAGCCATCGCATGTGGATTATTAGGGTTGGTGGTGGAAAAGAA
>NZ_KV818328.1:74360-164216 GCF_001814885.1 Corynebacterium sp. HMSC068G04 | reverse complement strand
GTGGAAAAGAAAAAGGTAGGCGGGCGTGTAGCAGTAGTGGTCATGGTCTCCCCCGAGATAAACATGTATTAGAAGAAGTGTTCTAACCATGATTCTAGCGGCCACCGCCCCACATAGCCATAGCCAGCACTACATTCATGTCAAGTCGTCACTATAAACGGGGGTATCAACCCCAGGTTTAGACTACACGTTCGACATCAGACGCTCGGGGTCCGCGCCAAAACTACAGTACTGGCCAGGGTGATGCTCACGAGGGCTCTATTCATAACGCACATCACCGCGCGCAATGTCCTTGCGCCCATGAACAAAGAAATAGACCACTGAGGCAACCAGCATCAAGGCTGCCAGCATCCAGTACATGGCGGAGTATCCCGTCGCGGAGATAACCTGCCCCAGCAGAATCGGACCGAAGCCGATGCCTAGGTCCAGCAGCAAGAAGAAGGTCGAGATGCCCGCACCCATCTCGTGCATCGGCACCAGGCGCACAGCGATAGCCTGACCCGCCGGCAGGATCGAGCCATATCCGATGCCCACCAAGGCGCCCGCCGCAACAATCTGCCAATCAGCACCAGCCGAAGCCAGAACAGCCAGACCAGCAATAAAGAAGACGAGCGAGGAGTAGATGATGATGTTGTCACCGCGACGATCCTGCAGCTTGCCCAGCACGAAACGCAGGATGAGGCTCACCACCGCATAGGCCAAGAAGAAATAGCTAGCCCCCTTCTCCAGACCGGCGTGAGAGGAGTAACCATTCAGGAAGGTAATGATGCCTGTATAAGCAACACCGACCAAAAGGATGAAAACTCCAAATGGCGCCACCGACGGGTGCACAATATTCCCCAAGGAGAAGGAGACGCTTCGACGCTCCTGCGTCGGCGCCTTGACGACGAGCCCCAGCCCCAAGGCCACCACCGTCAGCGTCAACGCCACTAGAAACACGGAGTTATAGCCGGCGTTGTGGACAATCGCTAAACCTGCCGCCGGACCAAAAGCGGTGGCCAGCGTCGTCCCCAAGGCGAAGTATCCCGTTCCCTCTGCGCGACGATGGTCCGGGATAACCGATTGCGCCACAGCCATCACAGCCGTCGATGCCACCGCATAGCCGAAGCCGTGCACGATACGGACAGCAAACAATAGTGGCAGTGACTGAGCTGGGAAATACAGCGCCATCGCCACAGTGACCACGATGAGGGAGATGACCAGCGAGCGCTTCCGCCCAGCAGCATCCACAATGTAGCCCGAAAAGAGGCGAGCAATCGTCGCCCCCACCACGAAGGCGCTTGAGGCAAACCCGCCCGCTGTGTCCGAGGCCTGGAACTGCTCGACGGCATAGAGTGCCATGATGGTCACGAGTAGATAAAAGACCGTAAATTGGGCAAAATTTACCAACCACGCGAACACAAATGTCGGCGTGATAAGGGAACGGGATTCAGAGGACGTTTGAGACACCTTCTTCGACAGCGTATGGAATTAAGACTTCCACACGCTACCAAAGATCAGAGATACTTTCGAATCCCACTTTCGGAATGTGCAGCGCTTGACGACGCCCCTATCCGAACAATTTCCGCAGGTAGGACGAACCGAATTTCCACTCCGGGTCCATCTTTTCGCGCAGCTCGCAGAACTCATCAAATCTTGTATAAAGTTGAGCAAAGTCCTTCCGGGACAGGGAGTTCATCTTGCCCCAGTGCGGGCGCCCACCCGCTGCCCGAAGAATGGGCTCGAGCTTCGGCATATAATCCTGCGGGTTGAGCGCACGTGGAATGTGGAAGGCAATGTACATCGATTCGCGGCCCGATGCCGTTGACAGTGCAACGTCATCCGCGGCCGTCGTGCGCAGCTCCATCGGAAACCCGATGCGCCAATCCTGCTCGTCGATGAAGCGGCGGATCTCGCGGACGGCGGCGGGGCCGTCGGCAAGCGGCACCGCATACTCCATTTCGTGGAAGCGAACCCGGCGCGGGCTGACGAACACGTCGTGAGCAGCTGAACGGTAGCGGTTATGAGAGATAACCGAGGTGGCGAACTTGTTGAGCGTCGGAATCGTCCCCGGAAGAAGACGCCCCAGAGCCAGGGCTGCGGCGAAGGCGCCGTTGCCGATGAGCTCATCGTCGATAAGCGCCTTAAGGCGTGAGCGGCGCTCCCCGTTCGGCTCTAAGCGCGTGTTGGCTTTGACCATCGCTCGGTCGGTGTGCGGGAACCAGTAGGACTCGAAGTGGTCGACGCCCCGAGAGAGCTCCTCCCAGTTATCCATTAGCTCATCGAAGGCAATGCCAGATTCTTCCGCCAGCAGGTCGAAGGCGTCCACACACTGCATTTCGACTTCAACAACCACGCCGAGCGCGCCGACGCTGACGACCACGAGGCGAAGGAGTTCTGGGTCTTCGTCGATGGAATAGGAGCGGGTGTTGCCGTCGGCGTCGATAAGCGTCAGCCCAGTGACCGTGCCCGCAAAGCCCGTGTAATTGATGCCGGTGCCGTGGGTCGAGGTGGAAATCGCGCCCGCCAGCGATTGCGGGTCCACATCGCCCTGATTAGCCAGGGCAAGACCAAAGGGGCGCAGAAGGGCTGGGACATCACGTAACCGAGTGCCCGCCAGGAATCGGACGCGTTTGCGCTGCTTATCGACGCTCACCAGTCCACTCACGTGATCGAGATTGAGCATGGTCTCCTCCCCCGCTGCGATGGGAGTGAAGGAGTGACCCGCACCGACCGCGCGCACGCTGCGGGCGCGGCTGATGATGCCAGGAATCTCATCGATTCGGGAGGGCTGCACAAACTCCTGCGGTTTCGTGGTGACCGATCCTGCCCAATTGCTAAAAGTTGTTGTCATCGGAGTGTCCATCCTTGTCCTCTATAGGTGTCCCATACATCAACACCGTCGTGTCCGACGGCGAGGAGGTGGTCGACGTTTTCTGTCATTTCGCCGGCCTTGGCGTGGCGGAACCACACCAGATCCTCGACGTTCAGAGCGGCCCCATGCAGCGGTGTCTGCACCTCACCGGCACCCTCCGTGCTGGAGTAGCTCAGCCCTGCCGGCCACACCGGAACCGGAACGCGATCCTTCGCGGGCGGCCCGGAGGCGATCCAGCCGCCGGAGTTGACCGTCGCCCAGCCCGGCGCGGGCACACGGGATACTTGGCAGACGAAGAACGCGGCCGCCTTGTGGTTGATGCCTGTGAAGTCATCGAAGATCGCCGGCGTGTAGAAACCGGAGCCAGCGGCCAGTTCGGTCAAGGTTCCCTCGGCCGCGGATTCCTGGAGGCTACCCGTTCCACCACCGTTGACGAATTCAATGTCCGCCACCTCCCGCGCGGCCTCCACGCAGGCTCGGCGTCGCGGGGCCAAGTCCGCCATGGACTTGGTGCGCAGCCAGCGCTTGACCGCTCCCACCGGACCCGGCAGGCCATCCGCAACGGATGCCACTTGCCCCTCATAGGCCATGAGACCGACAAGCCGGTGCCCGCGCCGAAGAATCTCGCGCGCAAGCACCGAGACCTGTTCCGGCGTACGCACGGGTGAGCGCCGCGGGCCCACAACCGCGCCCGGCAAGTGAAGGGTGCAATCAATGTCGATGGCCACACGCAGGGAGCCCTCAAGCAGGTCTAAGAGCTCAGCACTATCCACCATGATGGTGATAGCCTCGCGCGCGGTGTCATCCGCTGCGAGCTCACGCAGAGCCTTGCGGTTGACGCTCGGGTAGGCCACCACGATGTCGCGGAAACCCTCCTCCACTAGATGCAGCGCCTCCGGAACGGAATAGGCGAGGATGCCACGGTAGCCCTCATGCTCGAGAGCTCGGCGAAGTGCTGCCACGCTGCGTATTGATTTCGAGGCCACGCGGATGGGCAGTCCCCCGGAGCGGGCCGGCATCTGTGCAGCGTTGTAGTCGAATGCGTCGAGGTCAATGACGCCTACGGGCGCTGGGCTTTCTCCAGATCTGACGAGCGGCTCGACGGCCGCGCGTACCTGGGCCTGTGGAGTGGTCGCGAGGATTGGCATAGCGTCATCCTAACCACGATTAATTTAGTTTGTGAGACAAATCTCGAAAAATCTATAGCGCCATCGCATATTTTTGGGACAATAGACCGCATGAAAACCTTCACTCAGACCCGTCTGCCCCAGCGAGTGCTCAATTTCTTAGACACGGATCCCGCCCGCGATGTGCGCGGCACGGGTGAGCAGCACCAGGCTCACGCGCCGTTTAGCGGTGAGGAGCTCTTTAGCTTCCCCGTCGCCACCGCCGGGGACGTCGAGAAGGCCGTCAACTATGCGCGCGCCGGCGTTGGTCAAGGAGACCGCGCCGCCATCTTGCTGCGCCTGCACGACCTCGTTCACGAGAACGAGGAGCTCATCCTCGACCTCATCCAGGCCGAGAACGGCAAGTCCCGCTCCCATGCCTATGACGAGCTGATGGATCTGTATAACTGCGCGCGCTTCTACGCGGTCAATATCCGCAAGGCCTTTGGCGCTGACCGCTACCCCGGCGCGCTTCCCGTGCTGACTAAAACGCGCACCCAGCATTACCCGCTGGGTGTGGTGGGGCTCATCTCCCCGTGGAATTACCCACTGTCCTTGGGCGTGGGCGACGTCCTGGCAGCACTCTCCGCGGGCAATGCCGTGGTGCACAAGCCGGATTCTCAGACAACGTTGACGGCGATTCTGTTGCGACGCCTAGCCATTGAGGCAGGCCTTCCGGAGGCCGCCTGGCAGCTGGTTCCCGGCCGCGGGGCGGAGGTGGGCGATGCCCTCGTTCCGCTGGTGGATGGGCTCTCCTTTACCGGTTCCACCAAGGCCGGCAAATCCATCGCCACCCAGGCTGCGGGTCGCCTCATCCCCACCATGCTGGAGCTGGGCGGCAAGAACCCGATGCTGGTGCTTGACGACGCCCCCCTCAAGCCCACCGCCCAAGGCGCCGTGCGCACCGCATTCTCCTCCTCCGGGCAGCTGTGCATGTCCGCCGAGCGCGCCTATGTGCACGAGAGCGTATTCGAGGAGTTCCTCGCAGAACTCAAGAACGCACTGGACCAGCAGGTTTTGGGCGCGGCTTTCTCCGATGCCGCCACCATCGGCTCGCTGACCTCGCAACGCCAGCTCGATGCCGTTAAAGCCCACGTGGAGGATGCCGTGTCCAAGGGCGCCACCGTGGTCTACGGAGGAAAGGCCCGGCCGGACCTTGGTCCATACTTTTATGAGCCCACCGTGCTGACTGGTGTGACCCCAGAGATGGATCTCTATGCCACCGAGACTTTTGGACCGGTACTGGCGGTATACCCTATAAGCTCCGATGCCGAGGCCATCCAGCTCGCCAACGACACCACCTACGGCCTATCCGCATCGGTGTGGTCTGGAAACTCCCGCCGCGCGTGGAAGGTGGCCTCCCAGCTGGAGGCCGGCATGGTCAACATTAATGAGGGCTTCGCCGCAGCCTATGGCTCCATCGCCGCGCCCGGTGGCGGCGTCAAGGAATCTGGACTGAACCACCGCCACGGTATTACCGGCATGCGCCTGTGGGCCAACGAGCGCACCGTGGCCGAGCAGCGCCTGCACCCGCTTGCGCCCTCGGAGTACATCTCGCCGGAGCGCTTCCGCCAGCTGGTGTCCACGGGCATGCAGCTGATGAAGACTTTCCGCCTCTAAACGCCATCTAAACAACTATGAAGGAACTTACCCGCGACGAGCTTCTCGCCCGTCGGCTCATCGCTCAAGGCCTTGCACCATCGGCCGCGCGGCCGACTCTGGCGTCGGCCCTCGATGTTGCTGAACATCTCCTCGCCCTCCAAGGCCAGACCTACGATGCCGGCATCAGAGCGCTTTCTCTTCGCGCCGGCTGCGATGAACAAAAGGTACTCGAAGACATTTCTCACTTTCGCGTGGTGCGCTGTTGGCCACAGCGCGGCACGCTGCATTTCATGCCGGCTGCCGACGTCCGCTGGATGTCCCGCCTGCTCTACCCACGCGTAGCCTCCAGCCAGAAGTCTCGGCGGCCGAGCTTGGGGCTGAGCGAAGACATGGTGGCAGCCGCCTCGGAAGCGCTTCACAGCGCAGCGACCGAGCCCCTGAGCCGCACGGAAGTCTACGAGATTTTCGCTGAAGCTGGCGTTGATCCCACTGAAGGCCGAGGCTCCCACCTACTCCGCGCTTTTGGCGGGGCCGGCGACTTAGTGCAGGGCCCGAAAGCTGGCAGCCAAGAGACTTTCCTCCACGTCGACGCGCTGCCTACCGTCCAGCGCGAGCCGGAGGAGCCGCTTGCTGAGCTGGCCCAGCGCTATGTCGAAGGACATGGCCCAGTGTCCGCAGCCGACCTCCAAGCATGGTCCAAGCTCAGTAAATCTCAGGCCACCAAGGCCCTGACATCGACGGTTGCTCAACCTGTGTGTCACGATGGTCAGGACTTCTGGATGGCCACTTGGCAGGAGGATGTCACGGCTAGCGAGATCGATGAGGCCCTCAAAATCCGCCTCGAGCTCCCCGCCTTTGATGAATACCTTCTGGGGTATGCGCACAAGGAATGGATCGTTCCCGATGAGATCCGCGATGATGTCTTGACCAAGAACGGCCTCAGCTGGCCGTGGGTCATGGAGGGCGGACGCGGGGTCGCAAGCCTGCGGTACGCGGGCTAACCTACAGCATCCGCAGGATGCGGCGATGAACCGTGCCGGCTGGTTCAACGTGGATGAACACCTCGGCACCGGGGAAAAGCTCGTCGATGGCATCCTCGATGCGGTCGGCGATGGTGTGCGAGTGCAACACCGTCCACTCGCCGGGCACGTCCATCGTCAGGTACACAAGGCGCTGACGACCCGCTGCCACTGTGCGACGCGAGGTGAAGGAGACCTGGTGGTGGTCTTCCAGCTCATTGAGAAGCGCGTCCAGCTGGGCATGCTCTTCCTTGGGCAAGGATTCCGACAGAAGGGAGCTCAAGGATTCCTTGAGCAGCTTGTACCCGGTCCACAAGATGTTGATACCGACTGCCAGCGCGATGACGGGGTCCAACCACAGCCAGCCTGTCAACGCCACTGCCCCGATGCCGACGATGACGCCGACGGAGGTCCAGACGTCGGTAAGCAGGTGCTGACCATCCGCCTGCAGGGCAGAAGAACGATACTGCTTACCTGCGCGGACTAGCATCACGCCTACCACCAAGCTAATGAGAGCCGCTACTAGCGACAGCAGCAAACCAACGCTTGGCTGTTCAAGCGGCAGCGGGTGTAAGAAGCGGCGAATGGCCGTGTAGATGATCATCGCGGCCGCGACGAAAATCATCGCTCCTTCCATCAGCGCGGAAACATATTCAGCCTTGCCATGACCAAATTGGTGGTTCGCATCCGCGGGCTTAGCGGCAATCTTGATGGCGATGAATCCCACCACTGCGGCGACTAGGTTGACACCGGACTCAAGGGCATCCGAAAGGAAGCCCACCGACCCCGTCACCGCGGCGGCAATCACTTTGAGAACAATGGTGACGACGGCGGCGGCGATGGAGAGCTTCATGAAGCGTTCGAGCAGCAGTTGCTCGTTTGGAAGAGACATGTGTGTCCTTCTATATGTCCTTCGCTGAGGAAAATTTCTATTTACCGTGAGTCAGGGTACCAAAGGCGAGTGTGCACGTACTGTTCACGCATTGTTTACCGCGTGTGGTCGTAAAGTACATAAACCGTCGTTAGTTTGTACTTCATGTCCAAAGACATATCTCCCCCCGTTCTCCTCTTCGATTTCGACGGCACCGTTAGCCTGGGCCACGGACCCGTGCTGGCCTATGCCCGCCACATCGGGGAGGCAACCGGAAACCACTCCATCCCCCACACCGCCGAGCACATGCTCTCAACGAACGACGCCTCCCTAGTGCACTATCGCGACGGCTACGACCTCGTCCGCAGTCTCGCCGCGGATTGCGATGTCCCGGAGGACTCCTGCCAACAGGCCTACATGGCCTCCCGACTCAACCTTGCAGACACCGGAATCACAGCGCCCGAAGGCCTCGCCGAGTTTCTAGGCTCGTATCCCGGCCGCGCGGTTCTCGCCACCAACTCCCCCGAAACTGGCCTCGCAGAGGCGCTTAAGGTTTTGGGGCTGAGCAACTCCTTCGACGCCATCTACACGAGCGTGGGCAAGCCCGACGGCTTGACTCGAATCCTCGAATCTGATTTCCCCGATAGCCCCATCATCGCTTTCGGCGATATCTGGGACTTCGATCTTGCTCCCGTGGCTGCCCGTGGCGGGCGCACCGTTTTATTGGAAACACCGTTCGCCACCCCCGCAGACGCCAACCCCACGTGGCGCGCTCAGCGCGTCACCGACATCTTTTCTGAACTATCTTCCGCCTTCTAGCACTCCACCCCTCGACACAGAAAGACATTCTCATGCGCCGTTTCACCGCCCTCGCTGCCTCCGCCCTTGCATTGTCGCTCTCCCTGACCGCTTGCTCCTCTGACTCCTCCTCAACCGATGGCTCGAACTCCCCCGACAAGCTCACCCTCGCGCTCATCCCGAACGAGAAGGTCAACGATCTCGTCACCACCGCAAAGCCGCTGACCGATTACCTCTCTGAGGAGCTCGGCGTGGAGGTTGAGGGTGTCGTGACCAAGGATTACCAGGCCGCCGTCGAGGCCATCGGCTCCGGCCAGGCTGACATCGCCATCGCCTCCGCCGCACAGCTGGCCTCCGCTGAAGACATGTACGACGCCCACGCTGTGCTGCAGGACGAGCGCTTCGGCGCGGATTCCTACGCCGGCCAGTTCGTCACCAACAACCCCGACAAGTACTGCGAAGACGAGCCAGTCAAGTCCACCTACGCTGCCAGCGGCGCCGAGTACCTCTACTGCAACGGCACCGCCACCGCAGACGAGAACAAGGGCCAGGGCCCGAAAGGCCTCGAGGCGCTGAAGAAGATCGATGGTAAGACCACTGTCGCTATGCTCGGTGCTACCTCCCCGGCCGGCTACCAGCTGCCCGTCATGGCGATGGAGTCCCAGGGTATCGACGTCGATAGCCTCAAGAAGGTCCCGGTAACCTCCAACGATGCTTCCATCATGGCCGTCTACAACGGCGACGCTGAGGTGGGCTTTAGCTTCTGGGACGCACGCTCCACCATCGACTCGTCCGAGGCTCCTGACTTGGCTGAGAAGCTCGTCGTCTTCGGGTACACCGAGATGTACCCCAACGGCGGCGTCGTCATTTCGGACGATGTCCCAGAAGAGCGCCGCAAGGAAATCACCGACCTCATGGATGGCTTCTCCGAGGTTGACCCGGACACCATGTCCGCCATCTTCGACATCACCGACTGGGTTCCGGCTAAGAAGGAATCCATTGACATGGCGCGCAAGGTCAACGAGCGCTTCGCACAGTAGGTCCGCGCTCCTCCACTGCCCAGTTCCCACTCAGAAAGGTTCCCCATGACGGAGGAGAAAGCGTGGGGCATTCGGTTCGAGAATGTCTCGGTGCGCTACCCCAACGGAACGCTGGCGCTTGACGACGTCTCCGTGGACATCGCTCCCGGCGAATTCGTCGCCATCGTCGGCCTGTCCGGCTCTGGCAAATCCACGTTCATCCGCAGCATCAACGGCCTCGTGCAACCGACATCCGGCAAGATTTTCGTCGGCGACCACGAGATTTCTGCGGCGAAGGGAGCGCAGCTGCGGAAGCTGCGCGGCCGCATCGGCATGATCTTCCAGGAGTTCAACCTGGCGGACCGCGCGAGCGTCTTCTCCAATGTCCTCGTCGGGCGCTTTTCTCACAATCCCAGCTGGCGCACCCTGTTGGGAATCTCTACCGCCGAGGACAAAGCAATCATCGCCGAGGCCCTCGACTCCGTAGGGATCCTCGACAAGGCGTGGAATAAGGCCGGCGCCTTATCGGGCGGCCAGAAGCAGCGCGTGGCCATCGCTCGCGCCCTGTCCCAGAAGCCGGCGATCATGCTGGCCGATGAACCCGTCGCCTCCCTCGACCCGCCCACCGCGCACTCCGTGATGAAGGATCTCCGCCGCATCAATACCGAGCGGGAACTGACCACCCTGGTGAACCTGCACCTTGTGGACTTAGCCCAGGACTACGCGACCCGCATCATCGGCATTCGCCACGGCAAGATCGTCTTCGATGGCCCCGCCCAGGGATCCACGGTGGAGGATTTCGAGGCCATTTATGGCCGCCGGATCCGCGAGGAGGACCAGCTGGGGAGCCAAGGGAGCGCAGTATGACAGCCGTGCTTCCTCCTCGTCAGCGCAACTGGCCCGGCATTCTCGGTGGGCTCGCCGCGTTCATCGCGCTGACCATCGCCACGTGCATCCCCGCCTGGGGCGGAATTGACATCAACCTGGGTCACATCGCACGCAACTGGCGCAACGGTGCCGACAGGCTCGCGCAGATGTTCACCCCGGATTGGTCGATCCTTCCGCGCACGTGGGAGCCTCTGCTCGAAACCCTAGCCATGGCCGTGGTGGGTGCCGCCATCTCCGCGGTGATTGCCCTTCCGCTGTCGTTGTGGGCCGCGCGCCCGACGAATCCGTCGACGCCGTGGCGCACACTCGTGCGCGGTATCGTCAACGTTATCCGCGCGGTGCCCGATCTCGTGTACGCCACCATTCTCGTCGCCATGCTCGGTGTGGGTTCCCTCCCGGGCATCATTACGCTGGTGCTTTTCGACGTCGGCATCGTGGTCAAGCTCGTATCCGAAGCCATCGACTCCGCCGATGACTCCTACATGGAGGCCGGCCGCGCGGCCGGCGGCACGCAGAATCAGATCAATCGCGTGACTGCTCTCCCACAAACCTGGCCCGCCTTTGCCAGCCAGGTCATCTACTCTCTCGAACTCAACGTCCGTATCTCCGCGGTATTGGGACTCGTTGGCGCGGGTGGCATTGGCCTGCTCATCGACGAGGTCCGCGGCTTCTACCGCTACGATGCGCTTTCTGCCATCGTGCTCGAACTGCTCGCCGTCGTCATCGCCTTGGAAATCGTGTCCGTCAACCTGCGAAAGAGGCTGAGATGAGCGCTATTCCGATGAGCACCGCTCACCCCCTGCCTGCCCGCTCCCGTCGTTGGGGCATCTATGCTGCCTGGGCCGTCATCCTCCTTATCCTGACGCTGTCTTTTGGCTACATCCGGGTCGATCTGACTGCTCTGCAAGACCTGCCCGCCAACATCTGGCACTACCTCGTACTCATGTTTTCGAACCCGGACTGGTCCAAACTCGGCGAGGCCTTCCTGCAAACCTGGCGCTCCGTGGCCATGGCGTGGATCGGCGCGCTGCTCGGCGTAGTGCTTTCTACGATCCTCGGCGTCCTCGCTGCGAACACTGTCTCCCCTGGCTGGGTATGCCTTCCGCTGCGCGCGCTCTTCGCCATCATCCGCGCGGTCCCGGAGATCATCATCGCCATCATCATCCTGACGGTCACTGGGCTCACTCCTTTTACAGGTGCGCTTGCCTTGGCGATCGGCGGCATCGGTACACATGCCAAGTGGACCTATGAGGCCATCGAAACCGCGCCGACCGGCCCGGCTGAGGCCGTCAAAGCCTCTGGCGGCACCCTCGCAGAAATGGTGCGTTGGGGAACGTGGCCCATCGTCCAGCCTGAATTAGCATCCCTGGCGCTCTATCGCTTTGAGATCAACGTGCGTACTTCCGCCGTCCTCGGCCTCATTGGGGTGGGTGGTATCGGCGACATGCTCACCGGTTATACGCAGTACCGACAGTGGGACGTCGTGGGTGTGCTGCTTATAGTCGTCATCGTCATCACCATGTCCATCGACGCCATCTCCGGCGCCCTTCGCCGCCGGATCGTGGCAGCTAAGTACACCTAAACAAATCCCCAGACTCTATGACTGATACTGCCCCACCGTCCGCACACATCACTACGCGCATGCCGAGCCTGCAGCCCATCGAACAGCGCGTAGCCCAGGCCATACTCGAGGACATGGACTTTGTCCTACACGCCACCGCGGACCAGCTGGCGGCTAAGGTGGGAACGTCGCGTACCTCCGTCATCCGCACCGCGAAGGCGCTGGGCTATGACGGATACCAGCAACTGCGCGTAGCGCTCACGCAGGAAATCGCGCAGCGCCCGAAGCCGCTTCCCGACGCCGACTCCACCCACGTCGGCCGCATGTCCGCCGAGATTGCCTCCTTTAGCAACTACTTGTATGGGCTCACTGCCCTGCTCAACGAGGATGAGCTGACCGCAACGGTGGAGGTATTGGCACAGGCCAGGCGTGTCCTCGTCGTGGGCAACGGCCTCTCCGCTCCCCTAGCGCAAACCATGGCGCTGCGACTGACAAGTATCGGGCGCCCCGCCGAGTTCGTAGCGGAGGCCATAGGCCAGCACATCGCCGCGACGCAATTAGATAAAGACAGTGTGTGCCTCGTGGTCTCCGGATCCGGGTCAACCACACTCACGCTCAACGCCGCCACCGCAGCCTTCGAAGCGGGTGCACAGCTCATCGCGCTGACCTCGTTTACCTCCTCGCCCCTGGCGGAGCTCGCCTCCTACACGCTAGTCATCCCCTCCCCTGATGGGACGTTTCGCGCGGAGCTGCAGGATGCCTCCCGAGTGGCCTTCCTGCTGGTTTTGGAGGCGCTCGTCACGCTGGTGGATTCCCACCTCGATGATTCCGCGGCGCGGCGCACGGTACTCTCCGTGGTGCAATCGGCGATGGAGGATTAATTACCCACGTAGGCGTAAGCAGCGGCTATCAGAGCCTGCGTCGCCGTGGTGAGCGTCGGCTGCAGCTCCGGAGCGAAGCGCGGGTTGTGGTTGGGAATTGATGCGCCATCGGTACGGCCGCCGAAGCCCCAGAAACAATAGGGAGTGCCGAAGGCATCGGGGATGCGAGAGAAATCCTCCGAGGCAGTCCACGGCTCCATGTCGAGGACGTTGTCGCTCCCCAAGACGTCGATAAGCTGGGCGCGCACCTTTTCGGTCACGTCTTCATCGTTGACCGTAAGGGGGTAATTATCACTCTGCACAAACTCCGGCTCGCGCGGGGACATCGCTGCCTGGCACTCCGCCTCGACGATGCGGCGAATAGCCTCAATGATGTGCTCGCGAACCTCCTCATCATAGGCACGGATGTTGATGCGTAAGGTCGCCGAATCCGGAATGATATTGGCCTTCGATCCCGCCTGCAGGGCGCCGACGGTCAACACGGCGAAGTGGTGGGGGTCGACCTCACGGGAGACAACTGTTTGCAGCCGCAGAACGATGGAGCTGGCGAGCACCACCGGATCAACGCTGAGGTGCGGCATCGAGCCATGAGAACCGTGACCATAAACGGTGACGGTGAGTGAGGTCGCTGTAGACAAGACCGGGCCGGACGCGATGAGTACGCTGCCAGCGGGGGCATTCTTATCAATGAAGATGTGCTGACCAAAGGCCACATCAGGAGTGGGGACTTTATCGGTAAGGCCCGCGTCCACCATGGACTGCGCGCCCTCAGCGGTCTCCTCGCCCGGCTGGAAAAGGGCGATGAAGGTACCGGACCACGCATTGGTCGCCTTGGCCAGCGCCTCGGTGGCGCCGAGCAACCCGGCCACGTGGGCATCGTGGCCGCAGGCGTGCATTGCCTCGCCCGTAGCGGAGTAGTCCAGGCCGGTGTCCTCTGTGATGGGCAAGCCGTCGAAATCGGCGCGCTCTAGGACGGTCGAGCCTTCGCCGTTGCGGAGGATGCCGATTACTCCCCCGCCGAATTCCAGCACCTCGACTCTTGGAAATTCCCGGAGCTTATCCGCGATAATACCGCGGGTGCGCTCCTCCTCCATACTGAGCTCAGGATGTTGGTGGAGATCCTTGTACAGGGCCTCTTGCCACTGCGTGGCCTCTGCTGCGCGGTCTAGGATGTGGGCGATACTCATGCCCACAGCCTACGCGGAGTGGTGGCTAACTAGCCGCCGATCTTGAAATCGCAGACGTCGCCATCCTGCATGATGTATTCCTTGCCTTCTTGGCGCACCTTGCCGGCGTTGCGGGCCTCTGCCATGGAGCCAGCGGCGTCCAGGTCATCGAAGGAGACGATTTCGGCCTTGATGAACTTCTTCTCAAAGTCGGTGTGGATAACACCCGCAGCCTGCGGTGCTGCAGAACCCTGCTTGATGGTCCATGCACGGGCTTCCTTCGGGCCTGCGGTCAGGTAGGTCTGCAGGCCGAGGGTGGCGAAGCCGGCCTTGGCCAACGTCGCCAAGCCAGGCTCTTCCTGGCCCACCGACTCGAGCAACTCCAGAGCCTCAGCCTCATCGAGCTCAAGGAGGTCGGTTTCGGTCTGTGCATCGAGGAAGACGCATTCCGCAGGGGCGACGAGCTGGCGCAACTCCTCCTTCTTGGCGTCATCGGTAAGCACGGCCTCATCCGAGTTGAAGACATAAAGGAAGGGCTTCGCGGTCATGAGGTGCAGCTCGCGCAGGAGGGATAGGTCGATCTCGTTGCTCTTGGAAGCGGCGAAAAGGGTGCGGTCATCTTCCAAGATGGCCTGGGCCTTCTTGGTCTCCTCCACGGTCTCTGCCAGCTCCTTGTTCTTGCGGGCTTCCTTTTCCAAGCGCGGCAGGGCCTTCTCGATGGTCTGCAGGTCCGCGAGGATGAGCTCGGTATTAATAACGGAGATGTCGTGCGCCGGGTTGACCTCACCGTCAACGTGGATCACGTTCTCATCGGCGAAGGCTCGCACCACCTGGCAGATGGCGTCAGCTTCACGGATGTTGGCGAGGAAGGCGTTGCCCATGCCTTCACCCTTGGAAGCGCCTTCGACAATGCCGGCGATGTCCACGAAGGACACGGTGGCCGGGAGGATGCGCTCGGAGCTGAAGATTTCCGCTAGGCGGTTCAGGCGGGAATCGGGGAGCTCAACGAGGCCGACATTCGGCTCAATGGTGGCAAACGGGTAGTTCGCCGCCAAGATGTCGGAACGGGTCAGGGCATTAAACAAAGTGGACTTGCCCACGTTGGGCAGGCCGACGATTCCAAGTGTAAGACTCACGGGGCCAATCCTAACGCACCCCGGATCTTTTAAGGCAAGATGGTGGGGTGAGTTCTGATCAGCCATCCCCCAATGCATCCTCGCCTGAGCTTGCCGCAGCAGAGGCAGCACTTGGCGGGCGCTTCGATGACTCCGTCGATGCTGCCTCGCTGAACGCTGTCTCCGCACACCCGCCAGGCAACCAAGTGGATCGCTCCGTGGTGGTCGGCGAGGTCATCAAGTCCGCATCACTGTGGGCACTGCGCCTGACCATCATTGGCGTCTTCCTTTATGCCTCCTTCCGCATGCTGGGCAACTTCTGGCGCGGCATCCTGCCCGTCCTCATCGCGCTCATTATTTGCACCGTGCTTGCCCCCATTGCGAGCGCCATGCGGCGCAAGGGACTGCCGTCAGCCCTCGCTGCCGCAGTGACCATTCTGGTGTCTTTTACTGCGGTGGGCGCCCTCTTCATGTTCATTGCGCCGGACTTCGCTCGTCAGTCCCAAACTCTGTATCTGCAGACTGTGGAGGGAATTCAACGCTTGCAGCTCTGGGCACAGGGCCCACCGCTCAACCTCGACGCGAATGAAATCGGCGGTTACATCGATGAAATCGCCCTGTGGCTGCAACGCCAGGCGGGTTCCATTGCGGGCTCCGTGTTTACTGGAATCGGCACGGCCACCTCCATCGTGGTCACGCTTTTCATCATCGTGGTGCTGACCTTCTTCTTCCTCAAGGACGGCCACAACTTCCTGCCGTGGCTGCGCCAAGCGACGGGCCGCCGCACCGGCTGGCACTTGACTGAGCTGCTGACCCGTGTGTGGACCACGCTGGGCGGCTTCGTGCGGGCACAAGCGATAGTCTCGCTTGTCGACGCCGTCTTTATCGGCCTCGGCCTCGCCCTCATCGGTGTTCCCCTGGCCATGGCCCTGGCCATCATCACGTTCATCGCCGGCTTCATCCCCTTTGTCGGCGCAATTGTGGCCGGCGCACTGTCCGTGACCATCGCGCTGGTGTCTTTGGGCTTCACCAAGGCGCTTCTGGTGCTTGGCTTGGTCCTGCTGGTCCAGCAGCTCGAGGGCAACGTGCTCTCCCCGTGGCTGCAGTCGAAGGCGATGAACCTGCACCCGGTTATCGTGCTGATTTCTGTAACCGTCGGCTCCGCGCTCTTTGGCCTCATCGGCGGTTTCCTCGCCGTGCCGGTTGCCGCCACCATCGCGGTGGTCTACCGCTACTTCCAAGACATGGTGATGCTCCAATCCGGCGAGAGAACCGCCGAGGAGTTGGAGTTTTCTACCGTGGCAGGCTTCCTCATCGGGCGCTATACCCAACAGCAGGGTGACCACAAACGCGAGCAATGGCTGTCCGTCCCGGACCACGCTGCACCGGAAGGCGCGGCGGAAGACGTCGCCAGCGATGGCACGAGCCCGCTGGACCGCAAGGTCGATGTTGACGGGGAACTCAGCGAGCGCGATAGCGGCGCCCGCGCGGGAATCAAGCGCGCCATCGGCGCTCTCGAACAGATGTTGCAGTCGAAGGACAAGAACTAGCGGGGCGTGTCCGGGGCGCATGTCATGATGACAGACATGACGTCTACCCTTCCCGTGTTGCTCCTCTTCCTCGGCCTCATCATTGGCGCCGCCCTCGGTTGGCTGGCCCGCGCCTATTCCGCGCAGTCTTCCCAGCCCTCCGAAGAACACCGCGCGCTGCAAGAATCCCAACGCCGCCAAGCAGAGCTTGCCCCGCTGGAAAAGGCCATGGACCGCTTGGGCCTGCAATTGCAGGAAATTGAAGAGGATCGCGCGACATCGCTCGCCGCGCTCAGCAGCCAAGTTCAAGCGGTAACGCGCACCTCGACTCGGCTCTCCGATCGCACCGACAAGTTGGTCGGCGCGCTGCGCTCGCCGAACGTCCGCGGGCGCTGGGGCGAAGTACAGCTGGAACGCGTGGTCGAGCTCGGCGGCATGCGCAAACACGTGGACTTCGATTCCCAGGTCAGCGCTCGCATCAACGGTTCGGTGGTCCGCCCTGACCTCGTCATCCACTTGGCGGGTGGGCGCAGCATTGTGGTCGACGCCAAGGTTCCACTCAGCGCCTACCTCGACGCCATGGAGACTGAGGATCCGGAAGAAAGGGCAGGGTATCTCCGGCGCCACGCGCACCTGATGCGCTCACATGTCCAAGCACTGGCTTCTAAGGACTATATCGAGGCTTTCTCCCCCACGCCGCAGTTTGTGATCCTCTTCGTTCCCGCGGATACCTTCGTCGACGCCGCGCTATCCATCGATGCCGAGCTGCTCGAGTTCGCATTCGAGCGCAACATCGTCATCGCCACGCCGAGCACTCTCTTCGCCCTCCTGCGCACCGTGGCGGTGAGCTGGCAGCACGAAGAAATCTCCGACAAAGCCCGCGAGGTACAGCGCTTGGGACGTGAGCTCTACACGCGCCTTAATACCCTCAACGAGCACTATGACAAGGTCGGCCGCGGCCTCGAGCGCGCGGTTGAGGCTTATAACGCGAGTTTGGCCAGCTTGGACTCCCGCGTCGGGGTCACCGCGCGGCGGCTCAAGGAACTAGATGTGCCCGCCCGCGTTGACCGCCTACCGGTGGAGCCGCGCAGTGTCGGTTCTTGGCCGCGGCGCGCCCACGATGAATAACGTTTTGGTCACCAATCCCGGTAAGCTCTCTGGTCGTGTCTGTTGCCAAAAATCGTCGCCGCCCTCCCCGCCGTGGGATGCCGCTTACCCGAGCGCTCCTCGTCGCGCTCGTCGTGACGCTTGTGGCCTTGGCAGTCTCAGGTGTGCTCGGCAAGGTTGCCCTGCCGTTCGCCCTGATCTTTGGACTTGGCTCGCTCGCTCTCACCTGGTTGGTGGAGATCCGCGGGCTCTACTTGTTGGTGATTACCCTGCCGCTGCTCTACGCGCTAGGAACCGTAGGCGGCGGGTTCATTAACTCGACGGCTGCCTTGCCAGAAGGCGCCTCTCCGTTTTCCAAGACCGCGCTTCTCACCACGGCCTTCCCACTGATACAGCACTTCCCGGTGCTCATCGTCACGGTCTTGGCGTGTGCGCTGCTCGCGGTCATGCGTATATGGAGCAGCAACAACCACGCGAAGAGCCGAGAAGCGGAAGCACAAAAGAAGCGCCGCGCCGACGCTGCCTCCGACCGCCGCAACCGCTCTGAGCGGCTCTCCGTGGCAGAGCTCATTGCCCGGGAGAACACGAGTTCTGGACGGGTCCGAGAGCGCAACCGTGAGGAACGCCGCCGCCTGCAGGCCGAAGAGCGCGCCCAGCTCCGCCAAGCGTCCCCCGAGACCGACGTGCAGGAGGATTTCCGCCGCGCCGCCGCTGAAGCAGCGGAGAATGCGCGGCGCCCCCAGCGGTCCCCCCAGCCGCTCGAGGAAAACCTCTACGACGAGGACTAGCGCGCAGTACGTGCCGGGCGCAGATCGCGCGGCAGCGAGAACGTGATGGTCTCCGTGGAGGTGGTCACCTGCTCAACGTCGCTGTAGCCGCGCTCATCCAGGTATTCGAGCACTTCACGCACCAGCAGCTCAGGCACGGAGGCACCACACGTGACGCCAACGGTGTTCACGCCTTCAAGCCAGGCCTCATCGATCTCTGAGGCGAAATCCACCAGATAAGAAGTCTTCGAACCTGCCTCCAGGGCAACCTCGACCAGGCGCTTCGAGTTGGAGGAGTTCTGGGAGCCAACAACGATCATGAGATCGCACTTCGGGGCGATGGCCTTGACCGACTCCTGGCGGTTCTGTGTGGCGTAGCAAATATCGTCTGACGGCGGGTTTTCCAAGTGCGGGAAGCGCTCGCGCAGCTTGTTGACGATCTGGATGGTTTCATCCACCGACAACGTGGTCTGGGACAGCCAGATGAGCTTTTCCTCGTGTAGGAAGTCCGGCAGCTTGTCAACGCCCTCCAAACCATCCACCAGGTGGGTGA
Organism: Corynebacterium sp. HMSC068G04; assembly: GCF_001814885.1. NCBI lineage: Bacteria > Bacillati > Actinomycetota > Actinomycetes > Mycobacteriales > Corynebacteriaceae > Corynebacterium > Corynebacterium sp. HMSC068G04. Next base: position 145,320 of record NZ_KV818328.1, on the reverse strand, counting down.
CGTCTGGGGCCTCGCCGGCAGTACCTTCGACCTCTTCGTGACCTTCGTGGCCGATCAGCAGAATCTGGTAGCCGTCGCGCTCAAAACGCTGGGCTTCCTTGTGCACCTTGGTCACCAGCGGGCACGTGGCGTCTAGCGTTAGCTGCTTGCGCTCTTCGGCCTCTTTGCGCACGCTCGGCGCGATGCCGTGCGCAGAAAATACCAGGTGAGCACCTTCGGGGGCCTCGGAGGCCTCTTCCACAAAGATGACGCCACGCTTGGCCAGGGATTCAACGACGAAGCGGTTGTGCACGATTTGCTTGCGCACGTAGATGGGAGCGCCATACTTTTCCAGCGCCTTTTCCACTGTCTCAACAGCGCGGTCCACGCCGGCGCAGTAGCCGCGGGGAGCCGCGAGGAGCACCTTCTTTGCAGTTTCAGTCATGCCAACCAGAGTATCTAAAGTTGCCCACATACTGTAGTTCTCGCCCATTCTCGCCCGCCGCAGGTGACCGGTGACACCCGATGTCCGGCGCGCCCCATACACTAGACGGAACACGCCCCGAAGCACAGACCACTCAAGAGAAAGGACTGCGCGTGAACCAACCGGCCAATTCCGCGGAGGCACCGTGGCCCGTCGGCAAGGTCAATGACCAAGTCAAAGGCTGGATCGAGCGCCTCGGCTTCCTCTGGGTGGAGGGCCAGATCACCCAGCTGAACATGAAGCCGACGTGGAAACTGTCCTACATCACCCTGCGTGACGTGGAACAGGAAAAATCTGTCCAGCTGACCTGCAACACGTCGCTCATCCGGAATGCTCCCTCGCCGCTCAAGGACGGCGACCGCGTCGTGGTCTACGGCAAGCCCGCCTTCTACGCTGGGCGCGGTAGCTTCTCCTTGTGGGTTACTGAGATTCGTCACGTCGGCATCGGCGATCTCCTCGCCCGAGTAGAGATGCTGCGCCAGCGCCTACGCCAGGAGGGCCTGTGCGATCCTTCACGTAAACTGCCGCTTCCCTACCTGCCAAAGAATATCGGACTCATCACCGGCCGTGGCTCCCACGCTGAGCGCGATGTCCTCTCCGTGGCACAAGACCGCTGGCCAGCAGTCCAGTTCGAGGTCATCAACACAGCGGTGCAGGGAGCCACGGCAGTCACCCAGGTCATTGACGCGCTGCAGACTCTCGATGCCAACCCAGAGGTCGATGTCATCATCATCGCCCGCGGCGGCGGGTCGGTGGAGGACCTGCTCCCCTTCTCCGAGGAGGCTCTCCAGCGCGCTGTGGCCGCCGCCCGCACCCCGGTTGTCTCCGCCATCGGCCACGAGCCGGACCACCCGGTGCTTGACGACGTCGCCGATCTCCGCGCCGCCACCCCCACCGACGCGGCCAAGCGCGTCGTACCCTCTGCTGCTGAGGAATACGCCGTGATTTCCGAAGCTCGCTCCCGCATGGCGGCTGCGCTGCGCGGCTGGGTGGAACGGGAGCGCCGCGGGCTCGAGAGCATTCGCTCCCGCCCAGTCCTCGCGGACCCTATGGTGCCGATCACCGCGCGCCGCGAGGAACTCGAACGCCACGTTGCGTCGATCCGGCGAGTCATTACTCATCAGCTGGACCGAGAAAGTAACCAGGTAGCCTCGTTGCGTGCGCGTGTCTCCGCCCTAGGCCCCTCGGCCACTCTCGAGCGCGGTTATGCCATTGTGCAGGTCCTTCCGCGCGATGGCAGCGGGCCGGAAGTCGTCACGAGCTACACGCAATCGCCCCCGGGTTCGCAACTGCGCATCCGCGTGGGTGATGGCTCGATTACCGCCGCCGCCATCGCCTCCCAGGCTGCGGATTAAACAGACCACGTTATACAGAACCAGAAAGAAAGAAGCACTATCCTCATGACTGACACGATTGGCGCCGGCCAGCCCGGCCAGGACGCATTCCCGCCCGTCGAAGAGCTGAGCTATGAGCAGGCCCGCGACGAACTTATCGAAACCGTGAAGATCCTCGAGCTCGGACAGATGGGCTTGGATGAGTCCCTGAAATATTGGGAGCGCGGCGAGGCGCTAGCCAAGGCCTGCGAGGCACACCTCGACGGCGCTTCCAAGCGCGTAGAGGAAGCCCTCCGCAAGAATGATGCGGACAGTCCGGACAACGCAGAAGCACAGACGGAAACAGGAGAGGTTTAAATGAAGATTTACGGCTACCCGGGAGATCGCGTCGACTTCGTCTCCAAGTCCGGCGGAGCAGGTGCCATGGTTTTTGGTGATCCGCGCCAGCTCGCCGAAGAATTCTTCGGCACCCCTCACACCGACAACGGTGAGGAAATCAGCTACTTTTCCGGCTCCATTGTCTTGCGCTTCACCGAAGGGAAACTCAGCGAGGTCTCTTTATTCCCAGGCAAGTCCAAGCACGAAAAGGTGGATATCTACCTTGCTAAGACCCGCCTGAGCGGGCTCGACCCCGAGACCCTGCGCAGTGCTGCTGGCGACGCGGTCGAGGTGGAATGGGACGGCGCGCTGCAGAGCGTGACGTTTCGCTGACTAGTTAATCGCTGACGACGCTGCCGTCCTCAGCGATCTGGAGCGGCTCGGCCTCGACGAATGCGGTCAGAGCCGCCTCATAATCCGCGTCGGAGGCAGAGCCGGTAAGGATAAGGCGGGCATCGCCCAAGTCCGTGATCCACAGGGGGCGAACATCTTTGTCGTCGCTGCTCAGGATTTCCACGTCCTGACCCGCTACCTCACGCCGCTCGGAGTTGGCTCGATAGTTGGAATCGTAAGCGGTGGGGACATCCTCAAGCGCTAGCTGGGTCTGTGCCGACTCAACGTATCCTTCATTCGCGGTCAGCCAGCTCACCACGGCACCGGACTCGCTGCCCACTTGCTTGCGCCGCGCGGCCGTCGGCTGCCAGCCGTCCGGCATGACAGGCTCACGAATGACCGCCCCGCTACCGCGCGCTTCCATCTCCAGGAAGGTAGCGGCATCCACATTCTGCACAGGCCCGGACTTTTCCGGGTTTATCGAGCACAGTCCCGTTGCTCCGACGGCCAGGAACATCATGATGAGGATGATGCCCACCGTCAGGGTGATATCACGCGCGTCCTCGAAAATCTTTGGTTTATCTTCAGATGCCACCCGCCCAGTATGGCACGACGCCTCCGACACACGCGACAGCGCCCTCTCACCTGCCTTTTCGGCAGGTGGTGCACCCCCGCCCCTCTTCTGGGGGAGGCATTCGGGCTTGAGCGGACAGGAAAAGTGGAAGAATGGAATTTGTATTCCGGGTTGTCCCCCACCCCGGGCCGAGCCACCTGAAAAGAAAGGGACTAATCACACATGTCTGATAACACGTCTTATATCCCCGACCGCAACCTAGCCATGGAGCTGGTGCGCGTCACCGAGGCAGCAGCGCTCGCCTCGGGTCGCTGGGTTGGCCGTGGACAGAAGAATGAAGGTGACGGCGCCGCGGTGGATGCTATGCGCAAGCTCATCAACTCCGTCGAGATGAACGGCGTCGTCGTCATCGGCGAAGGCGAGAAGGATGAGGCCCCGATGCTCTTCAACGGCGAGAAGGTCGGCACCGGCCAGGGCGCCGAGATGGACATCGCCGTCGACCCGGTTGACGGCACCCGCCTCATGGCTGAGGGCCGCCCGAACGCTATTTCCGTCATTGCTGCTGCCGAGCGCGGCACCATGTATGACCCGTCCGCTGTTTTCTACATGAAGAAAATTGCTGTTGGCCCCGACGCGGTCGGCGCCATCGATCTCAATGAGTCGGTGGCATGGAACGTGAAGTCCGTGGCCAAGGCCAAGGGCATCAAGCCGGCTGACCTGACCGTCGTCGTGCTCGACCGCCCCCGCCACGATGACCTCATCCGCGAGATCCGTGAAGCTGGCGCCAAGGTTCGCCTCATCATGGACGGTGACGTTGCCGGCGCTATCGCCACCTGCCAGGACAGCAACTCCATCGACCTCATGATGGGCATTGGCGGCACCCCGGAGGGCATCATTACCGCCTGCGCCATGAAGTGCATGGGCGGTGAAATCCAGGGCAAGCTGTGGCCCAAGGATGAGGAGGAAGCAGAGAAGGCCCGCAAGGCTGGCCACGACCTCGACCGCGTCCTCACCACCAACGATCTGGTTTCTTCCGAGAACTGCTACTTCGCCGCTACCGGCGTGACCAACGGCGATATGCTCCGTGGTGTCTCCTACCGACCGAACGGCGCCACCACCCGCTCTCTGGTCATGCGCTCCAAGTCCGGCACCATCCGCTACGTCGACTCCATCCATAAGCTGGCTAAGCTGCAGGAATATTCCGTGGTGGACTACACCAACCCCCACGATCAGGAAAGCTAGTCCACTTTCCCAGGAAGAGTGCTACGGTGGCCATGAATGCCGTGCCACGGCACACATAAAGAACCCAACAAAACTCATTTCACAGAAAAGGTGAATTCATGACTGAATACCGCATTGAACACGACACCATGGGCGAGGTAAAGGTTCCGGTCGACGCCCTGTGGCGTGCCCAGACCCAGCGCGCCGTGGAGAACTTCCCGATCTCCGGCCGCGGCCTCGAAGATGCTCAGATCCGCGCACTCGGCCTCCTCAAGGCTGCCTGCGCCCAGGTAAACAAGGACTCCGGCAAGCTCGATGCGGAGAAGGCTGACGCCATCATCGCCGCCGCCACCGAGATCGCAGAGGGTAAGCACAATGACGCTTTCCCGATTGACGTCTTCCAGACCGGCTCCGGCACCTCCTCCAACATGAACACCAACGAGGTCATCGCCTCCATCGCCCACAACAATGGCGTGGAGATCCACCCGAATGACCACGTGAACATGGGCCAGTCCTCCAACGACACCTTCCCCACCGCAACCCACGTTGCGGCAACTGAGGCTGCCGTCAATGACCTCATCCCGGGCCTCAAGGTGCTCCACGACTCTCTTCTGGCCAAGGCCAAGGAATTCGCTGACGTGGTCAAGTCCGGCCGTACCCACCTGATGGACGCCACCCCGATCACCCTGGGCCAGGAGTTCGGCGGCTACGCTCGCCAGATCGAGCTTGGCATCGAGCGCGTTGAGGCCACCCTGCCACGCTTGGGTGAACTGGCTATCGGCGGCACCGCTACCGGTACCGGCCTGAACACCGACGCTGAGTTTGGCGGCAAGGTCACCGAGGAGCTCAAGAAGCTCACCGGCATTGACCAGCTCTCCGAGGCCAAGAACCACTTCGAGGCCCAGGCTGCCCGCGATGCCCTCGTCGAGTTCTCCGGCGCCATGCGCACCGTGGCTATCTCCCTCAACAAGATTGCCAACGACATTCGTATGATGGGCTCCGGCCCGCTGACCGGACTTGCGGAGATCCACCTCCCGGATCTGCAGCCGGGCTCCTCCATCATGCCGGGTAAGGTCAACCCAGTTCTGAGCGAGGCCGCCACCATGGTGGTCAGCCAGGTCATCGGTAACGACGCCGCTGTTGCTTTCGGCGGCTCCAACGGCCACTTCGAGCTCAACGTCTACATCCCGATGATGGCCCGCAACGTCCTCGAGTCCTCCCGCCTGCTGGCAAATGTCTCCCGCGTCTTCGCCGAGAAGTGCATCGACGGCATCGAGGCCAACGAGGAGCGCATGAAGAAGTTTGCGGAGTCCTCCACCTCCATCGTGACTCCGCTGAACTCCAAGATCGGCTACGAGAACGCCGCCAAGGCAGCTAAGCACGCGCTGAACGAGAAGATCACCGTCCGCGAGGCAGTCATCGACCTCGGCTTCGTCGACGGCGAGAACCTCACCGAGGAGGAGCTCGATGAGCGCCTCAACGTTCTCACCATGACCAACCGCGACCGCGACAACTTCTAAGCTCGCTTTCGCCCACGCCGCCGCCCTCCTTCGGGAGGGCGGCTTCGCCGTTTTCCCGTCCACCCCGCTGGGCCAACAACAGGGTCGGGGTAGCCAAACTGCCCGATCTGCCTAAGTTATAGCCTCTGATTCAAGATCTAGCAATAACTTCGTCAACTAGGGCAGTTTTAGGCTTGAGAGTTTCTTTCCTAGCCATCACTTCGCGCCCTTCGCGCTCACGGCGAGCCTTAACCAGCCACAGCCCACGCTGCCGGTGGACGCGAAGGATGGGGTTGCTGTTCTTATCTCCTTTCCTGTGCGCTGCGCCATAAAGATCGTCCCGCCATCATGAGAATCACCAGCATTGCACTTGGTGCAAACTTGCACCGAGTGTAGGATTGCACTCTGTGCAAGAAGAATTGTCATTACGCGAGCAAAAACGCCTAAAAACTCGCCTACGTATAGAGGATGCTGCCACCCTCTTGGTAGACGAGCACGGCTTTGCTGCAGTCACGGTGGAGGAGATTTGTGAGAAGGCCGGTATTTCCCGGCGTACTTTCTTTAATTATTTCGATTCCAAGGACTCAGCTGTCTTGGGCAACCCCAGCCAAGAATTTTCCCAGGAGCAGAAGAGCTATTTGCTCGAAACCCCCACGGAGAACCTCTTCAAGCTGGCCGTAGACCTCATCAAGGAACACCTCATTGGACAGCACGCCAACAGGGAGATTGCTGAGCGACGCCGCCGTATCTCCCGCGATGCGGACGCAGCGGCGGCGTCCTTAAGTAGAAAGCGTGCCAAGTCCAACGAAGTCCTTGAGCTACTCACCCAGCGGCTGGAGAAGGAGCCAGCGTTAAAGACCATGCCGGATGTCTCCCCGCACACGGAGGCACTCCTCATTGCTGTCACCATCCGTGAGGCTTTCTGGTTGGCCACCACCTCCCCAGACTTCAGCTGCGACATCCCCTTTGAGCAGCGCTTTGATTCCGCACTCATGCTCATCAACAACTATTCGAAAGGACTTTCATGGTAGCTACCGCGAAACCGTCGGCGTCCCACGCTGACAACGGCAAGCCGGAAAACAACCTTGCCCTCGTCTTCTCTGCTCTCGTGCTCACCATGTTGATGAGCTCCCTGGGGCAGATGATCTTCGCTTCCGCCCTGCCCACCATCGTCGGCGAGCTCGGCGGCGTCGACCACATGAGCTGGGTTATCTCCGCCTTCCTGGTCACCATGACCATCGCTATGCCCATCTCCGGCAAGCTCGGTGACATGATGGGCCGCAAGTGGCTCTACATCGGCGGCATTGCCACCTTCGTCATCGGTTCCGCCGTGGGCGGCTTCGCCAACTCTATGAACCTGCTCATCATCGGCCGCGCGATTCAGGGCTTCGGCGCTGGATTCATGATGATTTCCTCCCAGTCCATCATTGCGGAGGTCACCACGGCACGTGAGCGCGGCAAGTTCATGGGCATCATGGGCGGCGTTTTCGGCCTGTCCTCCGTCCTCGGCCCAGTCCTCGGTGGCTGGTTCACTGATGGTCCCGGCTGGCGCTGGGGCCTGTGGATGAATATCCCCCTCGGTCTTCTCGCCATGACCGTTTGTGTGCTCGTTCTGCACCTGCGCGTTGGTGATACTGACTTGCGCAAGTTTGATGCCTTGGGCGCCACGTTCATTGCCATCACGACCGCCTCGCTCATCCTTATGACCACGTGGGGCGGCACCCAGTACGAGTGGTCGGATCCCGTCATTCTCACCTTGGCCGTCATCGTTGTGATCGGTGCTGTCATCACGGTCTTCGTCGAGAAGCGGGCCAAGGAGCCTTTGATCCCAGTTCTGCTGTTTAAGAACCGCAACATGGTGCTCACGACGGCCGCCGGCATGGTGCTGGGCCTGGCTATGTTCGGTGTGCTGGGCTACATGCCGACCTACCTGCAGATGGTGCATACCCTGACGCCGACCAAGGCGGGCCTCATGATGATCCCGATGATGCTCGGCATGATCGGCACTTCTACAACAGTGGGATTCATCATCGCCCGAACCGGCCACTACAAGCGCTACCCCATCATCGGTCTCGCCATTACGGCAGGCGCGCTGTTCTGGATGTCGAAGCTGACTGTGGATACCTCCCTGACTCAACTTGGCGCTGAGTTCCTCGTCTTCGGCATCGGCCTCGGCTTCGTTATGCAGGTGCTCGTTCTCATCGTTCAGAACTCCTTCCCCGTGGCGCTGGTGGGCACCGCAACGGCGGCCAACAACTTCTTCCGCCAGATCGGTTCAGCTATGGGTGCCTCCTTGGTGGGTTCGCTGTTCATCCACAACATGAAGGATGAGTTGGCCGCCAACATGCCTGCCGCCATTGCTTCCATGGGCAAGGCTGGCGCGCCCTTTGCGGAAAAGTTCAGCGCTGAGGGCGGCGGTTCCTCTAGCCTGACCCCGTCGATGGTGGCTCAGCTTCCGGACCCCATCCGCGACGTCATCCTCAACGCCTACAATGACGGCCTCACCCCGGTCATCCTGCTCATGGTCCCGATGGCGATCATCGCTCTCCTGCTCATCCTGCCGGTGCGGGAGGAGCACCTCAAGGAGACCATCGACTAGGCGGTCGGTCCCCGCTCAACAACAAGAAATCCTCGCTACGAACAATGACGTAGCGAGGATTGTTTCATGCCCAAGTACTTAGCGCAGAATTCCCAACTGGCGTGCCACCTGGGCAGCTACACCAATGAGCGCAAGCACGCCGGCAATGATGCCCACGATGGTTCCAGCATCCGCACCACCGGAGCTTAGGTTTCCAGCAAGAGACTTCTTGGTCACCTGCACACTCTTGGTGACTTGGTTGTCCGACAACTGGGGCTGACCATTGCGCACCACATAGGTGTTAAAGGTGACGGTCGCGGTTCCCTCCGACTTAGCCTCGTAGGTACCGTCCTCGTTGACTTTAAGAACCTCAGGATCGCTTGAGCTTGGCGACGCCCCCGGCACCCCTAGCTTCGCTCCCCAGAATCCATCGATGCTCAAGCCCAGGCTGCCTTGGCTTCCCACCGAGGTGCCTCCAGTCGTCATCAGTTCGGTATCATTGACTGCACTTTCCGGCACAGCGATGGGGAATGCGTGGCGGCCGGTGATGCGAGCGGGTTCACCCGGCATATCGCGATTGGAGAAGAAGCCTGCGGTGACCTTTCCTACCTGTGCCTGAGCAAAAGTTACGTGAACGGGATCAATGATCGAGTAGAAGTGGCCATTCTGTGGATTCCTTTGTCCGTTTGCACGAACAAGCTGTTCCCACTCACTGGAGCCTTGGTTGCTATCCGTCGACCACGATGCAATAGCGCCCGGCATGTCTGCCGTGGTGAGATTTTCTCCGGCCAACAGATTATCGATGACCCCAAAGGCCCCTACCCCAGGGAGCCGCTCGTGGTTGAAATCCAAATTCTCCTCCGCAGCGCGCTGCAAAACCGCGTGCTCAAGGCCACGATCCCAAGAAATCGCATTCATATACTCTTCACGGGTGTGATAGCCCGCAGCGGCAGCTGCCTGCTGCAGCGTTGCACCGTCGAAGGGAAGATTCGCATCCCAAGCCTTACCGCGCAGCTGACGAACTTGGCGGGTAACCAAGTCAATGTCGGATTGCATGACCGGCTCGGCAAAGACATATGCCAGAGCGCCATCGGGATAGTTAACGTTGAGCTCTGCTACAGGAACGGAGCCAGCAGGTGGAAACTCAGCAGCCGTGGCAACGGGCGCTACAAAAGCACCGGTCGACACGGCTACGGCGGTAGAAAGGGCAAGCACAGAGGTGCGGAAAGACATGATTCGCCTTCGATAGAGAGTGGATGAGAACAGGTTCTATTCTATCCCCACTCCTGCCCTGATATTAGAAAAGTGAGATAATTACTTCCTCTTCTCGTTGGCTGCTGCCTTCTTTTCCTCCGGCTTAGGCAGAAGCAACTCGTATACATCGGTATCGCGCCACTGGCCTGCGAGCTCCCCGTAGGTCATCTTTGCCATGTGGGAGTAGGTGCCCACCTTGACGAAGCCGCGGGACTTGTGCAGCCCGGCAGAACCTTCGTTCTCCGGGAAGATCCATGAGTGAATGGCCCACTTGTGCAGGTCACGGCAGACCTCGATGAGCTGATCTAGCAAGGCGCCGCCAATACCGCGGCCCTGGGCCTCTTTGCTCAGGTAAATGGAATCCTCCACCACGCCGTGGAACACGGTGCGGGTAGACGCCTGCGCAGCGCAGACCCAGCCGAGAACCTTCGAGTCATCGTCCGCCTCCACCGCAACGAAGACTGACGACATGATCTTGACGTTCTTAAACTCCTCAAAGGTCAGCGACCGGGTCTCGTAGGTAGCGTGGCCGGTGTTGAGGCCCTGCTCGTAGATTTCGCGCATTTGCGGGTAGTCCGCCGCAGTGAATGGACGGATGCGGAAATCCTTCTTCTTGTCTTTCGCGTTGTCGCTCATAGGACAATTATTACTGAGCACGCACGACCAATGCCAAGCAGACCCCTACAAGATCGCCATTCGCGAACGAGTTAGTTCTCACCTTCCAGCAAATCGGTGACAAGTTCCGCAATGGCAGAGCGCTCAGAGCGCTGCAACGTGATGTGAGCGAAGAGCTCATGCCCTTTGAGCTTTTCAATGACTGCCTGCACACCGTCATGCCGGCCCACGCGCAGGTTATCTCGCTGCGCCACGTCATGGGTCAGCACCACGCGCGATCCGCGCCCCAAGCGAGACAAGACAGTCAGCAACACGTTGCGCTCCAACGACTGGGCCTCATCGACGATGACGAAGGAATCGTGCAGGCTGCGGCCGCGAATATGGGTCAGCGGGAGAACTTCCAAGAGGCCTCGGTCTTGGACTTCATCCATGACGTTTTCCGATACGAGACCCTCCAACGTGTCGTAGACCGCCTGCGCCCACGGGTTCATCTTCTCACTCTCGGAGCCAGGCAGGTATCCCAGGGACTGCCCACCCACCGCATACATTGGCCGGAAGACCACGATACGGCGGTGTTCGCCACGCTCCAGCACAGCTTCTAGACCGGCACACAAGGCCAGTGCAGACTTACCGGTACCTGCACGGCCTCCAATGGACATGATACCCACGGAAGGATCCAGTAACAGGTCCAAAGCTACCCGCTGCTCAGCCGAGCGCCCCTGGAGACCAAAGACATTCGCATCACCGCGTACCAAGCGCACTGCGCCCTCGGCCGTCATGCGGCCCAGCGCTGACTGCCCGCCTGCCTGCAGCGTCACGCCACAGTGCACCGGAAGGTCCTCGACGCGGGTGCCGGCGGTGGTCACTGAGCCGTCGATAAGCACCTCGCCTTCCCCATAGAGCTCATCGATGACCTCCGCGGTGGTCTGCACCGTAGCCATACCGGTGTATCCCGTGAGCACAACGTCCTGAGCGTGGTACTCATCTGCCTGCAGGCCCACGGCGCCCGCCTTAACGCGCAGCGGAACATCCTTGGTCACCAGGACGGTGTCCTTGCCCTCGTGCTGCAGGTTGAGCGCGCAGGCCAGGATTCGGTGGTCTCCCTCCGGCCCACGGAAGGCCGCTGGCAGCAAGGACTGATCCTGGTGATTCAGCTCCACGCGCAGCGTTCCGCCCGCGGCGTTGACGGGAAGAGGCTGATCCAGCGCCTCATAGGTGGCGCGGAGGTCCTCCAAAAAGCGAAGAGCTTGGCGGGCGAACCAGCCAAGCTCCGGGTGATGACGTTTTCCTTCCAACTCAGAGATAACGACGATGGGCAGCACCACATCGTGCTCTGCGAATTTACGCAACGCCCAAGGGTCGGAGAGAAGGACGGAGGTATCGATGACATAGGTCTTGGTAACCACAGCGGCCTCGTGCGGCTGCTCGGTCAGGACGGAAGGATTGGTCATAGCGGCAGGGTTCTCCCTTGTTATGCCCGCCCCAACTCAACGACCTGGGTGGGCATGGTGAAGCTGGTGGTTTTTCGAACTGTCCGGACGTCCCTGTGAACCTCCGGACACCGTCCACGCTAGAGAGCAAAGGTTGAAATTACATGGGTGCAAGATGAACAGTATTAAAACGACAATCCCCAGAGCCACACCATCCCCACCAGTCGGCTCGCTCCCTCACAAACCACAAAGAAATGCTCCGCACTGGTTTTACAGTGCGGAGCATTTCTTAGAAAGCTGGCTCTATTGTGAGCCCTCTTAGTTAATGGTGGCCTCGTACTCGCCGGACTCACCCTGCATCCAGGAAATGGTGCCGTTGGCGAATTCCTGTACCCAGCCGTTGCCCTCAGCCTTCTCCGGGGCGGTCGGCAGACCAACCTTGCTGTCCAAGCCGCCTTCCTCGGTCCAAGTCTCAGCGATCTTGCCGATGATCGGCTGGGAGCCATCTCCCTCGCTGAATGCCAGCAGCTTGTCCTTGGCGAAGGTAGCAACGCTACCGGCATCGGTGGACTCGATGGACTCCGGATCGCCCCACTCGGCGGCCTTGTCCTTGATGGCCTGCGCAAAGTCGGCAGGGACCTCTACATCACCGTTAGCGGTGGAGACGCTCTCCTTATCACCCTCGGCACCCTCAGAATCAGCGGAACCCGAATCGGAAGACTCCGCCTCAGAGGAGTCAGCGCCCTCGGAATCGGAAGCCTCAGCGGACTCGGAGTCCTTCATGGAGTCCTTAGCCTCATTAGCAGCGGAACCGGCAGCATCGGTAGCATCGGACGCGGCGGACTGTGCAGCGTCGCCAGCATCCTTAGCGGCGTCCTCAGCATCGGAGCAGGCAACGACACCCAGGGAAAGGGTCGCAGCGGCGATACCAGCAGCGAAACGACGAGTCATCTTCTTCATTATCTAAACCTTTCTCTTTTGTTGAGCACTGTTCTAAGTACTTTTGTTGAGAACAAAGTCCACCGTAGGCTCGGCCGCGGCCGCCCCGCCACCGATGCACCTATGATTTGACAACAAAGAGCCTTCCTTATCTACGTTTCCGCTGCTGAGACCCCCTATATCTTTTCGATAACGGTTTGGAAATCGAGCCCTTGTGAGACTTTCCTTGCGACTTTCTGCGTGCTTGTTTAGCCTTTGCTTTGTCACGGGCACTGCGCTTCTCAGCAACATTGCGGGAAGAATTCCGCGTCCTTCCCTTCGCCACGCCGACGAAATCCTGAATCTCGTCACCATCGTCTGCTCGGCGCCACACCAAAGCGATCTCCGTGCGCGCAACAGTGGGATCCTCCAAGCCCAGTGCCACGACTTGCTTCTTGCTGAGCACCTTCAGCAGCGGTCGAGGTGCGATGGCCACGCCCACGTTGGCTGCCACAACTTGGAGAGCGGTACGCAGGGCAGGGACGTCGACGCTGCCATCCTGCGCAATCCGGTAATTCACGATCTCTTCGGCGACATCCTCCGGTGTAATGTCCTCCCCTACCTCGGCGTACACGGAATCCTTCGGAACTGCGATCCCAGGCGCTTCCTCGTACAGCCGAACCACATGGAAGCTGTCATCGACCCGTAGATCTGGCAGGCGGGTCAGAGCAAGGTCAGCTTCCTGGGCAAGAAGAGCCGCCATCGCATCATCGGCGTCGGCGGTCACCAGGGACTCGAGAGAATGCGAGTCACGGTAGCGGCGAAACCATTTACCGGGTTCTGTACCAGTGCAAAAGACAAGGCGGAGCATGCACCTCATACTACGGTGCTGCTAGCGTGGTGAGCGTGACTGATACCCCGAATAATGAAACCCCAGCCAACGAAACCCAGCAGCCTTCCGGTACCGCCATGCGCGCGCAAACCGCGGCTAAGAAGCTGGGCATCTACCTGCCGGCCGCCCCGGAGGAGTTTCAAGCCAATGCAGTAACGCACGCGCAATTGCGCGACTTGCAGGAGAACCCGCCGGAGTGGCTGGCCACCCTGCGCCGCGAGGGCCCGCACCCGCGCCCGGTGGTGGCACAGAAGCTGGGCATTTCCGTGACCGCGCTGAAGAAGAACGACATGGATCGCCCTCTCACCACCGCAGAAATCAAAGAGCTCCTCAGCGCAATGCCCGAGTGGCTCGAGGCCGCCCGGAAAGCTCACGCCGAGGAGCGTTCGGAAGCTTAGACCAGCTTCCAGTCCTCAAGGCCGTCGTACAGCGGGAAGTCCGCGGCGACCTTCTCCACGCGGGCGCGCAGCTTGGCGACGTCCGCGTTCTTGCCATTTGCCAGCGCGGTACCGATGACATCCGCCACCTCGGTGAAGGCCGCCGTGTCAAGACCGCGGGTGGCCAGGGCCGGGGTGCCAATGCGCAGGCCGGAGGTGACCATCGGCGGGCGCGGATCGTTCGGAACCGCGTTGCGGTTCACGGTGATGCCCACCTCGTGGAGGAGGTCCTCTGCCTGCTGGCCATCGAGCTCGGAGTTGCGCAGGTCCGCTAGGACGAGGTGCACGTCGGTGCCGCCGGTGAGGACGTCGACGCCCGCCTTGGTGCAATCCTCAGCGGTCAGACGCTCAGCCAGAATGCGAGCGCCCTCCAGGGTGCGCTCCTGGCGCTCCTTGAACTCCTCGGTGGCCGCAATCTTGAGAGCAATAGCCTTCGCCGCGATGACGTGCATGAGCGGACCACCCTGCTGGCCCGGGAAGACGTTGGAATTGATCTTCTTGGCAAAGTCCTGCTTGGCCAAGATAATTCCGGAGCGCGGGCCACCAAGCGTCTTGTGCACGGTGGAAGACACAACATCGGAGTGCGGCACCGGGGAGGGGTGCAGACCGGCGGCCACGAGGCCCGCGAAGTGCGCCATATCCGTCCACAGGTAGGCGCCGACCTCATCGGCGATGGAGCGGAAGGCCTCAAAGTCGATGGTCCGCGGGTAGGCGGACCAACCAGCAATGATCACCTGCGGCTTCTCAGCCAGAGCCTGCTCGCGGACCTTGTCCATGTCGAGGCGCATGGTCTCCGGGTCAACCTCATACGCGGCAACGTCGTAAAGCTTGCCGGAGAAGTTCAGCTTCATACCGTGGGTCAGGTGGCCGCCATGCGCCAAGGACAGGCCCATGATCTTGTCACCCGGCTGGATCAACGACGCCAGCACCGCAGCGTTGGCCTGGGCACCGGAGTGCGGCTGGACGTTGGCAAATTCGGCGTCGAAAAGCGCCTTGGCACGATCGCGAGCCAGGTCCTCCACGACATCAACGTGCTCGCAGCCGCCGTAGTAGCGGCGCCCCGGGTAGCCCTCTGCGTACTTGTTGGTGAGAACAGAACCCTGCGCCTGCAGAACGGCGCGGGGGACGAAGTTCTCCGAAGCAATCATCTCGAGGGTATCGCGCTGACGAGCGATCTCACCAGAAATAGCATCGAAGACCTCGGGGTCAAGATCTCGCATCTCCTGGTAGCGCACGTCTGAATTGTTCGTAGTCGTCATGAAAGCGTGGTGTCCCTTCCTACAGATGGTCAAAATAGCCAGCAGCGCCCGCTCGCAGCACAACACCACCGGCTTTAGAAATCGCCGAAGCTAGTTCTACATCCTAACGCCCCTATCCCCCGCGCGGGGGCCTCTAAGAATCTTTTCATTCGGGGCAATTGCACGAGGCGCCGGATGCAGTGCGACAATAGTCGGCATGGCGCGAATGACCGATGCGAGCCCGTACCTCGATTTTGACCGCGATACGTGGCGTGCCCTGCGTAAATCCATGCCACAGGTGTTGACGGCCACCGAGGTGGAAAAACTCCGTGGTATTGGTGACCGCATCGATCTCACCGAGGTGGCGGAAGTCTATCTGCCGCTATCCCGTCTCATTCACATGCAGGTGGAGGCCCGCCAGAAACTCACCGCCGCCACCGAGGCCTTTTTGGGTAACCCACCGACGCACGTGCCTTTCGTCATCGGCGTCGCCGGCTCCGTCGCCGTGGGCAAATCGACGACGGCGCGCTTGCTCCAAGTGCTCTTGGAACGCTGGGATTCCCACCCGAAGGTCGACCTCGTCACCACCGATGGTTTCCTCTACCCCACCGCCTACCTCAAAGAGCACGGGCTAATGCAGCGCAAGGGCTATCCGGAGTCTTATGACCGCCGCGCGCTCATGCGATTTGTTACCGACGTTAAATCCGGCAAACCACTGGTTACCGCACCGCTGTATTCGCACGTCTCCTATGACATCGTCCCCGATGAATTCCAAGAGGTCCGGCAACCGGACATCCTCATCTTGGAAGGCCTCAACGTCCTGCAGACCGGGCCAACCCTCATGGTGTCAGATCTCTTTGACTTCTCTGTCTACGTCGATGCCCGCGTGGACGACATTGAGAAGTGGTACATCGACCGCTTCCTCAAGCTCCGGCACACTGCCTTCCGCGAGCCGGGCGCGCACTTCGCTTCCTTCGCGGACATGACGGATGAGGAAGCCTACGCGCAGGCACGTGAGATCTGGCAGTCCATCAACCTGCCCAACCTCATTGAGAATATTTTGCCCACCCGGGTGCGCGCTTCCCTGGTCCTGCGCAAAGGTTCACACCATTTGGTGGAACAGGTCAGGATGCGCAAGCTCTAGGCGGCGTAACCCGGCTAGCGCCCAAAGCGGCGCGAGCGCTGAGAATAGTCGCGCAAGGCACGCAGGAAATCCACCCGGCGAAATGCTGGCCAGTAGGTATCCGTGAACCAAATCTCGGAATAGGCTGCCTGCCACAGAAGGAACCCGGACAGCCGCTGCTCACCGGAAGTGCGGATGACGAGGTCGGGGTCCGGCAACCCTTTGGTGTACAGGTTGCCCGTGATGGCCTCCGCCGTCACGTTCTCCGCGATTTCTTCAGCGCTCAGTCCCTTGCGTGCTTCACTGCGGATCAGGTTCTGCACGGCATCCACAATTTCTTGGCGCCCGCCGTAGCCCACCGCGATATTGACGATGACACCTTGGTGATCCTCGGTAGCCTCAGCCGCACTCTGCATCTTGGCTGTGACCTGTTCGGGGAGCAGATCTAAGTGACCGACGAGGCGGATCTGACAATCCAAGTCACCCTGGGAGAGGTGCGTGACGACATCCGAGATGATGTCGAAGAGCAACTGCACTTCCTGCTCGCTGCGTTTCAAGTTTTCCGTCGACAGCAAGTAGATAGTGACGACTTCAATGTCGGTGCCCTGGCACCACGAAATCATCTCACTGATCTTCCGCGCGCCTTGCCGGTGGCCGTGGCTGATATCCGTAAAGCCCGCCTCGCGCGCCCAGCGGCGATTGCCATCCGCCATGATTGCCACGTGGCGTGGTTGCGGTTTGTTTTTAATCTCACGCGTTAGGCGCGCCTCATACAGGGGGTATAGGAGCTGGCTTAGGAACTTCACGGTGGGGAAACGTCCTCTGCGTTAAAAGATGGACTTCTTGCTGTTATCGAGGATGCCGGCTTCCTTCATTGCCGCATCGACCGCCTCATCATCAAAAGGATCGATGCCATGATCCTGCGCGAACATGGTGCGGCGGCGGAAGCGCGAATAGCGGCGGTGAAAGTTCCAGCCTGCAAAAAGGACGGCCACTCCCATGAGAACGAGGATCAGCAAACCAATGGGCGAGGCCTTACCGAACTCCGGTCCCACCGGGCCGCTTTGGCTCCCTTGGGCGAGCAGGGCGACGTCATGCGCCGCAAAGTACAAAGCGTTCATACTTTAAGATTCCCCTACTTCCGGGATTCCCGCAAATAGGTCGTCCTCTGGCAGTGAGGACGAGACACGGGTCTTGGCCAACTCGAACTCCTCCGTTGGCCAATGCTCCTGCTGCACGGCGACGGGCGTAGCGAGGAAAGCACCAGCCGGATCGATTTGGGTGGCGTGCGCGCGCAGGGCGTCCTCCCGGTTTTGGAAGTAATCCGCGCACTCTACCTGCGTGGTCACGCGCGCCATGATGTCACCAAAAGCGGTGTCCCAGCGCGCCAGCATTGGCTCATAGGGGCTAATCTTTCCCTCTTCTACAAGGAGGTCGTGAAAGATCTTCATTCTCTGGTACACGAAACCGTGCGTGTAGTAGAGCTTCTGCGGCTCCCACGACTCTCCCAATTCTGGGTGGTAGGCGGCATCGCCCGCCTTCTCCCACGCCAACATAGAAGCACGGTAGACCATGAGGTGATCCGGGTGCGGGTAGCCGCCGTTTTCGTCATAAGTAATGATGACCTGGGGGCGGAACTCCCGAATGATCTCCACGAGTTCTTGGGCCACATCATCATCTTCTTTGAGAGCAAAGCAGCCCTCAGGCAGCAGGTCCTTGATATTGGGGGCCAGCGGATCACCCGGAAGGCCTGAGTCCACGTGCCCGAGCCACCGGTGCTGTACTCCCAAGGCGGCGGCGGCCTTCGCCATTTCTTCACGACGAATACTGCCCATGTTCTCGAGGACGCCGGGGCGGTCCATGGCTGGGTTAATAATGTCGCCCCGCTCACCGCCGGTGCAGGTCACGACGAGGACTTCCGCTCCCTCCGCGGCATACTTCGCGGTCGTCGCAGCACCCTTCGAGGATTCATCGTCAGGGTGCGCGTGAATAGCCAAAAGGCGCTTTGTGCTCACTGGGTGATACATCTCCCTACATCGCTTCTTTAAACAGAGGCCCAGTCTAGTGGATAGTAACTTCGTAGCGACCGTTGGATAGAATCAGACTCATGTCTGACGCCCATCCTGCTTCTCGCTCCGCACGCGCACGGTCTCGCTACGGTTCCTCGTCCTCCTCTGCTCGCACGGGGAAATCCTGGACCAATCGGGCCCTAGTCCTGATTTTCCTGGGCATGCTGGTGGCGGCCGTCGTCTTTGGCGTGCAGTACGTGCGCAGCCAACAGAAAATTAACGCGGACATCTCCTATGTCACCCACGAGATTCTTTCCGACGATACCGCCCGCGTGTGGGTAGACATCACCCGCAACCGCGTGGAAGAGCCTGCCTATTGCATCGTGCAGGCTTTTGACTATTCCAAGGCAGAGGTGGGCCGCCGCGAAATTGCCGTGCCGGCTGGCGGCGAGGCCGCCCAGCGCGTCGCCGTGGACATCCCTACCAATCACCCTGCCGTCGCCGGTGGCGTCTACGGCTGCTCCGGAAATATCCCCTCCTACCTCGATACCAGCACCATGGATTCTGCGGGTGAGGCAAACGCCGAGTAAAAGCCCAGCTATGCTAGTATGTTGAGCGTTCTGAATGGGCCCCGCCACCTGCGCTTTTAGGCCCAGTCTTTAAGAAATAAAACCGTTCATCAGGAACCGTCAACGGAAGGTTGCACTATGGCTGAGCAGCAGAAGCAGTACATCACCCCGGAAACCAAGGCCAAGCTCGAGGCCGAGCTGCAGGCCCTCATCGACCACCGCCCGGTCGTCGCCGCGGAGATTAATGAGCGCCGCGAGGAGGGTGACCTAAAGGAGAACGCGGGTTACGACGCCGCCCGCGAAATGCAGGACCAGGAAGAGGCCCGCATCAAGCAGATCTCCGAGGTTCTGGCTAACTCCACCACCGAGCGCACCGCCGTCCAGGAAGGCGTCGCCCACATCGGTTCCGTCGTCCACGTCTACTACAACGGTGACAAGGAAGACCGCGAGACCTTCCTTATCGGTACCCGCGCTGCGGCATCGGATAACAAGGATCTGGAGACCTACTCCGAGCAGTCCCCGTTGGGTGCTGCCCTCCTGGGTGCTGCTGAGGGCGAAACCCGCGAGTACACCGCGCCGAACGGCAAGACCTTGTCGGTGACCGTGGTCTCCGCGGCGCCTTATGATTCCGCAAAGGCCGCAACTCCGCGCAAGTCCTAATTTATACTGCTCTTAGGTCATCGTTTTTCTGAGAAAGAGTTTTATCACATGAAGAAGTTCACTCGTTTCGCTGCCGCTGGTCTGGTTGTCTCCGCTGGACTCACCCTGGCCGCTTGCCACCCGCCGAGCGAGCAGGATTCCACTAAGAAGGTCGACACTGGCGCCACCTTCACCGGTGAGGCCCCGGGAGCTGGTGCATCCGAGTCCACCGCAGCAACGGCTGAGACTGAAGCCACGGCTGAGACCGAGGTTGCTCCGGCCGAGTACACCACCGCTCCGGTTCAGCAGTAGACTCACCGTCAGCTTAGAGCGAAAGCGGCGTCCCGATATTCGGGCGCCGCTTTCAGCGTTATGAGGTTATGAGAAAATCCCTCACCCCCAGTCCCCTAGTTTTCTTCCCGGGCCCACTCGCCGATGACCCCGGGTAGCACCGCGGGCGCTTCACCGAGGAGATCTCGGCGGTTCGGATCGCGCTCAACCTGCGTTGTGACGGATTTGATCCTCTTTTCGCTTTCACCGCCGCGGGCTGCGCCGCCCATCATGGGCATCATCCGCATCCCCGCGCCGCGGGTTTGTCCGCCGCCAGCCTTCGCGGCGCCCGCTCCCCCAGCGGCACCTACGACACTGTTTGTACCGCCAGCGTTACCGACACCACCGGCGCTGCCGGCGCCGACGCCGCCAACACCACCAGTGCCGCCGATCACTCCGCCTCCGGCCATACTGCCTCCGCTTAGCGACGCCCTTCCGTCCCTCTTCAGTCCAGTCCCCGCTACGGCCCCGGGTAGGCCACCGATAACCGGATGCGTACCCGTCTGCGGTCCACCGGGCGCAGTACCGAAGCCGCCCAGCCCCGCCGCGGCGGTCGTCGGATTCGCCGACATCTCCGGCAACCGGCCCAGCCCCCGGCCGCCGAGTCCAGCGACACCCCCAGGCAGCGCATTGCTGCGCGTATTCGCAAGCCCAACGGCACCTAGTCCCTGCCCACCGACACCGCTGCCTAGGCCTCCTAGCCCGCTCAAACCAGCACCAATGTTCGGCGCGCCAATCTGAGTTGCCGACGTCCCCGGAATACCAGCATGAGACGGGTTCAGTGTTCCTACGCCTGCGCTCGCGGCCGACGTGTTCACGTCCGCCGCACTAACGGGTGCCAACGAATCTCCGAAACCCAACTCGCTGAGGATCGTGCGTCCACGATCATGCAATGCGCTATGAAACTTCGCGATGTCACCAGCATCCATTCCAACGCTTTCAAGCCCCTGGATTTCACCGTCTGCAACGCCGAAGGAACCTGGCCCGACGGCGCCGCTTTCCATCGCCTCAGCAATCTGCTGCGGCCAGGCAACGCCTTCCGTAGTGTAGCGGGATCCATCACCTGCGACCGCGCCGAATTGGGTACTGACATCCCCACCACCGCTGGGTGGTGCCGCATCCATGAGCGCGTGCTGATAGGGCATGGCGGCAATAACCTGCTGTTGAAGCACGCCCTGCATATATCCCAACGCTGCCTGTTCTGCGGCCTCGCGTGCGACGGGATCTGGAATTGCTGCTACCTCGAAGGCCAAGGCGATTGCCTCTGGCTGCACATTCATTAGCTGCGCTTGGAAGCCGAACAGCTTTTGTTGCATGACCTCGGCATTGGCAATGAAGTGTGTGCCCGCCTTCGCAACTTCACGAATCTTCTGGGCCGCTCGCGTGGTGGCTTCGCTATCATTCTCCTCCTCCAACGACGCGGCCGAGTTTTCCAGCCCCGCTACGATATCGGCGACTTCTCCACTCAAGGCTCCCCACCGCGCATTCGCTTCCGAGACATCCCAGAAACGGGTGCTGAACAAGTTGGATGCCAGTCCCATGATTGATGCACCGGTGTCAACGATCGGAACCGTAAACCCAAATGGGCTGTATCCCGGATCTGGTTGCGACACGATCGGCATCGCCTCCGCCGCGCCCCCGCCACCGGCGTCTGCGACATCCAGCCCTCTGCTGTTGAGTTCATCCTGTGATTCGAAGCCGGCAAGCTCGGTCTGAAGCGCCTCCCCAAGCCAAGAAACCTGTCCTCTAAACCCTTCCAAAGAATTACGCGCCGACCCCGGGTCCGTTGCCAGCACGCGTTGGTGGATTGCGCCGACTTCGCTTAAGCCAGTAACTGGAGAGAATCCTCCGTCAAGAGGTGACGTCGCTTTTCCCCCTAAAGCATCGAGTCGTCTGGAAAGCCGATCGACGTTGTGGACCTCTAGCCGCATATTTTGTTTATCAATAAGCATTGTCTGCCCCTTATCTACATAAGATTTACAAGTATTTCTTCCGCTTTTTCGCACTGCTCAGTTTTATTCGGAGAATGAGTGAGAAGACTATAGGTAGCAGTGATAAGTCCGCGCTCAGTCGAAAGATTTACCGAACACATAGACTGCCGCGAATATGGATCATCAAACGCAACAACCGGGATGTACTTCCCCCTATAAATCACCGCCCTCCCCTGGGCTTCTTCTACCTGCGCAGTCCCAGTGTCGCTACTGGCTATAGTGACTACCCCCTCAGTCTCGCCAGATTGATGCTTGAATGAACAAAAGACGGTGTCACTCTCTCGAAATTCTTCTCCCACTATCCGAGAGATCGCAGCTCGCTCCAATGCCGACTCAGGTACCTCTTGGCAAGGATCAAACAGCTGAAAGCCAGGCTCCGTACGATCAAATTCACCAAGTGGCGGTAGTACCCCACCGCCCGCACGAGACTCACTGCTTGAAGCTTGAGACTCTCGCACCTTCGTGGCGGTGGCTTCAGCGACCCCCGAGTCCACTGAGCCACCGCCGGACATGTCGCCAGAAAAGTTGCTAAAGCCCCCCGAGTTATTACCATTGTCGCGAGCACTAAGGCCCAGCGGAGCTGCACAGTTTGAAAGCACCCCTATACAAACCGCCACCAACGCAAGGCCCCCGATTCGCTTCATGGTTTCCCTTCAACCAACTTTTCTGACTATCAGAAGCCTCTCGCCAGAGCCAAGCTCAGCGAACGGCTTCTGCGACCAGAATGCACGAGAATGCGCAATATGTCGCGCCAACCCCACATAGCCCATTTTCAATGGGTTGCAAATAATGATGTATTAGATGCGAGTAATAAAAGGTTCATAAATAGGTGCTGGTCGTCGCCTGTAAGAATTGTGGGTGCGCGCCGTGAGACTCTTGTGCCTGCGCTGCCGATTATGACCATGCAGGTGCCCCCTAATTACAACACTGTTAACATTCGTTCGTCGTTTTTCACCCTGCAGGCACGACCCCATCGCGTGTTTCGGAAGTATGGACCAGATTCATCCTCACAGCAGTTCACAAAACCACCTATGACCTTGCATAAATTCCGCAGAGTAGGGTGACAAGCAATCGCAGAAAGTGAATCCAGGCCACACGCCGTACTGCTGTCAAAGGTCACTCCGGAACACCGTGGACGGGATTCTTCATCCGTTTTTTGACTTGGGCGATCGAACATTTCTCCCAAGACAACGGTATCTTCTCGCCGATTTGCACTTTTTGCAAGGCTCGTTTCTTTCCTCTTCACGCCCCGCCGTATGTGGTGAGAAATTGCCAATTGAGGCACACAAATAATCGCAAGACCCCTGGCACACGTGTACTAACAATGGGGAAGGCACTCTTCTCATGCCTAGGACATCGCCACCTATCGCGCAGCACTGAGCGCCTTGCTTCCCCACGGGGGTTGTAGTTGCAAGCGAACTGGACATAGAAAACCGGCGGCCGGCACCCAGAAGTCGTTGTGGGTGCCGGCCGCCGGTTCTTAAAGGCGGTGCCGAGGCTAGTCCCTGAAGTAGCTCAGCAGACGGAGAATCTCGGTGTAGAGCCAGACCAGGGTCACAGCCAAGCCGAGAGCGATGCCCCAAGCATACTGAGCCGGAGCGCCCTGGCGGATGAGACGGTCAGCCTGATCGAAGTCCGTCATGAAGGACAGGGAGGCCAGAACGATACAGACCAAGGAGAAGATGATGGCAAGCATGCCGCCATCACGCAGCGGGTTAAAGCCGAAGAAGATAGCTCCCAGTAAGTTGCCCAGCGCCATCACAGCCACGCCGGCGATGAGGCCGAACATGATCTTGTTGAACTTCGGGGTGACCTTGACTGCACCGGTCTTGTAGACCATCAGCATGCCGATAAATACGCCAACGGTGCCCATGATGGCCTGGCCGATAAGCGCCATACCATCGGAGTTACCGAAGGATACGCCGGCAAACATGAGCGAGAATCCGCCCACGAAAAGGCCTTCAAACACTGCGTAGATTAACGTCACCGCAGCAGATCCGAACTTCTTACCAAACGTTGAGACCAGAACAGTAACGAAACCGCCCAGCGCACCAACCAAGGTAAGAATCATTGAGATGCCCGGGTTGATCAACTCACCAATAGCGAAGTTGAGTACGGCCATAACGATAATGACGCCCAAAGTGATGCCAGTCTTGGTCACGACATCATCAACCGTCAGCGGACGATCAGCGCTGCGGTTTTCTTGGCTGAATGGATTGTCACTCTGCCCGTAGGGATTACCCTGGGTCTGGCTTTGGCTGGACGAGAGGGAACTCATCACGGGGTTACTAGAACGCACGCGAATCCCGATTCCTTTCACAGTCTTTCTCTAAAAGCAGCCCCGGAGGGGGTGCCGTGTTTGTCATTTCACTGGGATCAACGTGCCCCATTGCTAGGAAGTTCCCAAAAATCCCAAAATTCGCAAAATTGTCCACACGTGCCAACGAAACGTCGGGAAGCACCGCTGCACTGCGGTAGCACACTGTGTCCTTGGCTAAGGACTGTGAGGTCTTCTCCCCGCTCCTCGTCCAAGGACGCTACGAAGAGGCTAGGGTTCTTTTCATTCACTATCACTTCAATGGAAGGCGGCAAGCAGCATGAAGAAATTTAGCCTTGCGGTTGCTGCTATTGCTTTTGCCCTCGGCAGTTGCAGCACCGGGCCCGCACCTGAACCAAGCCCAACGAGTACTAGCAACAACGAAACTGGGCCCGACGAGGCGCCACCAAGCACAAGCCCGTCCAGTACCTCCCCCGCAGACGCCTCCACATCCACGGAACCAGAGTCCCACGTGGAAGAGGCACAACCTGACCCAGAACTTCCCGCATCCGACGCTCCTGTAGCAGTAGAACAAGTACCCGCGGAACCCACCGTCGTGGAATGCCTTGAGGGCACCCCTGGCCCAGCACGATGGTCAGATGGCACAGTCTCTTACTCTCAATGGTGTTTCGACACCCGAGGCGGCGAGCAGTACCTCGAAAATGAGGGCCAGGCCGGACTAGAAGAAACTGAGGAATGCGTCGGCCCGGCGGCAACATGTGGATACGGCACTGCAGATAATGGCGCCCGTAACCCAACCTCGGGCGAAATCCAGACTTACCACGGCTGCCAAGACGGATACATTGATGACCCAGACCTGTGCTCCGCAGTAGAAGATATAGTCCGAGCTGCCGACCCAGACGGCTCCATCTATCAGTAGACAAACCCCGCATCACAACAACCGATCCCGACGCTGAAAGCACGGCCCGAATGCAGGGGCGGTACCGCTAGGGGCTTGTGAGTCAGAGACACAGTTCCAGCAAAACTGTGTTGTCTAGCGATTTTTTAGAGGGTTTTTAGAGGGTTTTCACTTTTTGCTCCAATTTTTCCAGCATTTCCGCTGGTCATGGTGCCCCCAGTGGGACTCGAACCCACACTGAATCGATTTTAAGTCGACTGCCTCTGCCGATTGGGCTATGGGGGCCAAACCGTGCCCACTTATCTTAGGGCACGGGTGGACACATGCCGAAAATAGGGTCGGCAACCGTAGAACTGTGCCGGTCCGCGGGACGGTACCGGCCTAGTTCGCTTAGTTTGCGACAAGGCCGCTAATGATGCCATCGAGGATGTCCTTCTCACTGATGAAGAAGGAACGAGCATCACTGTTGCGCTCAATCATCGTCATGATGCCCTCCACGGCCACGCAGCCGCCGCCGATGACATCGGCGCGGCCCGGGTGGATGACGGGGTTGAGGGCCCTCACGTCCGAGGACAAACCGATCATCTGCCGGGTGAGTACCCGCAGAGCGTCGAAGCGCAGCTCGGATCCGTGGATGGAGTCAGCATCGTAGCGTTCCATGCCCTGAGCCAGCGCCGAGAGCGTCGTGAAGGTACCGGCGCAGCCGACAAAGGTTTGGGCTTTGTCGATGGGCACGATCTTTTCCACTTCAGCCATGCGTTCAGCGACGTAATCAGTAGCGATCTCTATTTCTGCTTCGGTAGGCGGATCGTTGCGCATCATGCGCTCAGTGAGTCGCACGCACCCCATCTGCGCAGAGTGGGAGCCGAGAATCTCGCCGTCGATTGTCCCAACGACGAACTCCGTCGAACCGCCGCCCAAGTCGATGACACAGTAGGGCCCCTTCTCAGAGCGCAGGTCCCCCACCGCACCGGTGAAGGACAGCAGTGCTTCCTCCTCCCCGGAAATGATCTCCGCGCGGGCACCCGGCTGGACCTGACTAAGAAGCTCCTCGGTCATATCGAAGAACTCGCGGTGGTTTTTGGCATCACGCGTTGCCGAGGTTGCCACCATCCGCACGCGCTCAACCTTCTCAAACTTCATCTGCTTGACGTATTCTTCGAGGGCCGCACGAGTCCGTGCGAGTGCTTCCGGCTCGAATTCACCGGTGGCGTCGACGCCCTGTCCGAGGCGGACGATCTCCATCGTGCGGGAGATATCCCGAATCTTGCCATCCTCTTGGATCTCACTGATGAGCAGGCGGATGGAGTTGGTTCCGCAGTCGACAGCAGCGACGCGAGTCATAAGGCTAGCCTTTCTCTTAACCGGCGTTAGAAAAATCAAACTGGGTCATATCAATGCCCAGGTCCCCCACGGTGGGCCAATCCTCCGGGATGGCGCTTCCCCGGAGTTTACCGTGTTCTGCAGCCATCGCGACGGCCTCGGTGCCAAAGCGCACCCGGCCCGGGCCTTCTGCCAAGGCATAAGCAATAAGCACGTGGAGGCACTTAACGCGCTCAGGCATGCCGCCACCGGAAAAATCAGTGCCCAAGTCCTCCATGGCATTGCGGGTTTCCAGGTAGTGTTCGTGCGCTGCCTGGTAGTCCTTCTGCAAGTCCTCATCCGCCGCGAGACGCTGCTCCATCCATTTCATGACGTGGGCAACTTCAAGGCGCGATGCCTCGGCGGTCAGGCGCGGATCAGTGAGGTAATAGAGGGTAGGAAACGGAGTGCCGTCGGGAAGCTTAGGCGCCGTCTTAATCACGGCAGGAGCTCCGTCGGGGGTGCGGTAAGCAATGTCCACGACGCCGCGCGGAGTGCGGCCCAATTGTTCGCGGACGACTTCAAGATCAGCATCGGTCACGGTCATAGGAACCATTGTGACACGGAGGCGCGGGTGCGTCCTATTCAGCAGGAGCTTCGACTAAGTCTTCCGGCGGGTTCTCCGCTTCCGGTGGGGTTTCAGTGTTCGGTGGGGTCTCAGCATCCTGTGACACCGAATCCCACAGCACCGTGTACCACGCGCGCTCGTCGACGTCCTCGCGGCGTTCCGAGGTCACCGTATCGCCTGAGTCCATCCGCGGATCCATGATGCGGAACGCGGTTTCTCCTTCATCCATCACACCGAAGCGACGACGTGCTTCTTGTTTGACGTATTCCTCGGATCGATACTTATCAATCTCGGTGAGGAGGTTTTCCTTTTGCTCCTGCTTGGCGGCAATAGAGCTTTCCAGGCGCGCTATCTCCGACTGGCCATGGTAGTAATTGCGCAGCGGAACGGCAATGGATAAGAGGACTATGAGCACGACGGCGATAATGACGCCCACTCCCAGAATGTCGAGCCCCTTAGGCTGGGCCGGGCTCTTCTTCGGCTTGGTGCGCTGCGCGTCGCGGGCACGCGTGTGGACCGGAACGGTGTTCCGGCGCTTCGTGCGGGAAGAAGTAGTGCGTGCCATCGGGAAGTCATTGTATCCCGCTACAGCCCAGGTGGTGCGCGGCGCGCGTCGTGTCTCAGAAATAACATGCGTCACAGCGCTATGGAGGCCACCCCGACGAAAAAAGGTGCCACAGTTTCCTGTGACACCTTTCGCTTAGACGCTATCTCAGCGAGTGGCCGGTTCCCGGCTACTCCTAGAAACTAGCCCTGGAAGCGCGGGAATGCGGAGCGGCCGGCGTAGACGGCTGCGTCGCTGAGCTCCTGCTCGATGCGCAGCAGCTGGTTGTACTTGGCCACGCGCTCAGAACGTGCCGGGGCACCGGTCTTGATCTGGCCGCAGTTGAGGGCAACCGCGAGGTCAGCAATGGTGGTGTCCTCGGTCTCGCCGGAACGGTGGGACATCATGGTGCGGTAGCCGTTGCGGTGAGCCAGCTCGACGGCGTCGAAGGTCTCGGTCAGGGTGCCGATCTGGTTAACCTTCACCAGCAGTGCGTTGGCTGCCTTCTTCTCGATGCCCTCCTGGAGGCGGGCCGGGTTGGTGACGAAGAAGTCATCGCCCACGATCTGGACCTTGTCACCGATGGCTGCGGTGAGCTTGGTGTAGCCCTCCCAGTCATCTTCCTGCAGCGGGTCCTCGATGGAGACGATCGGGTAGTTGGCAACGAGATCCTCGTAGACCTTGGCCATCTCCTCAGCGGTGTGCTCGCCGCCCTCGAAGTGGTACTTGCCATCCTTAAAGAACTCGGAGGAAGCAACGTCGAGTGCCAGAGCAATGTCCTCGCCCGGCTTCAGACCGGCCTTCTTGATTGCGTCAACGATGAGGTCGAGTGCAGCCTTGGTGGACTCGACGGACGGAGCGAAGCCGCCCTCGTCGCCCAGACCGGTGGACAGTCCCTTGTCCTTGATGACGTTCTTGAGGGCGTGGTAGACCTCAGTACCCTGGCGCAGCGCCTCGGAGAAGGACTCCGCGCCGATCGGAGCAATCATGAACTCCTGGACATCCACGCCGGAGTCAGCGTGGGAGCCACCGTTGAGAATGTTCATCATCGGAACGGGCAGGACGTGAGCGTTCGGGCCACCGACGTAGCGGTAGAGCGGCAGGCCAGCAGACTCGGCAGCAGCCTTGGCAGCGGCAATGGAGACGCCCAGGATGGCGTTGGCGCCGAGGCGGGACTTGTTATCAGTGCCGTCCAACTTGATGAGGGCCTGGTCGATCAGGCGCTGGTCATCGGCCTCAAAGCCGGCAAGCTCATCAGCGATTTCTTCGTTGACGTTCTCAACTGCCTTGAGAACACCCTTGCCCAAGTAGCGGTCACCACCGTCACGCAACTCGTGAGCCTCGTGAACACCGGTGGAAGCGCCAGACGGAACGCCGGCAACACCGCGTGCTCCATCGTCGAGGAATACTTCAGCCTCAACGGTGGGGTTACCGCGGGAATCAAGAATTTCGCGTGCCATTACGTGGATGATGTCAGCCATGCTGCTTTCACTCCTATAGAGCCAAATTGATCTTGGGTTCGTGTTCTGGGAGGGGCTCCCAAACCACCTGCAGCCAATTGTTCCAGAAAACTTCGGAACGTGTCGGGCGGAAACGGACAACGTGATAAAGATCTAGAAAGGCGCTAGGACGTCGCAGGCTGTTCGATGGCATAGGAATTCGCCGCAGCGGCCACTTTACGCAGGTAATCCTCGGATTGGTTGTAATTGAGGATGGCTGAGCGCCAGCCTTCCGGCGTCGAAAGGTCTCTATCGCCGAAACACAACAAGGCGGCAGCGCCCAGCGCGGCATCATCGATTTGATTTGGATCGGCTACGCCATCACCGTTGGCGTCGCGACCAAAATGCTCCCACGAAGACGGGATGAATTGCATGGGGCCTACCGCCCGATCAAACTCAGTATCGCCATCAAACACGCCGCCATCGCTGTCCGGAACGTGGGTGGTGTTGTTCGTACCGTCGAGAGGGATGCCCACGATGGGCGGCTCGGGGTGACCGTTCTCATCGAGTGAAGAACGGTGGAAGATGTTGCCGTTATAGGTCCCGTGACGGGTTTCCACCCAGCCAATCCCGGCGAGGGTATTCCAGCGCAGATTGCAGTTCGGCCACGACTGCCGCGCGATCAATTCGGCGTTGCCATAGGCCCGCAAAGCTTGGGCGGGGATGCTGGTGGCGTCGGCAAGCTGATCAGACCACCACGTCAATTTGTCCGCGGTGCGCCCTGGCGCTTCGACGTCAATATTGGGCACTTCTGCCCCACCGACGGGTGGAAGATCCTCCGGAACGGGGGACAGCTGCCGGAACGGGGAAGGCTTATCAAGGAAGGAAAGACTCCACGCCACCAGGGAAATGATCAGAATGATGGCCAAGACAATGCCGAGGCCACAGCCCCCAATCCTCCGTAGCCCCTGTGTCATAAAGGTGAATACTACAGACGGTTTCACGTGTGGGTTAGACCGACACAGAGGGCGCCGCTTGGCGACGAAAGGAACCTAGCTAAGCAAAAATATTTTGGATAATTATGTCAAACTATTCCCATGCGTAACATTGTGCGCTACACTGCACCGATGAACGGTCCGCCGCGCCTACGCCGGTCCTGCACGTTCTTTCAACGCCCTTTCTTCAATCTCAAGGAGTTCCATGTTCATCCGTCGTATCGCTGCCACCGCTGCCGCTGTTGTCACCCTGGGTGCTGTCGTGCCCGCCACCGCGTCCGCCGCGTCCCTCGAAGAGTTGGGCGGCTTCCTTTCCCAGGGCATCCAGAATGCTGACTGCAACACCCTCCGCAGCACCCTGATGCTGATCGATCAGACGACCGAGGGCGAGCTGCTCGGCCCGGACACCACCCGCAACCAGCTGTCGAAGAACCTCATGGCTCTGGGCAACTCCGAGGACCTCGGCGCGCTGGCCCTCGCCGCTGTGAAGTACTCCGGCCAGACCGCTGACCGCGCCCTCGAGTGCAAGATCGTTAAGGAAGACACCATCGTCACCGGTGGCACTGGCCTGTCCTCCACGCTCACCGACTACGCTCCCCTGCTGTCCTCCATTATCCAGAAGGGCTAGTCCTTTTCGCGGGCCTTGCCTTCGGCCCACAGGCGCTCCTGCTCCTCTACCTCCACGACGTCCTCCGTGCCGTCAAAAAGGTAGGGCGCGCGGGAGCGCATTTTGTTGACGAAGGACATGGCGACGTCATCGAGGCTAAAAGCTCCGCGGCGCGCCGCTATCTCGGCATGGAAAAGGACTTGTAAGAAAACATCACCGAGTTCCTTGAGCAGCTCGGCCTCAGAGGCGCGCTCCCGCACCGCCTCGGCGAACTCCGCGGACTCTTCCTCCAGATACGGCAGCAAGCTCTCATGGGTTTGATCGCGCTCCCACTCCCCGATGCGCCGGGCCCGCGTCATCACCTCGCGCGCCTGCCACATCGGCTCCTCCAGGGAGGGGGCAAGGATGAGCTCCGCGTGGGCGTCGATAAGCGCGCGCACCTGCGGGTGGGACGGATCTGTGCTCACCACAACACCGTGGCCTGCCGGATCCTCACCGCACAGGAGCTGGTCGAAATTCCACCGCACCTTCACCGGTACTTCATCGGTAAAAACAACAGGTCCCTGCAGTTTTCCAACGGCCTCCAGAGGGATTAGGGTGGGCCAGCGCGGATCTAACAACAGGACAGTCATAAGCAACGAGTATAGGTCCCGGGTTCCATGAGCTTTCGCTGCAGTTGCACAAAAGCCCGCCTTAAGGGGTATTTTTAACCAATGACCACTTCCAATCTCACCGAATCGCCGCGCACGCACTCCGTGACGCTGTGGACGCTTGTCGCGCTCATCATCGGTTCCACGGTGGGCGCGGGTATCTTCTCTCTCCCGCAAAACATCGCCTCCGTCGCCGGCCCGGGCGCCATGCTCATCGGCTGGCTCATCGCCGGCGTGGGCATGCTCTCCGTCGCCTTCGTCTTCCAAATCCTGGCGCACCGCAAGCCGCACCTCGACTCCGGTGTGTACTCCTATGTCCGCGCCGGCTTAGGTGATTTCATCGGCTTCACCTCCGGTTGGGGCTACTGGCTGGGCTCCGTGATGGCCCAGGTCGGCTACGCCACATTGTTCTTCAACACCATCGGCCACTACGTCCCCCTCTTTGACGCCGACCACCGCTGGGTTTCCGCCATTGCGGTGTCTTTGCTGTCGTGGGGTATTTTTGCGGTGCTGGCCCGCGGTATTAAGCAGGCGGCCATCATGAACATGGTCACCTCCGTGGCCAAGATCGTGCCCATCCTGGCCTTCATCGTCATCCTCGCTTTCGTGGGATTTAGCTGGGACAAGTTCACCCTGGATATCTGGGGCAAGGCTTCTGATAAGTCCCTCTTTGAGCAGGTGCAGGGAATCATGCTCTTTACCGTGTGGGTCTTCATCGGCGTGGAGGGCGCTTCGGTCTACTCCAAGCAGGCTCGCACGCGTGCCGACGTCGGCCGCGCCACCGTCATCGGCTTCATCAGCGTCTTGGCGCTGCTGGTGTCCGTGTCCACGCTGAGCTTCGGCGTCCTTACCCAGGAGGAGCTCGCAGCGCTTCCGGATAACTCGATGGCCTCCGTGCTCACCGCCGCGGTCGGCGAATGGGGCGGCGCGCTCATCTCCCTGGGCCTGTGCCTTTCCGTGCTCGGCGCCTATGTGTCCTGGCAGATGCTGTGCGCGGAGCCGATCGTCATGATGGCTGTCGATGGTCTTCTCCCCCGCAAGATCGGCACCGTGAACATCGCCGGCGCGCCCTGGGTTGCGCAGCTGATTTCTACGCTGACGATTCAGCTCTTCGTCATCGTCTTCTTCCTCAACGAGACGTCCTATAACGCGATGGTGCAGCTGGCCACCATCATGTACCTGCTGCCCTACATCTTCTCCTCGCTGTACCTGGTGCTCTTGGCGGTGCGCGGCAAGGGGCTAACCCACCCGCACGCCGGGGTGCGCTTCGACTTGTCTGGCCCGGAGGTGAGCCGCCGCGAGAACCGCCGCCACCTCTACATCGGCCTCGTCGCCTTCATTTATTCCGTCTGGCTCATTTACGCCGCCGACCCGGTCTACGTGCTGCTTGGCGCGCTGGCTGTGGTCCCGAGCATGATCCCTTACGTGGCCACACGCTTGCACAAGAAGGAGCGCGTGTTTAACACCTTCGAATGGTGCGTTGTGGCGCTGGTGATTGTCGGCGCTGTCGCCGCGGTGTGGGGTTTGGGCACCGGGCGCCTCGTTCTCTAGAACACCTCAGGTGCTGAGCGGTGCGAGAGCACCGCGTACGTGATGCAGCTTGCGAGCCACATCACGTGGCCGATGCCGCTGATAACGAGGAGGATGCCGCCGGTGATTGTGGCCGCTTCCTCGTTGCCAAACCACCACGTCGGTACGGTGGCCGGTCCGATGTCTCCAAAATCCGGCAGGTTGGCGTTGCCCAGGATGAAGCCGATGAACACCAGGGCCATGGACACCCACGCCCACTCCAGCTTGCTCTCGTAATCACTGCGGATAAAGAGCGGGAGAAGCCCAAGCAACACCCACACGCCGACCAGGAAAATCCCAAACATTATCAGCATGAAGGTGAGCCAACCGCCGTTCTCACCGCTGAACTTTATGACCAGCGAGACGGGGATGCTGATTAACGCCGCGAACATCCACACCGCCACCATGACGATCCGTTGATTCGCCCGGGGATAGCCAATGCGGTTGTTCGCGGCGTCCATTACTTCTCTCCTACGCTAATGACGTTTTTCTTAGTCTTAGCACCACTGACGTCAACGTGCTCGAGTTCAAACATCGACGCTAGGAAATCCGCCACCCATTGCAGCAGCTCAATGTCACGCAGCTTGGGGTCTGTGACATTCCGTCCTGCCTTGGGGAAGCTGAGCTGGATTGCTTTGGCCGCCGCGCGGTAGTTGGAGCCCGGGTAGAGGCGCTTGAGGCGTACCTGTTTCGAATCCGCCAGCTCCACCGGGTGGACCTTGATGCGCGTGCCCTGCACCGTGATGTCGCTGACCCCAGCCCGGCGGGCCTGGTGGCGCAGGCGGGCCACGGCGAGAAGGCGTTCCACCGGCTCCGGAACGGGGCCGTAGCGGTCCTGCATTTCCTCCACCACGTGTGCCAGGTCCGCGTTGTCTTTGGAGGCTGCGAGCTTGCGGTAAACCTCTAGGCGCAGGCGCTCGGAGTTGATATAGGACTCCGGGATGTGGGCGTCCACCGGCAGGTCGATGCGGATTTCCTTCGGCCCTTCGTCCGTGACCACGGGGGTCTCACCGCGGGCAAGCGCCTTAAAGGTCTCCACCGCCTCACCGACAAGGCGCACGTAGAGGTCGAAGCCCACGCCGGCGATGTGGCCGGACTGCTCCGCGCCCAGCACGTTGCCGGCACCGCGCATCTCAAGGTCCTTCATGGCCACGGCCATGCCCGCACCCAGATCGTTGTTTTGGGCGATGGTGGCCAGACGGTCATAGGAGGTCTCCGTCAGCGTGGCGCCCTTCGGGTAGAGGAAGTAGGCGTAGCCGCGCTCGCGGGAGCGGCCCACGCGCCCGCGCAGCTGGTGTAGCTGGGATAGACCCATGTGGTGGGCGTTTTCCACGATGAGGGTATTCGCATTAGCAATATCCAGACCGGTCTCCACGATGGTGGTACACACCAACACGTCGAATTCGCGGTCCCAGAAACCTTGGACGGTGCGTTCAAGCACGTCCTCGTTCATCTGGCCGTGCGCGACGACAATGCGCGCCTCCGGCACCAGATCCCGCAGCTCGCGGGCTTTCTTCTCGATGTCAGCGACTTTGTTATGGATGAAGAAGACTTGGCCGTCGCGAAGCAGCTCGCGGCGGATGGCCGCGGCCACCTGCTTATCCTCATACGCGCCCACATAGGTCAGGACCGGGTGACGGTCCTCCGGAGGCGTCAAAATCGTAGACATTTCACGGATGCCCGCCATGGACATCTCCAAGGTGCGCGGAATCGGCGTCGCGGACATGGTGAGCACGTCCACGCTGGCCTTGAGCGCCTTGATGTGCTCCTTGTGCTCCACGCCGAAGCGCTGCTCCTCATCCACCACGATGAGGCCCAAGTTCTTCCACTGCACGCCCGTTTGCAGCAGGCGGTGCGTGCCGATGACGATGTCTACGGAACCACCCGCCAAACCGGCCAGAATCTCCTTGGATTCCTTGGCCGAAGTAAAGCGTGACAGCACCTCGATATCCACCGGGAAGCCCTGCATGCGCTCGCGGAAGGTATCGGCGTGCTGTTGCGCCAACAGGGTCGTGGGCACGAGGACCGCCACCTGCTTACCGTCCTGCACCGCCTTGAAGGCTGCGCGCACGGCCACCTCGGTCTTGCCGTAGCCCACATCACCGACGACCACGCGGTCCATCGGCACCGTGGATTCCATATCCTGCTTGACGGCATCGATGGCCAGCATTTGGTCTTCAGTCTCGACGAAGGGGAAATTATCCTCCATCTCCGCCTGCCACGGCGTATCGGGCCCAAACTGGTGGCCCGGTGCTGCCTGGCGCTTGGCATAAAGCTCCACCAACTCACCGGCGATCTCGCGCACTGCGGCGCGCGCCTTCTTCTTGGTGTTCTTCCAATCCGAGCCGCCCATCTTGGACAGCGTCGGTGCCTCACCGCCGGTGTATTTGCTCAACAGATCCAACGAATCCATGGGCACCCACAGCTGGTCGGCCGGCTGGCCGCGCTTGGACGCCGCATACTCCAGCACGATGTACTCGCGGCGCGACGTCTCATCACCGGACTGTACGGTGCGCTCGGCCATCTTGAGGAACTTGCCGATGCCATGGGTCTCATGCACCACGTAATCCCCCTGCTTCAAGGCGAGGGGATCCACGCGGTTGCGGCGCTTTGCTGGGCGACGCTTCGCACCCGCAATATCACCGACGCGGTTGCCCGTCAGATCAGTTTCCGTAATGACGACGAGCGGCAGCGCCTCAGCATCCTTCAGCTTGCGTACCTTCGGGAACACCAGACCTGCATGGGACAAGGCTTGGTAGAGGGTGACCTCACCGGGGCTCGGCTCCCACCCAGGCGTCGCCACCTTGGTAGGGATGCCCTTCTCCGCGAAACGCTCCACCATGCGCTTAATCGCACCCTGGGCAGGAGCAATAAACGCAGCCCGCCCACCAGCGGTGGTGTGCGCTAGAAGCTGCGCCATCATGGCATCAATCTCTGAGATATCACCGCGCGGAGTAGGACCGGGCTCAAAGTCCAGCGGCAGGGTCTCCGATTCGGCGGCAACGAACATCCCCGGAGGGGCAAAAGTCCACAGCGGGGCCTCGATATTCCGGCACGTCG
Source organism: Corynebacterium sp. HMSC068G04 (assembly GCF_001814885.1). Classification (NCBI taxonomy): domain Bacteria; kingdom Bacillati; phylum Actinomycetota; class Actinomycetes; order Mycobacteriales; family Corynebacteriaceae; genus Corynebacterium; species Corynebacterium sp. HMSC068G04. Next base: position 109,525 of record NZ_KV818328.1, on the reverse strand, counting down.
CCTCAAGCGACTCATAGGAGCGGTAACTCGACGCCGAGGTATCCAAGCCCTCGGCAGCCAGCGGACCATCCGCGCCCATCGCGGCGGCCTCCCAGCCAGCGGCCAAGAACTCCGCATCGGTGGATTCCAGGTCCGCAATGCGCGTGCGGATCTTTTCCGGCGCCACGAGCACCACGTGCGTCCCCGCCGTGAGGAGTTCGGGGAGGGTGACAAAGGGGTCGTCAGCTAGCACGGCCAGCAAGGCCTCCATACCGTCGGCCGGGATGTGCTCGCCTACCTTGGTCAGCAGTTCTGCCAGCGCCGCGTTGCCACCGAACTTCTGCGCCAGTTCGCGGGCGCGTGCGGCAACCTCATTAGTAATCGGCAGCTCGCGAGCGGGATAGATGGCGACCTCGCCGACCTCAATCTCCGGGATGGCTCGCTGATCGGCCACGGAGAACTGGCGGATATCCGTAATCTCATCGCCCCAGAACTCCACGCGCACCGGGTAATCCGAGGTGGTTGGGAACACATCGAGAATGCCGCCGCGCGTGGCGTACTCACCGCGCTTGGCCACCATATCCACGTGCTTATAGGCGCGAAACTCCAGCTCCGAAAGGATCTGTGAGAGCTCGTGCTCAGCTTCTTCCTTCAGGAAGATGGGCTCGCGGCCTTCCACTTTGCTCAGGATAGGCTGGCAATACCCGCGGGCAGAGGTCACCACCACTTGGGCTTTGCCCGCCCCCACTAGGTCGAGCACACGCGCGCGCTTGCCGACGATATCCGGGGCCGGCGACAGCCGCTCATGCGGCAACGTCTCCCACGCGGGAAAGTAGGCGACCTTATCCCCCAGCATGGCTGCCAGCTCCGCGGTGAGGTCCTCCGCCTCACGCCCGGAGGCAGTCACCACCAGCACCGGCGCGTGGTGCGCCAGCGTTCCAATGGCCCAGGGGCGGGCCTGGTCGATGCCCGTGATGTGCAGCGACGGTGTGCCCACTTGAGTAGCGAGACCTTTGAGTTTCGGATCTGAGGCGGCTACTTTGAGCAGCCCGCCCAGCATCGGCGTTGCCACCTACTTGGCTCCCTTCAACTTCGGTGCTGCTTCCATGCCGGAAAGACCATTCCAGCACAAATTGACGATGTGCGCTGCGACTGTCTCACGCGAAGGCTCGCGTTCATCTAGCCACCACTGGGCCGTGGTGGCCACCATGCCGACGAGCGCTTGGCCGTAGAGCACCGACAGCTCGGGGTCGAGACCGCGGTGTTCGAAGGCCTCACCGAGGATATGCGCAATCTGATTTACCGCTGTGTTCAACAGCGTGGAGAAGCTACGCTCCTCCCCTGGCTTGGAGTCGCGCACGAGGATTAAGAAACCATCGGTCTCCTCCTCCACGTAGGTCAGCAAAGCGACGACCCCCTGCTCGATGCGCTGGCGCCACGAACCCGTCTGCAGTGATTCCGTGACGACCTTTTCCAAAGCGACGAGCTCGCGGTCGATGACGACGGCGTACAGGCCTTCCTTGCCGCCGAAGTGCTCATAGACCACCGGCTTGGACACGCCGGCGCGCGCGGCGATGTCTTCCACGCTGGCACCATCGAAGCCGCGTTCTGCGAAGGCCGCGCGCCCAATGGAGATCAATTGCTCACGGCGCTCACGCCCGGTCATCCTTTGTCGAACCATGACTCCTACTGTATCTCCCCCACCGGACATCGCCCTCACCAGCCAAGAGCGCCGGCAGCAACGTGAAGGTCGGCCACCTGTTTAGGTCTCGTGTGCACCCGTCAGGTAACATGTCCCCCAGCGCTCACTACAGTGTGCGCAGTTTCCCCATGGTGTAATCGGCAACACTACGGTTTTTGGTACCGTCATTCTAGGTTCGAGTCCTGGTGGGGAAGCTGATTAGCATAGCCCGTCTACCTGCTTCTACGCAGGTGGCGGGCTATATTTCTGTTGCAAATGGCGGAGGGTTAAGGCTGAAGGGCTTAAGGGGGTGTGTCCCATCTCTAGTGCCGTTTCTTGCCAGTAATACGGGAATCGAAAACTTCGCATGACGTGTCCGATGACTATGGTTCAATGTTGACGGCGGATATACCCACACTTTCTATAAAACTCGCCTCCTGAGGGAGGTAAGTTCCTCCATCAACAGGCAAGTACTACGCCAGATAAGAATGCGAGCCGATTTGACCAAGCGCGTCTACCTATACGCCGACGAGACGGGAAATCTTGATTACCATGGCAGCCCTAATCCCCGTGGAGGAGGGGCTTCCACATTCTTCGGTTTTGGAACCGCTACCTTTTGCTCCGATAATCACGGAGACGACTTGTTGGGTGGGCTGCACCTCAGAGCCAAAGGCTCCAAAGCAGGCATAAAACTGACGAGGGGGTTTCATGCTTGCGATGACTCTCACCGAACCAGAAGCGAAATGTTTGCAGAAATAAAGCGACAGGGACCGCGATTTGACACGACGTTCCTCTACAAAGCAAACGCATACCAGACAATAAAAGACGCGGGCCCTATGCGTCTTTACAAGATGGCTTGGTACCTTCACCTCAAGGAAATTGCGGCACGGGTTGCCGCTCCTGGCGATGAGCTTTTCGTTGTCGTTGCGGAATTCGGGACCAAAGGTATACGTCGTGCAGCCTACGAAGCCGTTGAGGAAGTGTGTCAACAAATCGATCGCAACATCACTCTCTGCGTTTGGACCGCTCAATCCTCCTGGGGCCTACAAGTTGCGGACTACGGTTTATGGGCCACACAGAGAATTCTGGAGGGCAAAACATGCACTTGGTATGAGCCTTGCATTAAACCCACTTTGCGCAGCGTCTTTACCCCTTGGGGACGCCCTGAGCCACTGAATCCGGCTATCCCACCTATTGGGGTAGGAAGTCCTCCCCTGGAGGACTTATCGCCGGATTCATAATCATCATACCCCATAGCGCTTGGTGAACAATCCCTCAACCTCTTAAATCATGCTCAAATACCTGCAGTTAAGTAAAGAAGCCAACACCATTATCCGCGCGTAAAACGCCTAATGTTTACGTTTTCTCCGCCCCCGTCTAAAGCCCCTGATTTCGGCCCTCCGCGCAATCGATGCCACCTGCGCCGCAGTGTAGTTCAGGGGCGCTACACCTGCTCGCGGAAGCACCCACCCGCGCCAATACGCCGTAACTGCCAGGCCGAAGCCCACGAAGGGCGAGACGATCATACCGAGGGCAAACTTATCGAAGTGTGCGAAGGAAGCCATCACGATTCCGGTAAGTACCGCCGGCACGGCATACAGCGGGCTGCCGCCAAAGACCGAGGGAATCTGCCCGGAAGCAACATCGCGCACCATTCCGCCGCCCACTGCGGTCAGAACGCCTAAGAAGACGCAGGCAATAAAAGGCATATCGTAGGCCAGCGCCTTCACACAGCCAGTCGTGCACCACACACCCAAGATGACAGCATCCGCGTGCTCAAGGAAGATCTCCCAGACCTTGCCCTTGAGGTCCATCAAGAAAGCAATGAGCGCACCCACGCATGCCAGAGTGAGATACCATGGATCAGAGATAGCGGCTGCTGGGCCATGAGAGATCAGCATGTCACGAATCATGCCGCCCGCCAGCGCCGAAAAGAGCGCCAGAAAGACGAAACCAATGATGTCGAATTTCCTGCGGCGCGCAATCGTGCCACCGATGATGCCGTTGAGTACCACACCGATGAGGTCAAAGACCTGGTACAGGGAATGGATGAGCGGGTCGACTTCCTGAATCACAGATACTGACCCTAGCGTACTGCTCACATAACGATAGTGAATTTGTTGCAGTTCACTACCGCTAGCCCCGTGCCGCCTCAGAGTGTCTACTCAAGCACCCTTGACACTCATTGTTTCCAAAAGTGAAGACCTGGAAGTGCATTGATGCAGCGTGGGCGTCGTGAAGCGCCAACGCACTGCTTGTCGACGACCAGCAGGTCTGCACTTTTAGGGAAACCGAACCCTCCCCTTCTGTGACGCACACTGATGCTCTGATAGTGGAAACGCAGTGCTGTGGGTTTACACTGTGAAAAATTCATTCACTCTCTTCTCTCTAAAGGTCAGTCATGTTCCCTAACGATGCACAGCAACCGCCACAACCGACACTAGGACAGAACCCGTTTTCTACTGCACCACAATCGGCTGGTTCCAGCTCATCCGCTAAGTCAGCATCCCCGAAGGCGGCATGGTGGATGGTTCCAGTCGCTGCCGTGGTCGGCGTAGCACTTGGTGCGGGAGCCACCTACGCATTCACCGGTTCTAAAGAGGAACAGGTGTCCGCAGCCTCTGTAGAGCCAGCGGCCATACCATCTGGCGAGGAGAAAGTCGTCAATGATCCACACTCCGAAAATAACAACGCTACGTCCCCATCCATGGATGATATTCCCGTGCTTGGTGAGCCAGCCATGAGTGGAACCGAGCAAGTAACCATCGACTCCGTGACACTTGCTCCAAACGTGGAAATGAAAAATGAAGATTTTTCAACTGGGGCACCGGATTCTGTCCTCGGGAATCCCAAAAACGAAGGCGCTCAATTCGTGATTGTTTCTGGAACCGTCTCTAATAAAGGAACGGCACCATTCACAGCCCGCTTCGACAATTTTGGCTTGATTGCTGATTTGAGAGGTCGCACTTACGAACCCATCGAAGACCACTGGAAGGTTTACGCTAATTGGGATATTCTCAACGATTCCGTCGGCCCAGGATTCTCCACGCCGTACACCTGGGTATTTGAAGTTCCCGATGACTTTACACCCGCGCTCTTCGGATACGACGATCGTGGAGACAACATAATCGGCAATAACATCGCTTTTATCGACGTACGTCGCTAACCGCTGACCACTGAGAGGGCCCGTCCAACCTCTTCCGCCGCTGGCACAGCTCGGCGCTAGTAGGCCGTGCCTACGAGAAAATCGTGAACGGTTAGGACTTCGCCTCCGGCGTCGCATAGGGGCTGCGGGAGGAGTCCACCACCTGGCCCGCGTGGGCGGAGTGGGCGGTGGCGGTTTGGTCGAAGACTAAGGCGGCGGGTTTGACGCGCACGTCGGGCTTCTCGCCTTTGTTGACCATGACGTACTGCCCCATCATTCCCTCGTCCTCATGCAGCAGCATGTGGCAGTGGTACATGTACGGGATGGTCTTATCCGGGAAGTGACCGAACTCCACCAGCAGGCGTGCGGTGACCTTCGGCGGAAGGTTGACAATGTCTTTCCAGCCGGAGTTGAACACATCCATCTTCTCGTCGCCGTCCCACTCCAGAACCTTGAAGCGGGCGTTGTGGATATGGAAGTTGTGCGGCCAGTCAGAGTTCTCATTGGTCACGGTCCAGATTTCCGGGGCTTCGTGATCGATGACGGTATCCACACGTGCCATGTCCATCTGCTCACCGTTGATCATGAAGGTGTTGAGCACGAACTCGCGCTCTTCAAGCCCCTCCGTGGACGGGGTCTCCGCCGCGGCGGGGTCAAGGGTTGCCGGCAGGGCGGGTGGTTCCGAGGCGTTTTCCGCCGGCCCGGAAATGGTGAGCAGGTCGAAGGAATCTTGGAAGCCGAAGTCGGCCGCGTCCTTGTCCTTGGGCACCCCAAAATTATCCTTGCGCGGCACCGAGCGCAGCTGGACTTCCTTGCCGGGCTCCAAGTCCACGATGATTTCGGCGCGCTCGCCGGGGCCGAGGAAGAGGGAGTCGACTTCCACGGGGGCGTCGAGAAGCCCCGTGTCCGTGGCGATGACGTGGAAGGGACCGTTGCTGAGCTCCAGTGTGTAGAAGCGCATCGAAGCACCGTTGAGCAGGCGCAAGCGAACCCGGCGCGTGGTGGCGTCGAAGCGCGCATTGGTGATGCCGTTGACCAGAGGCGTGGTGCCCAGAAGGCCCAGAGTGTTATCGCTCTTTTCATCAATCTGGCCATCGTCGGTGAACTTGGCATCCATGATGACTACCGGGATGTCGTCCACACCGTAGTCCTGCGGCAGGTCCAGGTCATCGGCCACATCGTCACCGATGAGGAACATGCCCGCCAGCCCGCGGTAGGCATGCGTGGCCGTGGCCATGTGCGGGTGCGGGTGGTACCACAGCGTGGCCGCGGGCTGGATGATCTCCCACTCGGGCTTCCAGGTCTTGCCCACCTCAATCGGTGAGTGCGGGCCGCCATCCGAATAGGCCGGAAGCTTCATGCCGTGCCAGTGCACCGTGGTCATCTCAATGAGGTCGTTGGTGATTTCCGCGCGGACTTTCTCGCCCCGCCGAGCCCGCAGAGTGGGGCCCAAGAAGGCGCCGTTGAAGCCCCACGTCCGCGTGCGGTCGTTGCCGGGGAGGATCTCCGAGTAGCCGTCCTGGGCGGTGAGTTTGAATACGCGCGTGCCGTCGACGACCTCCCCTTCCTCCACGGGCGGGATGGGCAGGGCACGCGGCTCGCCGTCGTAGCCCAGCGGCTCCGGTTGATTCTTCGACCCCGAAGTGGAGCAGGCGCTCAACCCCATCACGGCGGCACCGGCAACAGTCAGCACGGAACCCTGGACAAAAATACGGCGGGATACTGTAGGGCGAGCGGAGATAGACATGCCTCCCAGGATAGAGATCAGGTGAACCTTAGACCCCGGATTGGAGCGAGCCGGGCTTAAGATCACAGTCATGGCTTCGCGTTCAGCATCTCCCCACGGCTCCTCACCGTCCGAAGAGTCCGCCAATGCCCGCCGCTTCGTCTGGTCGAATGGCCTGCAGGGAGTGGGCGATCAATTGCTCTCCGGAAAGACGGTCCTACCCTGGCTGTTTAGCGTGGCCGGGGTGCCGGGCTTCTTCACGGGCCTACTGGTCCCCTTGCGCGAGTCCGGCTCCATGCTCCCGCAGGCGGCGCTGACCCCGTGGGTGGTGTCCCATCCAGCACGCAAACGCCTGTGGGTGCTGGGCTCGGTGGGCCAGGGTCTGTGCGCGGCGATCATCGCGGCGGCTGCGGTGCTTGTCGACGGCCCCCTCCTCGGCCTCATCGTCTGCCTCGCCCTGGCAGCTCTCGCCGTGCTGCGCGCGCTGTGTTCGCTGACCGGCAAAGACGTGCAGGGCCGCACCATTTCCAAGGGCCACCGCGGAGTAGTGACCGGCCGGGCCACGCAGCTCGGCGGCGCGGTCACCTTGATTACCGGTGGCATCCTCGCCGTGCTGGGTGAGCTCCCGCGCTGGGGCTTGGCGGCATTGCTGGCCATCGGTGCGGCCACGTGGTTCTTGGCGGCAGCAGTATTCCGCACCATCGAGGAGCCGGTGCCGGATGATGCCGGCCAGAAGTGCCTGAACCGCAGCTGGTGGACGGATACCTGGAAGCTATACACCCAGGATTCCCGCTTCCGCAGCTTCGTCAACGTTCGTGCCCTGCTTTTGGTGTCTGCCCTGTCCACCTCCTTTATCGTGGTGCTTTCGCAGAGCATCGGTTCGCAGGCTTTGAGTGGGCTCGGCGGCTTCGTCTTGGCCTCGGGCTTGGCCAGCCTCGTGGGTGGCCGTGTATCCGGCGTGCTCTCGGATAAGTCCTCCCGCTTGGTTATGTCCTGGGGCGCAGCTTTCGCAGCTCTCATTTTGCTGGGCATCGTCGCGTGTGCCGCGTGGGCGCCGGCAGCGGTGAGCATGTGGGCATTGCCCCTCGGTTTCTTCCTGGTCAACCTGGCGCACACTGCCATTCGCGTGGCGCGCAAGACCTATGTGGTAGACATGGCCGGTGAAGATAAGCGCACCCGCTACGTCGGGGCCGCGAACACCATGATGGGTGTCATTCTCCTCGTGATTGGCGGCATCTCCGCCGTGATCGCGCTGGCTGGTCCCTCGGCAGCCATTCTGTTCTTGGCCTGCATCGGTCTGCTCGGCGCCTGGCGTGCCCGGGCACTTCCGGAGGTCTCACGCGAAAAATAGAACGCAGGCGTTATGATGAAAAAAGTAAGTCCTGACATCCCCAATCACAGGAGAAGCACACACTCGTGGCTGAAGTAACGAACTGCGCCGCCATCGTCCTTGCCGCAGGCGCAGGTACCCGCATGAAATCCTCAACCCAAAAGACGTTGCATGAGATTGGCGGGAGGTCACTTCTCGGCCACGCCCTCCACGCAGCCGCTGGCTTGAACCCGGAGCACCTCGTGGTCGTCGTGGGCCACCAGCGCGACCAGGTCTCCCCTGCCGTCGATGCCATCTCCGAGGAGCTGGACTGCGAGGTCTCCCAGGCCGTCCAGGAAGAGCAGAACGGTACCGGTCACGCCGTCCAGTGCGGCCTGAGTGCGTTGCCTGACTTCGACGGCACCGTCATCGTGACCAACGGTGACGTTCCGCTTCTGCGCCCGGAGACACTGCGCCAGCTGCACGAGACCCACACCGGCCAAGGCAACGCCGTGACCGTGCTGTCCATGACCCTGGAGGATCCCACCGGTTACGGCCGCGTGCTGCGCGCCGAGGATGGATCGGTCACCGCCATCGTGGAGCAAAAGGATGCCTCCGAGGAGCAGCGCGCGGTGCGCGAGGTCAACTCCGGCGTTTTTGCTTTCGATGGAGCCGTGCTTCGCGACGCCTTGACGAAGCTCAACTCCGACAACGCCCAGGGCGAGCTTTACATCACCGATGTGCTGGAGATCGCCCGCGAGGGAGGCCACCGCGTCGGCGCGCACGTTGCTGTCGATCCGGAGGAGCTCTCCGGTGTGAATGACCGCGTGCAGTTGGCCGCGGCCGGTCGCATTCTCAACCGCCGTGTGGTCGAGGAAGCCATGCGCGGCGGCGCCACCATCGTCGATCCCGATACCACTTGGATCGGCGTCAACGTGACCATTGGCCAGGACGTTGTCATTCACCCCAATACCCAGCTGTGGGGCGCGACGACCATCGCCGATGGCGCCGAGGTTGGCCCCGACACCACCCTGACCAACATGCAGGTTGGAGCGGGCGCCAGCGTCGTGCGCACGCATGGCTTCGACTCCGTCATTGGCACCAACGCTCAGGTGGGCCCGTTCACCTACATCCGCCCCGGTGTCATCGTGGGTGAAGAAGGCAAGCTGGGCGGCTTCGTCGAGGCGAAGAAGGCGCAGATTGGCCGCGGCACCAAGGTTCCCCACCTGACCTATATCGGCGATGCCACCGTGGGTGACTACTCCAACATTGGTGCCTCTTCCGTCTTCGTCAACTATGACGGCGTCAACAAGCACCACACCACCATCGGCAGCCACGTGCGCACCGGATCGGACACCATGTTCATCGCCCCCGTCACCGTCGGTGATGGCGCCTACTCCGGTGCGGGTACAGTAATTAAGGACGACGTTCCCCCGGGAGCGCTCGCGGTCTCCGGCGGCAAGCAGCGCAACATCGAAGGTTGGGTGCAAAAGAAGCGTCCGGGCACGCCGGCAGCGGAAGCCGCCGACAAGGCACAGGACGCCCAGGCTGACGATCAGACCACTAACTAACGACAAGTAAAGGGATATCTACTGATGACTGGCAAGGTTACCGGCAGCAGCAAGAACATGATGCTCTTCACCGGGCGCGCTCACCCGGCGTTGGCTGAGGCTGTGGCCAAGGAGCTCAAGACCGATCTGGTTCCGACCACCGCCCGCGATTTCGCCAACGGTGAGATCTTCATTCGCTTCGAGGAGTCCGTCCGTGGTGCTGACTGCTTCGTGATGCAGTCCCACACCCAGCCGCTCAACAAGTGGCTGGTAGAGCAGCTCATCATGATTGATGCGCTCAAGCGCGGCTCTGCTAAGCGCATCACCGCCATCCTGCCCTTCTACCCGTACGCGCGCCAGGACAAGAAGCACCTCGGCCGCGAGCCCATCTCCGCCCGCCTAGTGGCGGACCTGCTCGCCGCTGCCGGTGCCGACCGCATCGTGTCCGTGGATCTGCACACCGACCAGATTCAGGGCTTCTTCGATGGCCCGGTCGACCACATGCACGCCATGCCGATCCTGACCGACTACATCAAGTCCAAGTACCCGATGGACAACCTGGCCGTGGTCTCCCCCGATGCCGGCCGCGTGAAGGTGGCAGAGAAGTGGGCACACGAGTTGGGCGATGCCCCACTCTCCTTCGTCCACAAGACCCGCTCTAACACCGAAGCCAACAAGACGGTGTCCAACCGCGTCGTCGGTGACGTCGAGGGCAAGGACTGCATCCTGCTCGATGACATGATTGACACCGGTGGCACCATCGCGGGCGCGGTCCGCGTACTGGAGGAGGCCGGCGCCAAATCCGTGGTTATTGCCTGTACCCACGGTGTCTTCTCCGACCCGGCTCGCGAGCGCCTGTCCGAGTGCGGCGCTGTCGAGGTCATCACCACCGATACTCTGCCGCAGTCCACCGAGGGCTGGGACAACCTCACTGTGCTGTCCATCGCCCCGCTGCTGGCTCGCACCATCCACGAGATTTTCGAGAACGGTTCTGTGACCACGCTGTTTGAGACTCACTAGATTTGGTTCTGCGACGACGCTGCTGCTAAAATCTTGTGCGTCTCGGCGAGGGAGAAATCCGTTATCGACGCGATAGCACAAGTTAAGCAGTGAATCTTGTATTAAGCCTGCGATGACTCGTCCAAGACGTCCATCGGCAGGCTTTTGTCGTATCTACACGGTTCTTCATGAGCCCTTGCCGCACAACGATACTTTAAGGAGATTTACTTATGGCTTCTGAGCGCCCCGTATTGAAGGCTGAAGTCCGTTCTGAGTTTGGCAAGGGCTTCGCTCGCCGTCTGCGCGCTGCAGGCAAGATCCCGGGCGTTGTCTACGGCCACGCCGTCGACGTTCTGCACTTCGCCGTTGACCGCCTGGAAATGACCGCACTGGTCCGTAACCACGGCGTCAACGCCGTGTTCGAGCTGGAGCTCGAGGGCGAGCAGCACCTGGTCATGGTCAAGCACGTCGACCAGAACGTCCTGACCTTCAACATCGACCACATCGACCTGCTCTCCATTAAGCGTGGCGAGAAGGTTGAGGTCGAGGTTCCGGTTGTCCTCGAGGGCGAGCCGGCTCCGGGCCTCATGTCCATCCAGGATGCCGACGTCCTCCTGGTCGAGGCAGACGTGCTCAACATTCCGGAGGAGATCGCCGTGTCCATCGAGGGTCTCGAGGATGGCACCGTGGTCACCGCTGGCGACATCACCCTGCCGGAGGGCACCACCCTCGTGGCCGAGGAAGACACCGTCATCGTCTCCATCTCCGAGCCGCAGGTTGATGAGGAGCTCGAGGCTGCCGCTGAGGCTGCCGAGGACGGCGGCGCTGAGGCTGGCGCCGAGTCCGCAGACGAGGGCGCCGCCGAGGAGAAGGCCGACGAGGAGTAAAACTCCCCTCTCCTTATCACTCCTCATTCTCTAGCGCACCGCTGCCTGCATTCTTTCTCACTCCCTCCCCTACATACCGAGGGGGTGAGCGTGCAGGTGGCGGTGCGCTCTTGTGTCTTCACCCCAGCGGCTTAGAATGGCTGCGTGACTTCTTCTCCTTTTCTCGTCGTTGGCCTAGGAAACCCCGGGCCGAAGTACGCCGGCACTCGCCACAACATCGGCTTTGACGTGGCTGATGAACTAGCCCACGAGCTATTCGCTTCCTTTTCCGTTCACAAAAAGACAAACACGGATGTCGCCGAAGCGCGACGTGGCGATACCAAAGTGATCGTCGCCAAGCCGCGCTGCTTCATGAACTTGTCCGGCGGTCCCATCAAGGCACTCGCCCAATACTTCAATGTTCCTGCTGAGCGCATCATCGTGATCCACGATGAATTGGAGCTCGACTTCGCCACCATCAAGCGACGCCTCGGCGGCGGGGACCACGGCCACAACGGCCTGCGCTCCACCACGAAGGCCCTGGGCACCAAGGATTATCAGCGGCTTTCAGTAGGCATCGGCCGCCCGCCCGGCCGTATGGATCCGGCCGCATTCGTGCTCAAACCGTGGACTAAGCAGGAGGCCCACGAGATTCCCATCATCTGTGCCGATGCCGTCGATGAGATTCTTCGCGCGTTAGACTAGCCGCCATGAAGCTCGCTACTCTCCGCACCAGTTTTGGTACTTGCGCTATCCGCATCGACGGCCCCAACGTGGGCACCGAGCTGGATTATGAGGACGTCGGAGAATTGCTCGCCAGCCCCGATTGGAGCAAGGCCGCGCAGCTGTCCGGCGAGCCTGTGGTTTTCAACGATGCCGACCTAGCCCCCGTCATCCCCCACCCCGGCAAGATTATCTGCGTTGGCGTCAACTACGCCAAGCATGCCCGGGAGATGGGGCGCGAGCTTCCCACGCAGCCCACGCTCTTCATCAAGTTTCCGGAGGCCCTGACCGGGCCCTTCGACGACGTTTATGTCCCGGCCTATGCCACGAAGAAGCTGGACTACGAAGGAGAGCTCGCCGTGGTCATGGGACGCCGCGCGCACCGGGTGAGCACGAAAGATGCACTAGATTACGTGGCCGGCTATGCCATCATGAACGACTACACCCTGCGGGATTATCAGCGCGCCACCACGCAGTTCCACGCCGGCAAATCCTTCTACCGCACCGCCGGCTTCGGGCCGTGGTTGACCACGGCTGATGAATGGGCCCCGGGCAAGGCCGCGCGGCTTATGACGACCGTCGACGGCGACGTACGCCAAGACGACAACACCGATGACCTCATCTTCTCCGTGGCCGAACTCATCGCCTTCTGCTCCTCCCTCTACCCTCTCAATCCGGGCGATGTCATTGCCACCGGCACTCCGGAAGGTGTGGGCTTCGCGCGTGGTGAGGAGGCGCTGCTGGGCGACGGCTCCCGCACCCGCATCAGCATCGAAGGGCTAGGGGCAATTGAGAACACCACGCGCTTCGGTGAGCCCCCTGCTGCCGGTGGCTGCGGCGAAGGCTGCACCTGTCACGGCCGTTAACATTCAGCCATATCCAGGCTCTTCAGCGAGCACGCTCTGATTTCGATACGGTGGGGCACCACATTCCCCCTGATTGACTGAGGAGGATGAGCCTCGATGACTCTTCATTCCCGTTTCACCGCCGCCGGCATCGCACTCTGCGCCAGCACCGCGCTGGTGGGGTGCTCGTCGGATAAGGAGGCCGAGCCCGCCCCGACGCCGACTCCCGCGCCGGTGGAAACCGTGACGGAAACGGCCACAGCGACGGGCACGGATGCTGGCGACGATGACCGTGATGACGACGACGCTCAGCAGCCTGCCGGCACGGCTGGTGCCGGGGCCACCGGCAACGCAGAGGGCTCCGGCATGCTCAGCGGCGATGAAGCTTTTGAGAAAGCCTTAGCCCACGCCGGCGTTGATGCCCAGGCCGTCACAGAAAAGGAAGTCGACTACGACGATGGTGACGATGGCAAGGGCCCGCACTGGGAGATTGAATTCAAGGCCAACGGCCAGGAACACGAGCTCGATGTCGACGCCGCCAGCGGCGCGGTGACGCAACACGAGGTTGACTGATCGCCAGTCTGATCCCCAGCTCCATCCCACGCACATCTCTAACCCCTGCGGTTAGGCATTTCCCCAGCTAAGAGGTAAATTTAAAGGTATGAGTTCACAGTCTAAGAAGTCTGCCACCAAGCCGCCGAAGCTAGACAAGCAAGCCTATGAGGACGAGCTCAAGCGCCTCCAAGCAGAGCTCGTCGAGATGCAGCAGTGGGTCGTTGAGACCGGCGCCCGCGTGGTCATTATCATGGAAGGCCGCGACGCCGCCGGCAAGGGTTCCGCCATCAAGCGCATTACGCAGTACCTTAATCCGCGTACCTGCCGCATCGAAGCTCTGCCCAAGCCGACTGACCGCGAGGCGGGCCAGTGGTACTTCCAGCGCTACATTGAGAAGCTGCCCACCGCCGGTGAGATCGTCATCTTCGACCGCTCCTGGTACAACCGCGCCGGCGTGGAGCGAGTCATGGGCTTTTGCTCCCAGCAGGAGTACGTGCGCTTCCTTCACCAGGCGCCGATGCTGGAACACATGCTCATCGAAGACGGCATTATCCTTCTCAAGTACTGGTTCTCTGTGTCTGATGAGGAACAGCTCGCACGCTTTAAGTCCCGCCGCAATGATCCACTGCGCCGCTGGAAGCTCTCCCCTATGGACTTGCAGTCCATCACCCGCTGGGAGGACTACTCGCGCGCAAAGGATGAGATGTTCGTCCACACGGATACCCCATCCGCCCCGTGGTACACGGTGGAGTCCGAAGATAAGAAGCGTTCGCGCATCAACGTGATCAACCACATCCTCAAGACGGTTCCGTACCAGCACGTGGAGCAGGACGTACCCGAGATTCCAAACCGCCCCGAGCTCGAAGCCGAGTACGTCCGCCCGCCGCGCAACGACTTTGCCTACGTCCCGGATGTCGCGGCTGACTTGGAGCGTGCCAAGGTCAACGGCGACGGCGACAAGAAGACTAAGAAGAAGCACGGCAAGAAGAACAAGAAGAAGAAGTAGTTCTTCCCCAGGCTTTTTCTAAATCTTCGGCAGGCGTCGTCGCCCACTTCATTGCACACTGCCCTAGCTGACGAAAGTTGCCCGGATTTTTCAATCTCAGCCCCTACTTTTGGCAAATCGGGCAGTTGCGTGTTTGAAACATCCTGGCAAAGCTAGGTCGCAAACCAGAGCAGGCCCTCAAAACAGCAACACCGCCCGCGCCATGCAGCGCGGGCGGTGTTCTTGTTCTAGCTCTTAGAGTTCAGAAACATCGACGCGCTTCGGGTATACCACCGGGCGAGCACCGGCGATTTCCTCAACGATGCGGATGACCTGGTTGGAGTAGCCGAACTCGTTGTCGTACCACACGTAGAGCACGAGGTGCTTGCCGGAGGAGATGGTGGCGAGGCCATCGACCACACCAGCGTGGGTAGAGCCCACGAAGTCAGAGGACACAACCTCCGGGGAAGCGATGTAGGAGATCTGCTGGCGCAGGTCGGAGTGCAGGGACACGTTGCGCAGGAAGTCATTGACCTCGTCGCGGTCAGCTTCCTTCTCTAGCTCGAGGTTGAGCACGGCCATGGAAACGTCCGGGGTGGGAACGCGGATGGCGTTGCCGGTGAGCTTGCCCTCAAATTCCGGCAGGGCCTTGGACACGGCCTTGGCTGCACCGGTCTCCGTGAGCACCATGTTCAGGCCAGCTGCGCGGCCGCGGCGGTCACCCTTGTGGAAGTTATCAATGAGGTTCTGGTCATTGGTGAAGGAGTGCGCGGTCTCCACGTGGCCGTGAACCACGCCGTAGCGGTCGTTGATGACCTTGAGCACCGGGGTGATGCCGTTGGTGGTGCAGGATGCGGCGGAAAGGACCTGGTCGGAGTCCTCGATATCGCCGTGGTTGATGCCGTAGACGATGTTCTTCAGATCGCCCTTGCCCGGAGCGGTGAGCAGCACGCGAGCCACACCCTTGGACTGCAGGTGCTGGGACAGGCCCTCGCGGTCACGCCACACACCGGTGTTGTCGACGACGATGGCGTTGTCGATGCCGTACTTGGTGTAGTCAATGTCCGCCGGGTCATTGGCGTAGATCATCTGAATCTTGGTGCCGTTGGCCCAGATGACCTCGTTCTCCTCATCAACAGCGATGGTGCCGTTGAAGGCACCGTGGACGGAGTCGCGGCGCAGGAGGGAGGCACGCTTGAAGATATCCATGTCGCCCTTCTTGCGTACGACGATGGCGCGCAGGCGCACGCCGCCGTAGGCAGCCTCGCGAGCAATGAGGATGCGGGCCAGCAGGCGGCCGATGCGGCCGAAGCCGTAGAGGACAACGTCGGTGGATTCCTTGTCCACACCAGCGCCGACGAGATCCACGAGGGTCTCCTCGAGGTAGTTGCGCAGGTTATCGGAGCCGGACTCCTCGAAGCCGGTGGCCAGACGTCCCAGGTCAATGGAGGCGGTGCCCAGGTTCATCGAGCACAGTTCCTTCACAATCGGCAGGGTCTCTGCGGTGGAAAGCTCGCGCTCAGCAATGCGGCGGGCGTAGCGGTGCGCCTTGATGATGTCGATGTCGGTCACGCCGATGAGCAGGCGGCCGTAGATAGAGGTGACAACGTTATTGTTGCGGTGCAGCTGGTGGATGAGCGGGATCATCTCTTGGGCCAGCTCCAGGCGCTCGTTCCAATCCTCGTGCCCAATGTGCGCGTTCGAAGTCACGTGCTTTGTATCCTTTACTCGTCAAAAAGGGTGTAAAACTCTGTCCATCCGTAAATATTAACCGTTATTCATGCCCGTTTGGGTGTAGTTGAGCGAGGATCTCCGCCACACTACCCCCGCCAAGTTTCATTACATCGACACCTACGAGGCAATAGTCCACGTCCGCGTCAAGCTGGGCGCGACGAGGTTTCAGTAGCGCGTTGAGGTAGGGGTAGACCAAAGGCAGGTCCGGGTGTGCCCGCGTGTAGGCGGTCTCCAGCCCGCGGGCGTAGCGCCCAGAGAACGCGCGGGTGGACACCGTCTGGCCACCGCGACGCAGAAGGCCACGGTTGTGTTCACTCGTTCCCGCCTCCTCGGACAGCAGGAAGGCGGAACCACAGCTGACTGCTTTTACCCCCGGCCAGGCCAGGGCCGTGGCAACATCTTCCGCCGTGCGCAGACCACCCGCGGCAATGAGCGGAAGGTCCGTGACCTGGTGGACCGCCGCGACGAGTTCCTCGAGAGGGCGCTGATCGGGTTCCGCACTCGGGTCCCACACACCACGGTGCCCGCCAGCTTCAGGGCCCTGCACGCACAACACATCGATGCCGCGGGCGGCCGCGGCCTGCGCCTCCTCGGGGTTGGTGACCGTGGTCCACGCCTCTGCCCCAGCGTCATGGATGCGCGCGACCTCGTCCTCGCTAAAGACGCCGAACATCGACCACAGCACCGCTGCCCCACCCTCCAGCGCGGCGTCGAGCTTGTCCTGCCAGCCGAAGTTGAGGGAGACGTCGCCAAGCACGGCGCCCTCTTCGGCGGCGAGGGACTGCGCAGCGGCGAGTTCCGTTTCGGTCAGTGCGCGCTGCGGGTGAAAGATATTGACCCCGAAGCGCGTACCGGCACACGCAGCGATGGCCTCCCGCGCGGCGTCGACGGAGCAGGTTCCCAGCCCCAGCGCGCTGAAGGAACCGGCGGCGTCGGCGGCGGCCACTAGTTCAGGCGTGGTGGGCCCGCCCGCCATCGGAGCAGGTAGGACAGGGCAAGTGATAGTCTCAAGAAGTTGACTCATGGTTACCCAGCCTAAAGAAAACCATCAAGGAAGTAGTTGTGTCTGCCATCCGTGACTTTTTCACCCGCCTCTTTGGCCGCGCCGGCGAAGCACCGAATAAGAAAACACAGAAGGCCGCCGCCTCCGGACTTAACCCCTCGGATTTAAGCGCCGAGTGGCTCATCGTGGGTTTGGGTAATCCCGGCGCGAAATACGCCGCGACCCGCCACAATGTGGGGTACATGGCCGTGGATGATCTCCTCGCCGAATCTGGTGACATGCTCGAGCCTGTCACCGGACACCAACTCAGCGCGGCGCAGCTCGAGCTCGGAGGCACGAAGGTCGTAGCGCTGCGCTCACACACCTACATGAACCTCTCTGGCGATCCCATCGCCCCGTTGGCCACGCTGCTGGGCGTTGCGGCAGAGAACATCATCGTCATCCACGATGAGCTCGACCTGCCCGCCGGCAAGGTGCGTATTAAGAAGGGCGGCAACGAAAACGGCCACAACGGCCTTAAGTCACTGAGCGAGCGCTTGGGCACGCGCGATTACCTGCGCGTGCGCATCGGTATCGGGCGCCCACCCAAGGGTGGTTCCATCCCGGATTGGGTGCTCGCGCCTGTCGACGCCAGCGCTGAGCTCGATTCCACCATCGCCACCGCCGCCGAGGCCGCACGTCTCATCGTGGCTGAGGGTCTCAACAAGGCCCAGCAGGAAATCCATTCCCGGACGAAATAACCCCCGGCGCGACCACGCTCAACGTCCTACACTGTCCAAGTATGAGCCGCACGAGCCAGAGCCTGCCATTGAATAACGACCCGAAAACTATCGTCATCACCGGAGCCTCTGACGGCGTGGGCGCGGCCGCTGCCCGTATCCTTCACCAGCGCCGCCCGCAGGATTCGCTCGTGCTCGTGGGCCGCAACCCGGAGAAGACGCAGGCTGTGGCTGAGGAGATCGGAGCCGACTTTCATGTGGCCGATTATGAGTCTTTGGGCCAGGTGCGCCGGCTCGCCGAGGAGCTGAGCCAATACCCGCGGATCGACGCCTTGGGCAATAATGCCGGCGGAATGTTCGACGGCCCTTTCGCCACCGCCGATGGTTTCGAGCGCACGTGGCAGATCAACGTTGTGGCGCCTTTTCTTCTGACCTCCTTGCTGCGCGATACGCTGCGGGCCAGCAACGCCACCGTGGTGCAGACCGCCTCGTTGGCCAACATGCTGTATTCCTCTTTCGACCCCGGTGACCCGAATACTTTTGAAAAATTCACGGCGGAGCGCGCCTATGGCAACGCCAAGTTGGGCGATATCCTGCTGACCCGCTACCTCGCCTCCCACGGGCTGACCTCCGTGGCCTTCCACCCGGGGATATTGAATACTGGTTTCGGGCATAACTCAACGAGCAGGACGAGCAAGCTCTATTCGACCACTGCGGCTCAATACGTCTTGGGCAAGGCGGACAAGGGTGGGGAGAACTTGGCCTACTTCCTCAGCGGCACCTCCGGCATCCATTTCGACTCCGGCGAGTATTACAACCAGAAGCGCAAGCCAGGCCTGCAGCGGCCGATTGCGAAGAAGCTCTCCGTGGCCCGGCGCATCTTTGATGATCTGGGCCGCCAGCTCAATGTGGAGTGGTAGCAGGCAGCGGCTAAACTAGCCCGCATGAGTATTGCCTCCGAAGCTTCCCGCCGCCGCACATTCGCAGTCATCGCCCACCCGGATGCTGGTAAGTCCACGCTGACGGAGGCGCTGGCGCTCCACGCGCACGTCATCAACGAAGCCGGAGCAGTGCACGGCAAGGGCAACCGCAAGTCCACGGTCTCTGACTGGATGGAGATGGAGAAGGAACGCGGTATTTCCGTGGCCTCCTCCGCGCTGCAGTTCGAGTACGCGCCCGAGGGCCACGAGGGCGAGCCCTACATGATCAACCTGGTGGATACCCCGGGCCACGCGGACTTTTCGGAGGATACCTACCGCGTGCTCACGGCGGTGGATGCTGCCGTGATGCTTATCGACGCCGCCAAGGGTCTCGAGCCCCAGACCCTCAAGCTCTTCCGCGTGTGCAAGGCCCGCGGCCTGCCGATCATCACGGTGATCAACAAGTGGGACCGCGTGGGCCGTGAGCCGCTGGAGCTTGTCGACGAAATCGTCAACGAAATCCAGCTACAGCCCACCCCGCTGTACTGGCCGGTGGGTATCGCCGGCGACTTCCGCGGCTTGGCCCACATCAACGATGACGGCGAGGCCGATGAGTACGTGCACTTCCTGCGCACCGCCGGTGGTTCCACCATCGCCCCGGAGGAGCACTACGCGCCTGAGGATGCAGCCGCGAAAGAAGAGGACGCTTGGGAGACGGCCGTGGAGGAAGCAGAGCTGCTGGCTGCCGATGGCGCCCTGCACGACCAGGAGCTCTTCGAGCAATGCGTGACCTCCCCGCTCATCTTCGCCTCTGCGATGCTGAACTTCGGCGTGCACCAGATTCTGGATACGCTGTGCGCCATCGCCCCGGCTCCGCGCTCCCGCGATTCGGATCCGCAGGCCATTGAAGCGGCCACCTCCGCTATCGATGAGGTCCGTGAGGTCACCGATGAGTTCTCAGGTGTCATCTTCAAGGTGCAGGCGGGCATGGACCGCAAGCACCGCGATAACCTCGCTTTCATGCGCGTGGTCTCCGGTGAATTTGAGCGCGGCATGCAGGTCAACCACGCCCAATCCGGCCGCAGCTTCTCCACCAAGTACGCCCTGACGGTCTTTGGCCGCACACGTGACACCGTGGACACGGCGTACCCGGGTGACATCGTCGGCTTGGTCAACGCCGGTTCCTTGGCTCCCGGTGACACGATTTACACCGGCAAGAAGGTGCAGTTCAAGCCCATGCCGCAGTTCGCACCGGAGTCCTTCCGCATCCTGCGCGCGAAGTCTTTGGGCGACTACAAGGCCTTCCGCAAGGGCCTGGACCAACTGGCGGCGGAGGGCGTGGTCCAGATCCTGCGCAACGATACGCGCGGCGATGCCGCCCCCGTCATGGCCGCGGTGGGCCCCATGCAGTTCGAGGTCATGCAGGCTCGCATGGAAGTCGAGTACAACGTGGAGACCATCACCGAGCCCATCCCCTACTCCGTGGCGCGCCGCATCGACGCCGAATCCGCACCCGAGCTGGGCCGCCAGCGCGGCGTAGAAATCTTTACCCGCACCGACGGCGAACTCATCGCGCTCTTTGGTGATAAGTGGAAGCTGGCCTTCATTGAGAAGGAGCACCCGGAGCTCACCATCGAAACCCTCGTGGCGGATTAGGCACAGCGTTTCCCTTAACTGCTGAGGAATTCCTTCCACGCCGGCCATTCCGCATAGGTCTGCGCGCGCCCGGCTTCATAGTTCGCGCGCAGCTTAGTCACCGAGCGCTCGGTCGAAGCCACCTGCATATCCTCTGAGAAGAAAAGCTG
Organism: Corynebacterium sp. HMSC068G04; assembly: GCF_001814885.1. Classification (NCBI taxonomy): domain Bacteria; kingdom Bacillati; phylum Actinomycetota; class Actinomycetes; order Mycobacteriales; family Corynebacteriaceae; genus Corynebacterium; species Corynebacterium sp. HMSC068G04. The sequence continues at coordinate 88,981 of NZ_KV818328.1, read as the reverse complement.
TGCACGCCCCTCCTTTTCCAGCTCCAGAAGCCGCTCCTTGGAGGCGTTGTACCGGGGCGGCCGGGCAATCATTGACTCCGCCACGGCAGGGTACTTTCGGAAGATTCGTCGCAGCGCCGCGGGCCGCCCTACCTCAGGCCGCACGTAGCCACGCGGTTTCGAGCCAAGGAACAAGAACTTTTCAAAGCCGGCCTTCTCCGCCTGCTCGATGAGGATGCCACCGGATTCCCCCATCGCACCGTCGACGTACGGTGCGCCATCGATAACACGCATCGGCATGATCAGCGGCAACGTCGAAGACGCGCGAACGCGCACCATCAGGTCCTCTTGTGTCTTTATGTCATTGCGCCCCCAGTACACGCTCTCCCCGGTATCGGCGCGCGCGGCGGAAATACACATCTGCGCCGGGTTGGCCTGAAATGCTTCCCAGTCAAAGGGCATGTCCTGATCGGCGGCCTTCTCATAGATGAACTCCGCATTGAAGTAGCCGCTACCGCGCAGCAGCGAACCCAGGCCACCGAAGCTGGGGTTCTTGGCAAAATCCACGAAGGATTCTTCCGAGCGGCTCACGTCGCGGGAGAGGAAGTTCACGGTGTGTGAAGAGCCCGCGGAAACACCTCCAACCCAGCCAAATTCCACCTCCTCCTTTAGGAGCTTGACGATGCACGCGGCGGTATAGGAATTGCGCATGCCGCCGCCTTCAATGACGAGTGCTGTATCTTTCGCGTCAATCACAGTGCCCGATGGTACCCCCGCGCTAGGATCGCGCCATGGGATTGTTTTCTGCGGTTAAGAATGCCGTCGACAAGCTTGGCGGCTCCAGCACTGTCCGTTTGGCCTCCCCGGATCCCCACGCCGTCGAGGTTTCTTTCGATCATCTTTCCGTGCACACTGCGAGCGGTCTCATCATCCTGGTTACCTCCCCTGCCGGTGCGCAGGTGCTCAGTGAGGTGGCGCGCTCCGGCGAGCCCGCGCAGTTGCGTGGCCCTCAGACCACGGTGCATCTCTCCCCCACGACTAGAGAACAGCGTCCCGTCCACGACCCCAAGAAGGGATGGGCCATCCCGTTGTCGCTTGCAGAAAGAGAGACGCTGTCCCAACTCAACGCGGAGCCCGGCGATTATGAAGTTTCCGAGTCACTCGCTGTGTCCGTCGAACCCACCCCCTGAAGAAAGCTAATCCGCCATGCTCATCCTCCCCTTCCAAGGGCACACTCCCCGCATCCACCGCAGCGCCTGGATTGCGCCGAATGCCACCATCATCGGTGACGTCACCATCGGGCCAGATTCTTCCGTGTTCTATGGCAGCGTGCTGCGCGGAGATGTTGGTGCCATCCGCCTTGGCGCCCGCGTCAATATCCAAGACAACTGCGTCATCCACGTCGAAACCACTGCGCCGTGTGTGCTGGAGGATGACGTCACCGTGGGCCACATGGCCATGCTCCACGGCACGCGGGTGGGCGCGGGCACGCTGGTTGGAATGAAGTCTTCTTTGCTTTCCGGCTCCACCGTGGGCACAGGCTCTCTCATCGCCGCCGGCGCGGTGGTGCTCGAAGGCCAGGACATTCCCGCCGGCGCCTTGGCCGCCGGGGTGCCCGCCAAGGTGCGCCGTGCGTTGAGCCCTGAGGAATCCGCTGCCTTCATCCCGCACGCCGCGCGCTACGTCGACATTGCTCAGAATCAGGCGCCGCTTGGCGACGCCCTCCCCCTCGACGACGTCCTCTACGACTAGCACCGCAACTGCCGTTGTTGACAAAACTCCCGAGTCCGCCGCAAAAACTGACCAGAACTTTGGCAACTAGGGCAGTTCACTTTTGAACTCTTGCCCACCAGCCGGCTCGTTATAGAAGAGCAACGAGACCCATCACCACCAGGAAGGCGGCCACTCCGTAGCCGCTCCAAAGCGCAACCGCTGCGGAGTTCTCCCGCGCCCACGCGAAGGCGCGTCCGGCCCAGGACTGTGGTTTCGCCCGCACGAGTGCGATGAAAAGCCCGCACACCGTCGGCAGCGAGAGCGCAAACGTGGCGTAGAAAAAGAGGCCACCGTATTTAACGGTGTTGCTGAAATCCCCGGCAGCAAGGTGCATCAGCCCATAGAAAAAGGGTACGGAGGTCAAGGACTGGATAACGCCCATGGCATAGCCCACCGCGACAGTCTTGGCCGAGGGCGTGCGCAGTGGGCCGAGGAGTTTCTGCACCATGTCATTGGGTTCGCCCTTGGAGCGCCAGGCCAGAAGGCCCAGCCCCAGGCCGATGACCACCAGACCCCAACCAAGCAGCGGTGATTCCAGCGCGGCGGCCACCTTGTCCTGGATGCCGACGAAGACGAACATCACCACAGCAGCGGCGGTGAGCACACCGAACCAGTCACCGACGATGACGAGGGCCGCGATCTTGCGGTAGCTCCCCCGCGGAAGCATGATGCCGATGGCCACCAGGATTCCGATGAGAAGCGCGTTGACGGAATCGGCGAAGGCATTCAGCACGGCTTCAAGCATGCGGGCTAGTCTACAGGCTCTTAGAGAACATTCATCTACTGTTTACCCCGCGCGCCCCCGACGCAGGCGAGCAAACGGTATGTTCGAAAAAAGTGTGCCACGTAACGCACCCCAAACTTACGCGTGTCAACATAGACTAGACCCCTGCTGGTACAGCACGTTTTGACCCCGACCCAAGAAGTGGAGAGACAAAAAATGAAGGTAGCGATTCTCGGCGGAGACGGCTTCTGCGGTTGGCCCGCTTCCCTCTATCTCTCCGACCAAGGCCATGATGTCATCATCGTGGATAACCTCTCCCGGCGCGCCATCGATGAGGAGTTGGGCGCGGAATCCTTAACACCCATCGCCTCCATTGAGGATCGCCTGGCCGCGTGGACCGAGGTTTCCGGCAAGACCATCGGCTTCCGTAACCTCGACGTGGCCCAGGACTACGACGGCTTGCTGGAGTTCCTGAATACCGAACGCCCGGATGCGGTGGTGCACTTCGCTGAGCAGCGCGCCGCCCCCTATTCCATGAAGAATTCGCGCACCAAACGCTACACGGTGGATAACAACATCAACGCCACCCACAACTTGCTCGCCGCCATCGTGGAATCTGAGCAAGATATCCACGTCGCCCACTTGGGCACCATGGGTGTCTACGGCTACGGCACCGTCGGCATGAAGATTCCGGAGGGCTACCTGGATGTGCAGGTGGATGCGGGCGAGAATGGCGTCGTCAAGCAGCAAATCCTCTACCCCTCCAACCCCGGCTCGGTCTACCACATGACGAAGGTGCTAGACCAGCACCTCTTTGCCTACTACGCCAAGAACGATGAGCTGCGTATCACCGATCTGCACCAGGGCATCATCTGGGGCACGCACACGGAGCAGACCCAGAAGGACGAGCGCCTCATCAACCGCTTTGACTATGACGGCGACTACGGAACGGTGCTCAACCGCTTCCTCATTCAGGCCGGCATTGGTTATCCGCTGACCGTGCACGGCACCGGCGGACAGACCCGCGCTTTTATTCACATTCGTGACATGGTGCGCTGCATCGAGCTAGCCCTGCAGAATCCGCCGGCACGCGGCGAGCGCGTCAAGATCATCAACCAGATGACCGAAACCCACCGCGTGCGTGACCTGGCAGAACTACTGGCGAAGATCTCTGGTGTGGAAGTGGCTTATGTGCCGAACCCGCGCAAGGAATCCGCAGAGAATGAACTCCACGTCACCAACGACACTTTCCTCGAGCTCGGCCTGGAGCCGACCACTTTGTCGGAGGGGTTGCTCCACGAGGTGGAGGAAGTCGCGCGTAAGTACGCCGACCGTGCTGACCGCTCCAAGATTCCAGCCCAGTCGCTATGGACGCGCCAGCAGCACGCTGGTGTTCCCGAAGCCTTGGCCAACGGCGCTGACGCTGCGGAGGCTTAAACCTTCGTGCGCATCGCTATCGTTACCGAGGTCTTCCTGCCCAAGATCGACGGCGTGGTCACGCGCCTGACGCGCACGCTGGACCAGCTGTCCGCGATGGGCCACGAGGTGCGGATTTTTGCCACAGGCAAGGCCCCTGACACCTATGCCGGCTTCGAGGTCACCCGCATCCCCAGTTTGTCGCTGTGGGTCTACCCGGAGATTAAATTCGGTTTGCCCTCGTGGAAATTCTTCAAAGAGATCCGGGATTTCGATCCCGATGTCATCCACGCGGTCAACCCCATTTGGACCGCGGCCCTCGGCGTCTTTGCCGCGCAGCGCGATGCCGTACCGCTGGTAGCCAGCTTCCACACCAATGTCCCCGAGTACGTTGAAGCGCTGGGGATTGGGTGGACTAGGCCGCTGACCGAAGCCGCGCTGAAGTATCTGCACAACCAGGCTGCGGTGAACCTGTGCACCTCCGGCCCCATGGTGGATAAGGCTCGGATGATGGGGATCCGCAACGTGCAGCTGTGGCCCAAGGCTGTTGATACGCAGACCTATCACCCCAGTCGCGCCACGGAACAGATGCGCGAGCGCCTGACCGACGGTAACCCGGATTCCCCGTTGGTGACCTATATCGGCCGCGTCTCCAAGGAGAAGGACTTGGAACGCCTCGATCACGTGATGGAACTGGTGAGGGCACAGCTTAGCGACGCCCGCCTGGCCATCGTCGGCGATGGCCCCGCCTTGGAGGAGCTCAAGTCCAACTTCGATCCTGCGCACACCGTATTCACGGGCTACCTCTCCGGCGAGGAGCTCGCCGCCGCCTTCGCCGTGGGGGATGTCTTCCTCTTCCCCTCCGCCACAGAGACCTTGGGACTCGTGGCTCTCGAGTCCTTCGCCTCTGGGGTTCCGGTCATCGGCACGAATGCCGGCGGCATCCCCTTCGTTATCGAAGAAGGCGTCACAGGACATCTCATCGAGCCCGACGCTGACGACACCGCGTGGGCCAGCGCCGCTCTCGGCCTCCTGCGTGATTCCTCCCGCCGGGCGCAGATGGGACAGGCCGCCCGCCGCGAAGCTGAAAAACATTCCTGGGTAGAATCCACCCAAGCCCTCCTTCAGGCCTACGAGGAGGCCATCGAGCACCCCTTCCGCAGGAATACAAACTAGTCAAGGAGACCCATGGATTCAGCCCAGAACCTGTACTCCGCTGGCGCCTTTATCCAAGCCGGCATCGACGCCACGTTTGCCTCACGCCTAGGCGTCGTTCGCGACGTCGAGGTGAATTTCATTCCCACCGATTCCGTATCAGCAGCCTCGGAGGAAGGGCAGCCAGACCTGGATCAGCGCGCCGTCGTGCGTTTTAGCACTGATTCCGGGGTCTATGATTTCGATGGACTGCGTCTTGCCACCATCCACAACGGGGAGCTTCGCTGGGCCACCGGCATGGCAGAGCACGCACCGCAGCCGGAATTCCACGGGCCACAACCTGACTCTGCCCTGCTGCGCGGCTTGGCACGACGGCTGGTGGGCGACCGGCCTGTTGTCCGCGTCCCACAGGGCGATGGCGAAGCATTGGTCGCCGTCGATTTCGCGGAGATTAACCCGGATCCTCGGGTGAGCATCCTGGCCGGAATTGAGCACTCAGGGGACGTCGCCGGTGGGGTCGACGAGCGCCTAGCCACCGCCGAGTTGTCCTCCTACCTGGGCATTCCGCAGAGCCACGCGGAAAATCTCGCGCTTTTCCACGGCTCCCGGATCGTGGCTCTCCCCCAGGCCCCGGGCCGCGTTGGGCTCAGCGCGCGCGAAGTGTTGGCCGACGCCCACTTCCTCGCCACCGAGCACAACTTCTTCTTGGAGGCCCGCTTCCCCAACCTGTGGGCGGACCTTGATCCTGTTACGTCGCGGACCGTGGTGAACTCCGATTACGGCTCGCTCACGGTGCCCGCGCACCTCATCGCGACGATCGACGCCTCCACGAACGCCTTCACCTGGGCCTGGGCAGATGAGCTGTCCAGCTCCATGTCCGCCCAAGCAGCGGCGAACCTGCGCCGCTTCGGATATGACCAGGCTATCCCCGAGTTGATTCGGGCCCGCGTGTCCATCACTGAGGCACGCTCTGCACGCTTGCCACAGCTGGCCATGCCAGTTCTGGGCCTGTGGACCTTGCTGCCAGTGCAGCTTCCCGACGGCCGCCAAGGCCTCGCGCTGTCCGATGCCCCCGCGTTCCACCTCCCCGCACCGACTCCGGCGGCCACGCAAGCCACCCTCAACGTTGCGGTGCCGGCAGGCGTGGACGAGCAGCGGGCGCGCGCTGCCTACCACCGGGCGCGCCCCCTATAAGTGCTCGGACAGCGCTGAGTGCGTGAGCGGCTGGGAGCGTTAGGAGTTCAGCACGGCGCGGAACTCCTCGACGTCAACCTCCTCTGTGGTGGCCGGGTTAAACGCTGCGTCCTGGGTCTTGTCCACTAGTACCGCGCGCACGCCCTCAGAAAAGTCGGGACGGCGGTACATGTGCATGCCCAGCTTGAGTTCCAAAAGGAGGGCCTCGCGAATGTCGTCGACACCGGCCTCTGCCTCATAAAGCTCGTTAGCCGCGATAATGGCAGCTGGGCACGCCCCTGCCATAAGGCGGCGGACCTCACCGGCAATGAGCGGGCGCTTGTCCAGCTCCGCGGAGATTTCCTCCCACGTTGGCAGGGCAAACGTCTCCTCCAGGTCCTTGGCCACCTGCTCCAGCGGGGCGGGCTCTTCGGGTGCGGGCAGGGCGAGGTCCTCCAGCGCGGCATCAATACCGCGCTCAATGGCGGCCTCAATCAGCTCGTGTGCATCCTTGACAACGTGGGTTGCCACGCCAGTCCACAACATGTCTGCGGCATACATGCGGTATCCACTAAGACCCCAGAACTTGGCCAAGCCCGGTGAGGCGATACCGCGGGTGCCCACCATGCGCTGGGCCGCATAGGCCACACCGACGTCGGTGACATAGCCGATGTTCATCTCCGGCATCGAGGCGAAGGCCTTTTCCGTCACCACGCGGTGCGAGCCGTGCAGGGAAATGCCCAATCCACCGCCCATGACAACACCGTCGATGACGGCGATATAGGGCTTCGGGAACTCTGCGATATCACCGTTAGTGAGGTACTCGCTGGCGAAGAAGGCATCGACCTCCTCCAGCTTGCCTTCCGCGATTCCCTCCCGCGCGTGACGCACATCGCCGCCCGCGCAAAATGCCTTAGGGCTATTGGAGTAAATCAGGACCTGCTCAATCTCATCGTCCTGCGCCCACGTTTCGAGGGAGCGGCGGATGATATCGATCATGTCCGGGGTCAACGAGTTCAGGGCCTTCGGCCGATTGAGTTCGAGGACTCCGGTATGGTTGCGGACGGAAACGAGTACTGGATCAGTCGTAGTCATGCGCACCAGTGTTCCATATCACACATGTTTCAGCCACCTGTTTTTGAGGCTGGTTTTAACATCGACCCCTACTTCTAAACCCAACCTTCAGATTGGTGTGAAATTCTTGCCCCCACAGCTTGTTGCTCTTGACATGGACGGCACCCTCCTCGATGCCCACGGTCAGCTGCCCGCAGACTTTTCAGAGCTTGAGGAGCTCGCCACTGCCCGCGGCTGCGAGCTGGTTCCGGCCTCAGGACGCCAGCTGGCCACCCTACAGGACATGTTCCCGAAGGGCGGCACATTCATTGCCGAGAACGGCTCGGTGATCCTGCGCGGCGGCGAGATCATCGCCACCTTCCCGCTGCAGGAAGAAACCGTGCGCGCGGCGCGCGAGGCCGCAGCCTCCATCAGCGAGGCGCACACCGTCGTTCTGTGTTCCCCGGAGACCGCCTACGTGGCGCGGGATGTCACGCAGGCAGCACGCGCGGAGATTTCCAAGTATTACAAGGCGGTCACGTGGGTCGACGACTTGGACGACGTCCCCAATAGCGACATCATCAAGATCGCCATCTTCTGCGAATCCGGTTCCGAGGCTCACCTCTACGAGCCGATTCGTCGCGCCGTACCGGAGGACAACGTGGCGGTATCGGGCAAGGTCTGGCTCGATGTCATGGCCCGCGGCGTGGATAAAGGCGCAGCCTTGCTCAAGCTCGCTGAACTTGCCAACGTTCCAATCACCGCCACCGTGGCCTTCGGTGACTACCTCAATGACCTCGAAATGCTGCGCGCCGCTGGGACGGCTGTCGCCATGGACAACGCGCATCCGAAGCTGAAGGAAATAGCGGATATTATCGCGCCTGCCAATACCGACAATGGTGTGAGCACGGTGCTGCGCCAGCTTCTGCGCACCTAACACGCTCCCAGGAAACCTTCCCGATTCTCTGCCACCACCCGAGTAGGATTACCCCGGTTCCCTAGACCCCCGATCCCTTACGTGTGGAGTGTTCAGTGAAGAAGTTCCTGCGATCCCCTGGGCCCCGTGTCCCTCGTCGGGCCACGGACACCTCCCTTGAGCTGGACCCGGGGTCCCTCCCCAAGGCATCCGCTGTGCGCAAGGCCAAGCTGCACAAAGCCCGCGAGGCCGCCGAGGAAACCCCCTCGCCGCGCCGCCGCCCGCTCCCGCGCGCTACGCGGCCACAGCGTATTCAATCTACCCGGCCGCAGTGCGACGAACAGCCCCGTCCGGCTCAGCCTGTCGAGCGGATCGCCAAGGCCGCTTCGCAGCCCCCAGCTCAGCCCACACCCGCCGAGAGTTCCCCCGAACCACGGCCTGAGAATGAGATATCGCGCGCCTTGGCGCGGCGCTCGCAGCCCGTCGGCACACCGACGAGCAAGCAGCTCAAAACACCACGCCCCTCCCGGGAACAGCGCCAAGCCGCGCGACAGGACAACACGAAGGGCGCTGACACTCCAGCGGTGCCAAAGGAATCTGCCACCGTCACGCGCCAGCGTCGCGCGCGCCTGCGCCCGGTACCGGGCTTGGATGGGCTGCGCGGTCTCGCGGTCTTGGCGGTCGTGCTCTACCACTTCTTCGGGGATCTGCTCCCCGGCGGATACCTCGGCGTGGATATGTTCTTTGTCCTCTCCGGCTTCCTCATTACCTCGCTGCTCGTGCGCGAATTCGCCGTGAGCGGGCGCATCAGCCTCACCGACTTCTGGGTCCGGCGCTTCCGGCGTATCCTTCCGGCTGCGCTCGTCGTCTTATGCCTGTGCACGGCCCTCGTCGCCATGATTGGCGGGGACCTCGCCGTGGGGATCCGGGAACAATTCTTGGGGACCTTCTTCTTCGTCAACAACTGGACCCAGATCGCCACCAGCCAGACCTACTTTGCACCCAATGAGGTGCAAGTCTTTGCCCACTACTGGTCCCTAGCGGTTGAGGAGCAATTCTACCTCCTGTGGCCCCTACTGATGTTTGGAGCTTTTGCTCTGTCGCGGCGCCAGCCCAAGCGCCTGCCCATCGCGCTTTCTCTTGTCCTCGCCGCCGCCTCCGCTGCCGCGATGGCGCTGCTGTTCACTCCGGGCGAAGACCCCACACGTGTTTATTACGGCACCGATACCCATGCCTTCGGCCTCCTCATCGGTGCGCTTTTATCCCTTCTACTCACCTCGACGTCGAAGGAGGCAAAGGCGGATTCGTGGGCGTCGACAAGCACAGGCGTTATCGCCGGCACCATCGGGTCCTTTGCCTTAATCGGATACCTGGCGCAGCTGGTGTGGATGGGCGCGGACCTTGAGTTCACCTACCGCGGCGGCCTGGTCCTCACCAGCCTCCTCGGCGCGGCAATGATCTGGGGCGTGGTGCGTGAGACCGGACCACTCACATGGCTCTTCCGCACCCGGGTGATGCGGTGGCTGGGCCAGCGTTCCTTCTCGCTGTACCTGTGGCATTGGCCGGTGGTGATGATCCTCCGCGAGCTGTCTGATGCCCCGGCGTGGCTGCTGGGACTACTCGCGCTTCCCGTGTCCTGCCTGCTGGCTGAGGTGACGTATCAGTTCGTTGAGAACCCCTTCCGCCGCGCCGGATATGTCGCCACGTGGCGCACCTATTGGGCCTCGCGCCCCACTGTGGCCGAGATGAAAGACGGTTTCGGCAAGGCCATGTGGCCTGCCGTGCCCGCCATGGTGATCCTCTCGGCGCTGGGCGTGGCCTATGGGCTGGTCACGTCACAGGACCAGACCGAGCTCGAGCGAGAATTGGAGCGCATGTCGCAGGCCAATGAGCAGACCGCCGCATCGGCCCCAGCAACGCCGACAGAAACCACGAAGCCGAAGGAGAAGCGGGCGCTACCTGCGGGCACGGAGATCAACGCGGTGGGTGATTCGGTCATGCTTGCTGCTTCCGAAGCCCTCAACGAGCGCTTCCCCGGAATCCTCATCGATGCGGCGGTTTCCCGCCAGTATGGGGAGGCGATTCCTGCGATTCGACAGCTGAAGGACTCTGAACAGCTACGTTCCACCGTCTTTGTGGGGCTGGGAACGAACGGGCCGGCTGCGGACGGCGAGATGGACGAGCTCCTCACCATCCTCGGTTCCGATCGCACGGTTATCCTCGTCGTGCCCTACGGCGAGCGCGACTGGATGGGTCAGGCGCGCGCAGAGATTATCGAGGCCGCAAAGGAGCACGACAACGTCTACGTGGCCGACTGGTGCGGCATGGCCCAAGAGAACCCGGCGTTGCTCTACGACGACGGCGTGCACCCACAGGCCGAGGGCGCAGCGCTGTATGTGCAGGCGCTTTCCGACGCCCTCGAGCAGTACGCCAACGGGGACAAGTCCAGCACCACGGCCTGCTCGCTCTAGCCTTCGGCCGCTCTCGAGTCAGCTGCTCTCCAATCAGGGCAGTGCGCTAGCAGCATTGTCCCAGCAGCACTGCCAAAGTTGACAAAGTTCTGGCCAGATCCTGCGGCGGGAGCACATGTTTTGGCAACTCGGGCAGTTGACGTGATTCGCCTCTAGGTCTGAGCACATAGAAAACGGCCGGGGATGTGCCTCCCCGGCCGTTCTCGCTTCGCCGTTACTTGTGTGCTTCCTTCTTACTGGAAGCCAAGCTGCTCACTCTCCTATACGGAGAATTCAGCCATCTTATCCCAATTGGTCTTTCCATCGATGTGAGTGTTGATGATGTCCGGCGTCTCCACCAGGTACTTCGGGAGCTCCTCGCAGGAGCGCTTGAAGTGCTCGGTGTTGACGTGGTCAACGTCGGTGCCGTCCTTGTAGGACTCGAGGAGCAGGAAGCGCTGCTTGTCTTCCGGATCGTGGAACCACTTGAAATCGATACAGCCGGGCTCAGCCTGGCAGGCCTTGGTGTACCAGTCGATCTCGTCGAGGAAGGTCTCGGCATACTCGGGCTTGACGTGGAACTGTACGTTGATCAAAATCATGGGCCCCACTGTAACCTTCTCCACGAAAACGTGCAGAAGGCCCCGCCAATGGCTGAACTGAGCTAGCCCAATTCCAGCAGGGCCTTAAAAAGAGCCTCTCGGGAGGATTATTTGTTGAAGAAGTACTCCGCCACATAGACGTAGGTTCCGTCAAAAGCTTGGGCGACGCCGAAGCCGGTGCCATCCGTCTTGGTCACGGGCACGTCGCGGTTGAGCCAGTCCACGCGCTCCTTGGCCTCAGATTCGGTGAGCTTGTAAATGTTGCCGCTGCCCTCCTCCAGGTGGGTCAGCCCATCGCCTGCATTGTCGTGGAAGGTGACCTTGCCAGCTGCTGCCTGGTTTGCCCACTCCTGCGCGATGTTCTTGGCGTTGGCATCCTCGTGGTGGCCCTGCTTGAGCAGGTGGGCGTGGGTAGCACCAACGAGTTCGCCGGCGACGGCCGGGGTCGGCTTCTTAATGAAGCCCGGCAACTGGACGTTAAACTGCTTCGCCAGGTCATAGGCCTGCGCAGGCAGCTCGATCTCTAAAGAGTTGACCTGCTCAACGGCCTGGGAAGACAGCTGGTTTACGTCCTGCAGCTGTGCGGAAGAGGAGTTAACCGGGGCGGCCTGGGCAGCGGACACCGACAGAGCAGTGGTGAGGGTAGCTGCCACGGCGGCGGTGGCGGACATGCGGGAAACACGACGGAAAGAATTCATGCCTTCCACCGTGCCACAAAAATGCTTCGGCGGAAAAAGACTTCCCGCTCATGTGGGATTTTCGATACCACTTTGTTATCACTTGCCGGTGGCTGCATGCCGGCATGGAAGAATAGCCAAGGCTGGCTTTAGTATGGATTTTTTAACGAGTATCCGAAAGGTGATCACTGTTGCTGGACGTCTTAACCGGTTTCGCCATCATTTTTGTGGTTATCGGCGTGGGCTTCATCATGGCTCGGCGCGGCGTTATCGGCGAAGGTGAGGCGCGCCTGCAGTTCAATCGCACGGCGTTCTGGGCGGCGACCCCAGCGCTGATCTTTTCCAGCGTGGCCACCTCTGACACCTCGGCCTTTGCCTCGCCGGTTGTCGCCGTCATCGCGATAGCTTCGGTCGCCACGATGGCCTTGTATTGGGTGCTGAGCGCGTTATTCTTCCGGCGTAGCGGAGCGGAAACCATGGCCGGCGCGGCCGCGGCCAGTTACTACAACTCGGTCAACATCGGGCTGCCCATCGCCACCTATGTCATCGGTGATGCCACCTTTGTGGTGCCAGCGCTCGTGCTGCAAATGGCAGTCCTCTCGCCCTTCATCATTGCCGGCCTCAACGCCCAGGGAACAAGCCTGCGTTCGATTTTAAGTTCCGTGGTCTCAGGGTTGACAGCCCCAGTGGTCATCGCGGCGATCGCCGGCTTCATCGTGTCCGCCGCAGGCTGGCACGTCCCCGACGTCATTATGGCTCCGCTCGAGATCCTTGGTGGTGCCTCCATCCCGATGATCCTGATGAGCTTTGGCGCCTCACTCACCGGCGACGGGCTGTTAGCCGTTGACCGCCTGCCGACGATTACCGCCACGGTTCTCAAGCTCATTGCTATGCCGGCGATTGCGCTGGCGGCCGGCTTGGCGTTGGGGCTGAGCGGCAACGAGCTCTACACAGCGCTGATCTTGGCCGCGCTTCCGACCGCACAGAACGTCTACAACTATGCCGCGACCTACCAGTCGGGAGAAACGGTGGCGCGCGATACGGTCTTCCTCACCACCTTCCTCTCGCTGCCGGCGATGCTGGGCATCGCGGCTCTCTTCGGGTAGGGCTGGGCCTACCCCTCGAGCTTCTCCCCCAACTCCAGCCATTCCATTTCTAGCTCTTCGCGCTCAGAGGCAATGGCCTTGAGCTCGGAGTCGAGCTTCGCTAGCTCACCGCTGTCCCCCTCACCGGAGGACATCTTCTCTGCAGCCACCGCCATCTTTTCGTTCAGCTTCGCCGTCTTATCGTCGAGCTTGCCCATCTTGCGCTCCAGCGCATTCATCTTCTTGGTCAGCTCGCGCTCTTCCTGGGAGCTCAACCGCTTGGCCGGGGCGGCATCCGCGCTCTGCTCGTCAGAGTTCTTGGAGGCTTCTCCTAAATCAAGGACGCCGCGGGCGGTGGCGGCCTCCATCTCCTGACGGCGGCGCAGGTATTCCTCGATTCCGCCCGGCAGGTTGGTGAGCTTGCCATCCCCAAACAGCGCATAGGTGTTATCCGCGATGCGCTCGATGAGGTAGCGGTCGTGCGAGATGACCACCAAGGTGCCCGGCCACGAGTCCAGAAGAGACTCCAGCTCCTGGAGAGTATCGATGTCGAGGTCGTTCGTGGGCTCGTCGAGAAGCAGCACGTTTGGCTCCGCCATAAGCACGCGGGTCAGCTGCAGACGGCGGCGCTCACCGCCGGAGAGGTCGCCGACCGGCGTGCGCTGGCGCTTGGCGGAAAAACCCAGGCGCTCCGCGAGCTGGGACGCGGACAGTTCCTTCTTGCCTAGGTGAACGTAGGTGGCGACGTCTTCGACGGCGTCGAGAAGCCGGCGCTCCGGATCCAGATCATCGAGCTCCTGGCGCAGCCAGCCCAGGCGCACCGTCTTGCCCTCGATGCGCTTGCCAGCGGCAAGCTCGACTTCACCAGCAAGGGCGCGCAGCAGCGTGGTCTTGCCCGAACCGTTAACACCAACGAGGCCGATGCGCTCGCCCGGCGCCAAGCGCCAGGTGAGGTGATCCACGAGCGTGCGACCGTCCGGGGTTGTGACCTTTGCGTCCTCGAGCTCAATGACGACTCGTCCCTGGCGCTGCTTGGAAAAGGCCATGAGCTCGACCTTGTCGCGCGGTGCGGGGACGTCGGCGATGAGTGCCTCGGCTGCCTCGATGCGATAGCGCGGCTTCGAGGTACGCGCCGGCGCTCCGCGACGCAGCCACGCCAGCTCCTTGCGGGCCAAGTTCTGCCGGCGCTGCTCAATAGCATCGGCTTGGCGGGCGCGCTCGGCGCGGGCAAAGGTCCAGTCGTTATAGCCACCCTCGTAGGCATCGACGACACCGTCGTGCACCTCCCAGGTAGTGGTGGCCACGGTGTCGAGGAACCAGCGGTCGTGCGTGACGACGACGACCGCTAGCTTGCGCGAAAGCAGGTGGCTGGCCAGCCATTGCACACCTTCGACGTCGAGGTGGTTGGTCGGCTCATCGAGCACCACGATGTCGAGGTCTTGAACGAGTGCGGCAGCCAGGTTGACGCGGCGGCGCTCACCACCGGAGAGCGAGCCCACAGGGGTGTCTAGCCCTAGGTCAACAATGCCGAGGCCGCCGAGGACATCGCGCACCTTCGCGTTGGATGCCCACTCGAAAGTCTCCAAGCCCAACGGCTCAATGATGGCTTGGGCGATGG
>NZ_KV818328.1:0-74260 GCF_001814885.1 Corynebacterium sp. HMSC068G04 | reverse complement strand
TGGTGAGCGATTCTTCTAATTCAAAGCGCTGGGTCACCACCGCCATGCGCAATTCCGAGTTGTGGGACACGCGGCCCGAGTCTGGGGATTCGATACCGGTGAGAACTTCCAGCAGCGTCGTTTTGCCGCCGCCGTTGACGCCGACGATGCCGATGCGATCACCGGTTTGCACGCCGAGGGAGACCCCGTCCAGCAGGGTCTTAAGCCCAAAGGACTTGGTTACGTTTTCAAGGTTAATGAGGTTCGCCATATCGAGTGTTCATCTTAGTGCCTCGGCGCGGTTACCCCCGCACCATTACCTTTATTGCTATTGATTTTCACTTCCAATACTCTGGCGCACTATGAAAAAAGAACGTCTCGCCCTGTGCGCCGCACTTTCCGCCACGATCCTCACCATGTCCGCTTGCTCCTCCCCTGACAGCGAGGAATCCACGTCGCCCTCCAGCGCTGAAGCCTCCCACGCGCATGCCGAGCACGACGATGACCATGATGGGGAGCACAGCCATGACGGCTTCGAAGCCGCGGAAGGTGAGACTGAGGTAGCTGAGCTGCCAAACCGTATCCTTCTTTCCCACAAAAACGGCCTCACCACGCTCGACGGCGAAACCGGTGAGGTCATCGAAAGCGAAGATCTGAAAGCATTCCTCCGTCTAAGCGATGCCGGCGATAACCGCCACATCATGGTGACCAAGGGCGATAGCTTCCTCACCTTCGACACGGGGCGCATCACCAAGCCCCACGGCGACCACAAGCACTACTACGCGGCGCAGCCGCAGCTTCTCAGCGCAGCCATCGACGCACCGCACGCCGGTCACGTGGTTCACCACGACGGCTTTACCGCGCTCTTCTCCGACGGCGATGGTGTGGCACGGATTTACAAGACCGAGGACATCGGCAAGGAAGACGCCAAGCCCGTCAACACCGTCGAGACAGGCGCTGCGCACCACGGTGTGGCCGTCCCGCTGAAAGACGGCTCCGTGGTCACCACGAAGGGCACGGAAGACGAGCGCCACACCATCCAGCACCTCGACAAGTCCGGCAAGGTCCTTGCGGAAACCACTGAGTGTCCTGGCGTCCACGGCGAAGCTGCCGCCGGCAACGGTTCCCTTTTCTTCGGCTGCGAGGATGGGCCCGTCGTCTTCGACGGCACCGAATTCCACAAGATCGACGTCTCCGCTTACGCGGGCAAGGACGGATACCAGCGCTCCGGCAATTCTGCGGGTTCGGAGGAATCCAACATCATCTTGGCAGACAACAAGACCGACAAGGATGTCGACTTCGAGCGTCCCACCTCAGTGACCCTCATCAATACGGAGGACTACTCTGCCAAGAAGGTTGAACTGGGCGAATCCTATTGGTTCCGCTCGTTGGCCCGCGGTCCCCTGGGCGAGGCCTTAGTCCTCACGACCGACGGCAAGCTCAACGTCATCGACCCGGATTCCGGCGAGGTAACAAAGAAGATTGACGCTATCTCCCCGTGGAAGGAAAACGAGGAGTGGCAGCAGCCGGGTCCGATCCTCAAGGCGGCAAACGGCTATGCCTACGTCACCGATGCGAACAAGCAAGAACTGGTGGTCCTTGACCTCCTCGGTGACCAGGAGCCGCAGCGCTACAAGCTCGACTTCAAGCCCGTGGAGATGGCCGTCCTCTAAGGACCGCTACCTACAGCGCTGGCGCTAGACCAGCGTTGCTCCGGTTGCGGGGCCTGCGGTCACCAGGCCACGGGTTCCGCGGTTATCGGCGCAGACCTGGGCCACCACTTCCTGTGCGGTCTCCTCGTCCTCGCAGAGGAAGGCACAGGTAGGCCCAGACCCGGAAACGATGCCCTTGAGGGCGCCGGCGGCCTCACCGGTGTCGAGAATCTTGCGTAAGTCCGGACGCAAAGAGAGTGCTGCCGGCTGGAGGTCATTGTGCATCACCGCGGCAAGCTCGTGGGGGTTGCCGCCGACGAGGGCTTGGCCCACGGCTTCCGTGTCCAAGTGCGGTGTGCTTCCACGGCCGGCAGCGCGCAGCTCATCCAGCTTGCGGAAGACAGTGGGTGTGGACAAACCCTCCGCATTGGTGATGATTGCCCAGATATAGCGCCCGCGCTTGAGCATCGGGGTCAAGAGTTCGCCGCGCCCGCGCCCCAAGGCGGTGCCGCCCATGAGGGTAAAAGGCACGTCGGAGCCCAGTTCCGCGGCGAGTTCGTAGAGCTTCTCCATGCTGAGGGCTTCACGGCCGAATTCGGTGCTCAAAGCTTGGTTGGCCAAAAGCAAGGCGGCCGCGGCATCAGCGGAGCCACCGGCCATGCCCCCGGCGGCGGGGATGTTCTTTTCCATCGTGAGCGTGCCGGCAGCTGGCAACATGAGGTTGTGAGCCACCAGCTCTACCGCGCGCCACGCCAGATTCTCGGTTGACGCCGGCACACCCTTCGCGTGGTTGCCGGTGACCACCACGCTGCTTTCCTCGCCCCAGCGGTAGCTAATGCGGTCATGCACGTCGAGGGACTGGAAGACCGTAGCCAGCTCATGGAAACCATCCGCGCGTGCCTCCCCCACCCCCAGGTGCAGGTTGACCTTGGCGTGGGCGCGCGCCTGCCAGATCTGCGGGGAGTCGTCTCCTGTCCTACTCATGAGGCTTCCGCCAATCGGACGAAGTCCTCCACGCCCAGCTTCTCACCGCGCAGGCGCGGATCGATATCCGCCGCGCGCAGCGCTTCCTCGGCTGCTGCGGCGGAACCATAGAAACCTGCCAGGGCGGCGCGAAGTGTCTTGCGGCGTTGGGCAAAGGCGGCGTCGATCAGCGCAAAGAGCCGCGGCCGTAGTGTCTCGTCGAAGGGGCGGGTGCAATCGATGCGCACCAACCCTGACTCAATCTTGGGTGCCGGCCAAAACACGTTCTTGCCAATCGTGCCGGCCTGGCGAACCGGTCCATAGAAGGATGCTTTCACGCTGGGGATGCCATAGACCTTGCTGCCTGGCGCGGCGGCGAGGCGCTCAGCTACTTCCAGCTGCACCATGACCAGGACGCGGCGAATGGATGGGTAGACCTCCAGCAGGTGGAGCAGCACCGGCACCGCCACGTTGTAGGGCAAGTTGGCTACCAAGGCGGTCGGCTCCCCCAACTCCCCTGCCGCAACGGTGAGCGCGTCCTTCTCCACCACGGTGAGGCGATCCGCAAAGTTGGCTGCCCGCGCCGCCACGGTATCTGGGAGCTTGCCTGCCAGGCGCGGGTCAATCTCCACGGCCGTCACGTGCTCGACTTCGCCCAGTAGTCCCAAGGTCAGCGAACCCAAACCAGGGCCGACCTCCACCACGCGGTCCTCCGGTTGCAGGTCCGCGGCAGCCACGATGCGCCGGATGGTGTTGGGATCATGCAGAAAGTTCTGGCCCAGCTTCTTTGTCGGCGTCACGTCGAGCTCAGCGGCGAGCTCGCGGATTTCCACCGGGCCCAGCAGGTGGGGTTGTGTCATGTCATCCAGACTAATACGCAGGGCGCTGAAGCTTTAGCGCAGGCCGAGCTTCGAGGTGCAGGCGGGCCATGCGCCCCAGCCCTGCGCGGCCTGAACCTTCTGGGCCACAGCGATCTGCTGCTCGCGGGAAGCCTGCCAGGCCTGCGGGGCATACTCGGTGCCGCCGAAGGCAGCCCAGGTCGACGGGGTGAACTGCAGACCGCCGGAGAAACCATTGCCGGTGTTGATGGACCAGTTACCGGTCGCCTCACACTGGGCGAGGGCATCCCATACGGAGCCCTCAGCAACGGCCGGTGCGGTGGACTTCGGCTTGGTACCGCGCGCGATCACTGCGGCGACGGCCTCGGTGCGCACATCTTCCTTGATGATGTCGTTGGACTCTTCCGTACCGTTGACCTTCACAATCTTGCGGGTCACGGTGCGCGAACCTGGGGTTCCCTCCTCGCGGACTTCCTCGGTGCCTTCTTCCAGCTCCGGGTCATCAACGTAGGTAGCTGGTGCGTCGAAGTCCTCCGTCTTCTCCTCTTCCGAGATGTCCACGCGGTCCACGGTGATGGCCGTGCCGGCCTTGACGGGAGCGTCAAGGTCCGGCGACACACGGTCATCCTTGCCCACGGTGATACCGCGGGCTTCCAGTACGTCCTCCACGGTCTTAGCCGCAACGCTGGCGTAGGACACAGAGCCACCGTCAGAAAGCTTAATGATCTTCGGGGATACCACCTCAAGGTTCATGCCCTCAGTCAGAACCTCATCATCCTCGACGGTCTTGGAACCGGAGGTGATAGCAGCGCCTGGGGCGATGCCGTCGAGGCCGCCCAGCAGGTCAGACACAGTGAGGTCAGTGGAGGACATCTTCGTCTCCACGCCATCGATGGTCACCGCAACCGGCTTGGCGGTACGAACGGTAATCGAGTCACCATCGGAGACCTGCTCAGACAGCGCCGGGTAGACAACGTCCTCCCCGCCAACGCTCACACCTGCGGCCTCGAGGGCCGCGTTAACATCACCGGCGAAGGTAGCCAGCTGGGTGGTCTCACCGTTGATGTCGAGCGTGATGTCCTTCTGAGAACCGACGGCAACGACACCACCCACAGCCAACGTGCCGAGCACACCGCCGGTGGCCATGCGCAGGGGCAGGGAGCGGGAGTTGTTGATTCGCTTGATCTGCTTCTTCGGGGACATAAACCTTTACTCGTCTCTGCGTTGCTTCGTGCCCAGAGAGGCCTTTGCACTCTCCTCAGCACCTGACGTGGCGTGCGAATGCACGCCAGCCGGCAACATCAAGGCCGGACTAACTTTGGATAACGATACGGTAACAGAGCGTAACGATCGAGACGTTCTCACACGCCGCCACCACTGGCAACACACTCGTCACACCAAACACGCGCGCCACCGTTGAGCAGCACCTTTGCTTTGAGTGAAGATCATCACACTCCGAAGACCTCGGCGAAGGTTTCAGCCACCTCTGCGGCCAAGTCCTCCACTTCTTGGCCGCGCGCCTGCGCCACGCAGCGGTACGTATGACCAATCAACGAAGGTTCATTACGCGCACCACGGAAGGGCTCCGGGGTCATGTACGGCGCGTCCGTCTCAATGAGCAGCTGCCCGGCTGGCGCGAGCGCTGCGGCTTGGCGCATCTCCTCGTTGCGCTTGAACGTCACGTTGCCGGCGAAGGACAAAACGTAGCCACGCTCCAGAGCCTCCTTGGCCACATCAAGTGGCGAGGAGAAACAGTGCAGCATGACCTTCGGCGCCTCAGCGCACTCCCCCAGCACGCGCATGAGATCCTCATCGGCCTCGCGGTTGTGGATCATCAGCGTCTTGCCCACCTTCGCTGCCAACTCGGCGTGCCAGTGAAGCGCTTCCTCCTGGACGTCAAGCGGCGCAGTTCGTTCCGGCTCATGATAAATCCAGTAGGTATCCAGACCCGTTTCCCCGATGGCCACGCAGCGCGGGTCCGCCGCCATCTCGCTCAGGCGCGAACGGGCGGCCTCGTCGAGTTCATGCGCCTTGGTGGGATGAATAGCGCAGGCCGCGTACACGTTGTCGAATTCCTGCGCCGCGGCCAAAGCCTTCTCCGCCTCCGCTAGGCCATCGCCCACGGTGACGATGCGCTCAACACCTGCGGCACGGGCACGCTCAACGAGGTCGGCGTCAGCGTCGCGGCAAGAGGCGAGGTGCGTGTGGGCGTCGATAAGCTGGCTCAAACCTTCGGCGGGAACGGGCATGGGGCGTGGCTTCTTCTTAGACATGGCTGCGAGTGTAGTCTTGCGCGCATGATAATCCGTGAAGCGACGGACGCCGACGTCCCCGCAATGACCGCCACCTTAAACTGGGCCATCCGGGAGACCCACTTCATCTTTCGCAGCGAACCCGCCACAGTGGAAGAGCGCACCGAGTATCTCCACCAGCTGCGCCGCGAAGCCTGTCCTTGTTTCGTGGCTTTCGATGACGATGGCGCGTACTTGGGCTGGGCACTCTACCGCCCCTACCGCGATCCTAAGGTGTGGCTGGGCTGCTACGAGACGACGATCTACGTTGATCCCACCGCCCACGGCCGCGGGGTAGGCACGCGCTTGCTCGATGCAGTCGTTCAGCATGCCCGCGAGGCGGAGCAGGTCCATACGCTGCTGGCACTCATCGTGGCGGACAACGTCGCATCCATCAAGTTGCATGAGAAGTTCGGCTTTGCCACTGTAGGAACGTTAAAAGAAGTCAGCCGCAAAGCTGGGCGCTGGATAGACCTCACCCACTTGCAACTCATGGTTTAAGGAACATCATGCACGTACGTCCCGCAGAGCTTGCCGACGCCCCCGCAATCGCCGCCATCTATAATGCCGCCTCCGCCGCGAAGCCGGCCACCAACCTAGTCACGTGGCAGGAGTCCGTCGAGGACCGCGAAAAGTGGCTCGCACAGATGGAGGAGGAAGGTTTTCCCGTCTATGTGGCGGTGAACGATGACGAAATCATTGGCTGGGCCGCCTACTTCCAGTTTGTCACCCCAGCTATCTACTACGGCACGGCGGAGGATTCCATCTATATTGCGGAGTCCGCACGGGGCAAGGGCGTGGGCAGCGAGCTCATGGACACGCTCATGGACCACGCGAAGGAAAATGACTACGTGGAGACGATGATTACCTACATCGTGGACACCAACGAGTCCTCCATTGCCCTGCACAAGAAGTTCGGGTTCGTGGAAACCGGCCGCATGCCCAATATCCACACCAAGGACGGCGTGCGCCTCGGGCTGGTGCACCTGCAGCGCGACTTCGACCGCTCCTAAAGCGGTTTGATGGCCACTAACTCAGGGAGGCGCGTGCCAGCCGCCCCACCACCAGTGACGGCACTGCCATTGTTGCCAAAGATCTGGCCCGCCCGCGGCGAGGCGAGAAACTTTGGCAACAACGGCGACTTCGGCTTGAGCAACTCACCCTGCGCTACGCGGTCACAGACGGCAAACGCGTTAAGCCGGCGCTGCCTGAAGCGGCACAATATCGTCCAGCTCGGCAAGAATTTTGTCCTCTGCGACATCCAAGTCGTAATGGGTCTGCAACCCCAGCCAGAACTGTGGGGACATTCCAAAAAACTTGGCAAGGCGAAGAGCCGTATCGGCGGTAATAGCCCGCTTTCCGTGGACGATTTCGTTAATACGTCGAGGCGGGACCCCTATCGAAACAGCGAGCTTGTGCTGGGTAATCCCCATTTCCTTAAGAAAATCTTCCATCAGGATTTCACCTGGGTGCACTGGGGGGAGCTTTTTAGTGGTAGTCAACGATCTCAACCTCCTCTGGCCCTAAAGCGGTCCACCGGAAGCAGATCCGCCATTGGTCATTGATACGAATACTATATTGACCCCGCCGATCGCCCTTCAACGCTTCGAGCCTATTCCCCGGAGGAATCCGAAGCTCATCTAGCCTCTGCACATAGCCCAATTGCCTCAGTTTGCGAAGAGCTACCGAGTGAATACGTGAATCTATCGAGGACACCCTCTCTCGATTCCATAAGCGCTCTGTATCCCTATCCGCGAACGACTGAATCATAAATGCACCATACCCCCCATAACGCGACACGTCAATAACGCGAGGCGTTAACTCTAACTAACGCTGCAATACAAAAGTTACCGCAACTAAGGAGGACCCCGCTAGGCAGCGAGCTCGTCGTCAATGTAGACCCGCCTAGTCGCGCGCAAACCCGCCATCAGCATGCAAAGGCTGAGCACCATCAGCGCAATCAGGACGACCGTCCAGTTACCGGTAGCGCCGCGCACAACGCCCACGAAAAGCGGCAACAGCCCCGCCAAGATGTAGCCGCCCGGCTGCACAAAACCGGAGAGTCGTGCGGTCGTCAGCGCACTCCGAGTGCGGGCGGTGAGCAATGCCAGAGCCAGTGGGAAGCACATACCGCCGATCCCCATCATGCAGGCCCAGGCGAGCGGGGCGACGTCGGCAGCCACAAGGACCCCACCCCACCCAGCACAGGTGCACAGCGCCAGCACAATCGGTACGGGTGTTAGGCGGTCCAGGCGAGAAATTAGCCAGGGCATGATCACGCCGCCGGCGATGTTAAAGACACCGATGACAGCAAGTGCCACACTGGCGGTATCCTCACTCACGCCCTTCTCTACCAGCATGCGCGGCAGCCAACCCATTTGGACATAGGCCATGGAGGACTGCAGCCCGAAGAAAAAGAGCATGGCCACCGCCGTGGGCGAAGTGTACATGGGCTTTGGCGCGCCGGCACCGTCGATCGCCCCGTGGGCGACGTCCTTGCCAGCCTGCGGCAGAACCACTATCCACGCCACCAGCTGCGCGATGGCGGGCAGGCACCAGATCCACAGCGCACCTTGCCACGTGCTTTGCATCACCGCGGACAGCGGGCCAAGGGCGCTGGATACGCCCAGCATCGTGGTGTAGGTGGTCATCAACGCCACCAGCGTGCGGCCCGAACCATGTTGCTTGATCCACGCGGGAAGCAGAACGTTGGCTAGAGCGATGCCGCCGACAACGCCCAGGGTCAACGCAATAAACAGCGGGAAGCTGCTCACCCACGGACGCAGCGCCAGGCCCACCACTAGGGCCAGCGTGCCGCCGGCCAAGGTACGGCTGAGCCCGCCCCGCCGAGCAATGGGCACGGCGGCCAAACCCATGGCCGCGAAGCACAGCCCCGGAAGTGCGGTAAGCAAACCCGCCTGGCCGGAGCTGATTTCAAAGAAATCTTGGATTTGACCCAGCACCGGCGCCACCGACGCGATGCCCGTCCGTAGGTTCAGCGCGGTCAGGCAGACAACAACAAAGAGTAGGACGGGCGCCAGGGAGCGCCGAAACGCCGAGCCCACGCCTTTACTTCTGAACCGGGGCCCACTCCGGGCCGGTCTCACCAAGCTCCGGGTCGAGCTTAGCCACCAGCGGCTTCGGCTTCTGCAGCGTTGTACCCGGCGTAATGTCGACACGCTTCCACGCAGCCTGCTGCGCCGCGTAGTCACCGGTGATGATCGGGTACGGGTGATTCTCCGGCGGGAGGTCTACGCCAACGAGTTCGACCGGCATATCATCCACCACGTCTTCAATGCGCGGCTGTGCGGCCCAGACGCCCTCACGTCCCAGGGTCTCGTGCACCTTCTGTGCGGTGAAGGGCAAGAACGGGGTCAACATTACGTTGCAGTCGGAGACCACCTGCAGTGCGGTCCACAGCACGGTGGCCAGACGCTCGCGCTGGGTTTCATCCTTGGCCAGCTTCCACGGCTCCATCGCCGCGACATAGGCATTGGCCTCGCCGACGACGTGCATGATGGCGGTCATGGCCTGCTTGAACTTGGACTGCTCGAGGAAATTCGCGGCGGTGGTGAAGGTCTCCTCCGCCAGTGCCAGGATGTCCTTGTCTGCCTGCTCCAGCGCGGCCGGGGCCGGGACCTCGCCGAAGTTCTTGTGGGCCATCGACACGGTGCGGTTGACCAGGTTGCCCCAGCCGTTGGCAAGCTCGTTGTTGATACGGCGCACGAACTCATCCCAAGTGAAGTCGGTGTCGTTGTTTTCCGGACCGGCAACGGCGATGAAGTAGCGCAGCGCATCCGGGCCAAACTCCTCGAGGAAGTCCTTGACGTAGATAACGACGCCCTTGGACGAGGAGAACTTGGAGCCGGACATGGTCAGGTATTCCGAAGACACAATCTCCGTGGGCAGGTTGAGCTCACCGTAGGTGTGCAGCTCACCGCCCTTGGAGCCCTTGCCCGCGTAGCCCAAGAGCTCTGCTGGCCAGATCTGGGAGTGAAAGGTGATGTTGTCCTTGCCTTGGAAGTAGTAGTGGCGTGCCTGCGGGTTCTGCCAGTAGTCCTTCCAAGCCTCCGGGTTGCCGGTGCGGTGGGCCCACTCGATGGAGGAAGACAGGTAACCAATCACCGCATCGAACCACACGTAGAGCTTCTTCGCGCCGTTATCCTCCCAGCCTTCGACCGGAATGGGAATGCCCCAGTCGATGTCACGGGTCATGGTGCGCGGGCGCATATCCTCCAGCAGGTTGAGGGAGAATTTGAGGACGTTCGGGCGCCAATCCTCGCGGCTCTTCAGCCACTCTTCGAGGACGTCCTTGACCGCAGGCAGGTCCAGCAGGAAGTGCTCGGTATCGATGAACTCCGGGGTTTCACCGTTGATCTTGGACACCGGGTTGATGAGATCTACCGGATCGAGTTGGTTGCCGCAGTTATCGCACTGGTCACCGCGCGCGCCGTCGGCGCCACACAGCGGACAGGTTCCCTCGATATAGCGGTCGGGCAAAGTGCGCCCTGTGGACGGCGAGATCGCGCCCTGGGTGGTCTCCTTAATCATGTAGCCGTTCTCGTACAGGCCCTTGAACAGCTCCTGCACCACCGCGTAGTGGTTGCGTGTGGTGGTGCGGGTAAAGAGGTCATAAGACAGGCCGAGCCCAGCCAGGTCGGTGACAATCTGGCGGTTGTAGCGATCCGCCAATTCACGAACCGTCACGCCTTCCTTATCCGCCTGCACGAGCAACGGGGTGCCATGCTCGTCGGTACCGGAAACCATGAGGACGTCGTTGCCACGCATTCGCTGGAAACGGGCGAACACGTCGGAAGGAACACCGAAACCCGCCACGTGTCCGATGTGGCGGGGTCCGTTGGCATAGGGCCAAGCAACATTAACGACAACTGTCTCAGTCATGGCCCCTACTCTATCGAACACCCCCTCACCGGCAATGCAGTGAGGGGGTGTATGAGAGAAATGCTCGCGCCAGAACTAGTTCTTGTGGCTGTGCTGGCGGCGGCGGGCCTTGTAGGCCTGTTCGCGCTGGAACTCGCGGTGCAGGCGACGCTCACGCGCCAGCTTGCGCTGGAAGGCCTGGGACTCGCGGTACTCGCGGTAAATTACGTCGTTGCTCAAGTCCTTGTAAATAGCGAACATGAGGCCGACGAGGATGAAGAGGAATGGCAGCGCCGCCACGATGGTGACGTTCTGCAGGTTTGACAGGGCATCCTCGCTCGACAGCAGCAAGGTCAGGCCGACAGCCGCAGTGAGCACACCCCATGCCGCGGACAGCCACGGCTTGGCGGTGGTAGCGCCAGACTGGGACATCGAGCCCATGACTGTCGACGCCGAGTCGGCCGACGTAATGAAGAACGTGGCAAGGAGCAGGGCGGCGACGATGCCCGCGATGAAACCACCGGGGAGGTTCTGCAGCAGGTTGAACAGCTCCTGCTCGGCAGACTCACCGGAGATGGAGTTGCCGTTCTGCTCCATGTGGATGGCGGTACCGCCGAAGATGGCAAACCACACCGTGGAGACACCAGCCGGGACGAGAAGCACACCAACGCAGAACTCGCGGACGGAACGGCCGCGCGAAATGCGGGCGAGGAACATGCCCACGAACGGCGACCAGGAAACCCACCAAGCCCAGTAGAAAATGGTCCAGGTAGATAGCCACTCGCCAGCGTTTCCGTTATCGGACTCAGCGGTGCGAGCGATCATCTCGGTGAAGTTCGCCAGGTAGTTACCAATGGAGCCTGGGATCTGGTTCAAAATCGACACGGTTGGGCCGAAGACGAACACGAAGATGGCCAGCAGAGCCGCCAAGACCATATTGGTGTTAGAGAGGTACTGAATACCTTTGCCTACACCCGACATGGCCGACAGAATAAAGGCCAAGGTCAGCACGAGAACGATGCCGATGACGACGTTCTGCGTGGGGTTCTCAATAATTCCGGAGGCCTGCAGGCCTGCCTGAATCTGCATCGCGCCGAGGCCCAGCGAACAAGCGGTGCCAAAGACGGTGGCGAAGATGGCCAAGATATCAATGATCTTGCCTGCGAATCCGTCGGCGGCGCGCTGGCCAATGAGCGGCACGAAGGCCTGGCTCAACAACTGCTTGCGGCCAATACGGAAGGTGGAATAAGCGATGGCAAGCCCCACGATGGCGTACACGGCCCATGGGTGCAGGGTCCAGTGGAACATGGCCGTGGCCATTGAGGTTCCTACCTCATTCTCACCATGGCCCGGAACGCCGTTCTTAAAGTAGTTGAGCGGCTCGGAAGCACCATAGAACATCAAGCCGATGCCCATGCCGGCAGCGAACATCATCGCAATCCAAGAGACCGTGGAGAATTCCGGTTCCTCGTTAATCTTGCCCAAACGAATGGTGCCGAACTTCGAGGCCGCAACGCAGATAACGAAAACCACAAAAATGGTCCCGAAGAGCACATAGGCCCAGCCAAAGTTATTCACCACGAAGCTCAGAGCATTGCTGGAGAAGGAGGCAAAGCTCTCTGGAGCGGCCAAGCCCCATGCCACAAAGGCGGCAACGAGCAGGCCGGCGATTCCCACAATGGTCCAGTCGATCGGTGAATCAATGCCGCCTGGGCCAAACTTCTCGTCCTCTTCCTCCTCCACCGGCGCGGGAGCCGCCTCAGGATTGAACGCCTTGTTGGTGAGCATATCCTGGAGCTGGCTTGTGGCCGAGGCCTCCTCGAGGCGCTCGTCGACGGTGCGGTATTCCTCTACCGCGGCCGGCGAGCTCTCGCCTTGGGGCACAGCCGAAGACACCCCCGTGTCCTTTACATTGTCTGCATTCGTCGAGTCTGTCATACCTCCCGACCTTGGTGCTGTCTCATCAACTAGTCAAACTAAAACGGAAACAAAAAGACTATTCACCACATGCATTTCGGGCATATAGCGTTCCTAAAGCGTCTGTCACGAGCTTCTTTGCACGACCGCTATTCCACCGCAGCTGCCGAATCTGTACCGCAACTGTGCAGCTTGCCAGCTTGTTCGGAGGCACTTCCGAGGTATGGCATCCCTACCGCGCATGCCGCGGCCACGCCGGGTGACATAACGATGCCATAACGATTGGCCCAAAAGAGACGGGCATCACCAGAATTTATTGTTAAAGCTCAGCCGCGCGCGGCGAGGTATGCATCATAAAGTTCACGGTTGGACCACTCGGTTCCCGCTGCTGCTTGCTTGCAGGCATCCTTGGCCCGCACGCCCCGCTCAACCTCCGCACGGACCTGCTCCACGAGGGCCTCCAACGACACGGGTGCGGCATCCCCGCCCTCGATGACGACGGTGATTTCACCCCGCGCATTCTCCTGCGCCCACTCGGCAAGCTCGCCCAAGGTGCCACGCTTGATTTCCTCGTAGGTCTTCGTCAGCTCACGGCAGACCGCAGCGCGGCGCTCCGCGCCGAGGATCGCTGAGGCGTCGCCAAGCGTCTGCGCTAGACGGTGCGGGGATTCAAAGAAAGCAATGGCACGGCGCTCCCCCACGAGGGACTCCAGCCAGGCTTTACGCGGTCCGGGTTTGCGCGGCGGGAAGGCATCGAAGAGGAAATGCCCCACCCCCAGTCCGGAAAGTGCAAGCGCAGTCGGCACCGCCGAGGGCCCCGGAAAACAGGTCACAGGCACATCCGCTTCCACCGCAGCGGTGACGATGGAGTGCCCAGGATCGGAGACCAGCGGCATGCCAGCATCCGACACCACGAGAACCGTGCCCGTCCGGGCAGCGTTGACGAGCGCGCGCGAGCGCTCCTCTTCGTTGTGGTCGAAATTGGAAACCACCTTGCCGCGGATCTCTACCCCCAGCGCCTGGGCCAGGTTACGAACGCGGCGGGTGTCCTCCGCAGCGATCACATCCGCGTGGCCCAACGCCTGCATCAATCGGGCAGAAGCATCACCGGGATTTCCCAGCGGCGTGGCGGCCAGGATGACTCCACGCGGCAGGGGTTCAAGCTGAAGACTCATACCCCCAGCATGGCACACGCACGCTAGACTCTTCCGCGTGAGTATCGCTATCCCTACTGATCGATCTGGCCACACCAGCCGCGCGCGCGTCCCCGCCGCCCGCGGCATCCATACCCGGCCAGCTCCCCCTGCTCCCCGGCACTACACCTGGACCAAGGCCGACACGATCAGCACCGCTATCATCGCTGTGCTGGCATTCATCACGCGGTTTGCAGGTCTCACCGCACCGGTCTCCGAGGGAACTCCCGTCTTCGACGAGAAGCATTACGTGCCGCAGGCATGGGATATGGTCACCAGCTGGCACAACCTCTTCCTCGGCGGCATCGAGTCCAACCCGGGCTACGGCCTGGTTGTGCACCCACCGCTGGCCAAGCAGATTGTCGCGATATCGGAGGCCATCTTCGGCTACACCCCACTGGGCTGGCGGGCCATGGCCGCGCTCTTTGGCGTGGGCACCGTGCTACTCACCATGGCGCTGGCACGCCGCTTGTCCGGTTCCTGGCAGGTGGGCTTCCTCGCCGGCCTGCTCGCCGTGTGCGACGGCGTGCTGCTCGTGGCCTCCAAGTTCGGAATGCTTGATATCTTTCAGGTCTTCTTCATTGTCGCCGCCGCCTGGGCCTTGGCGCGGGATCACCAGCAGATGCGCGAGCGCCTGCACGCCGCCTTCCTGTCAGGCACGATGGGGGACTCCGACTTCGGCCCCAGATTTGGTTTCCGGTGGTGGCGTTTTACTGCCGGCGTTTTCCTGGGGCTAACGCTGGCCGTGAAGTGGTCAGGCCTGTACTACATCATGTTCTTCGGTCTCATGAGCGTTTTCTCGGATCTCGCTCTGCGCCGCTTGTATGGCGTACGCCGCTACATCGTGGGCACGCTGGTACGCGATACCCCAGCAGCCCTGGCCTCACTCGTTGCGGTCCCCGTAGCCCTGTATGCGTGGTCTTGGCGCGCTTGGTTTGCCGATGAGACCGCCGTCTACCGCCACGCGAAGGTTGACGGCACGATCGAGGATGGCTCTTGGTTGCTCCACCTCCCCGAGCCTCTTGCCGGTTGGTTCTACTACCACTCCTCTGTGCTGGAGTTCCACGCCTCCTTGACCTCCTCAGGTGGCCACAGCCACCCCTGGGACTCCAAGCCATGGGCTTGGCTGGTGGCCGCACGCCCCATCCTCTACTACTCCTCCACGGACATCTCTTGCGGGGACGGCGGATCCTGCCGCAGGATGCTGTACCTCTTTGGTACCCCGGTCATTTGGTGGCTGGTCATCCCGGCGGTGCTGTGGGGACTGTGGTCCTTGCTCGTGCGACGCAACCGCGCCTTCCTCATCCCGCTTGTGGGTGCCGCGGCGGGTTTCCTGCCCTGGCTCATGGTCTTTGACCGACAGATGTACTTCTTCTACGCCACGGCGTTCATTCCGTTCGTCATCGTGCTGATCTCTCTGGCTTTGGGGCAAATGATTGGACGTGGACGGGTTCTACGGTGGCGCTGGCTCACGGAGCTTTTTGGGGCCGCGATGCCGCTGGGCACCTTCCTTACCGTGTGCTACGCCGCGCTCGTCGTGGCAATGTTTGCCTACTTCTCCCCGATTCTCTACGGCTACCTCATCCCGGATTCTTGGTATCACTCCATGATGTGGCTACCGTCCTGGACCTAAACCCCTGGCCCTACCCCCTGGCCCAAGCCGCTTAGGCTTGGGCCCTTAGGCTTGGGCCCTTAGGCTCGGCCTCTTAGACGTGGCCTTTAAGGCTTAGCGCGGGTTAGCGGACAACGTCCTATACACGTCCCGTAGCAAGAAGCCCCGGTCGGCCGCCCACGCCCACCCCAGGCTGGCCGTTGTGAGACCGGTGCCGATGAGGATATAAACCTGCTCCGCGACAACGCTGCCCAAGGCAAAGTCGCGCATGGTAAAGCCGCACAAGAACGCGAATATAGTGCAGACCACCGGCAGCAATCCAGGCGCTGAGGCTGGGCGCCAGGCAGCAAAAACTAAACCGCTCGCCAGGCCGAAGCGCAGCGCCGCAGCCTCCATCAGAAGGTGTGCGCGCTCCGGGTCGGCCCCTTCCGCGAGGGTTCCTTCACTGCCCAGGGTGGTCAAGCCGGAAGCACTGACGACGACCACGATCGCCCAGATCAGAAACGCCACGGCCAACACTCCGAGAGCTACCCGAGCCAGCGTGAGCGATGCCTGCCGCGCGCTGGAGGCCCGCTGCCACTCCGGCTCCACGCCAGCCAGGATGACTTCCGACAAGTCCTGCGGCGGGAGGCCCTCAGGTTCCACGAGGCTCAGTGAGCGAGACAAGGCCGCCGCCTTCTCCCGAAAGGCGGCGCACTCCGGGCAGCCGGAGACATGCGCGTCAATGACATCAGGCGCCAGCTGCGGGGCTTCCCCATCGAGCTGCGCGGAGATCGCCGCTTGCACCTGCTCATGCGTCAGCACGGCTCAACACCCCATCCACACTCGCCCGGCCGGAGCCGAAGACAACGATCATGAGCAGCGACACGATGAGCACCAGCGGGTACTCGATGCCACCATCGGCGGCGAAGAGGCCATTGCCCATATGTACGAAGTACAACGCACAGGCCATAAGCAGCGCCAATGCCCCTGCCACAAAGGTGGTGAGCAGGCCGACTACGAGGGCCGCCCCGCCCAGCATTTCTGCGAAGGCAGCCAAGTACGCCGAGGTCTGCGGTTGCGGAACTCCCCATGCGGAGAATTGACCGGTTACCTCGTCCATGCCGCTAAAGAACATCTTGTCCACACCGTGCGCGACGAAGATAACTCCCAGCACCGCGCGGAAGATGAGCAGCGCGGCATCGCGTACGGCGGGTCTATTCATGGTTCATAGACTACCCTGGATGGCCACCTCCCTCCGAAAGGACTCCCCTCCTACCATGCACATGTGGACCTCGCTGGACACTCCGCTCGGCCGTCTTCTCCTAGTCGCCTCTTTGCGGGGTTTGTCAAGGGTGTATTTCCCCGGTGAATCCCCGGATTTCAGCGGTCTGCAACGCTTTCCCGATGGCCCTACCAGCGCCCGACACCCCAGTACTGCGGGCGCTGGTGTTGCGGGGGCCGACGCCCTCGTCGCCGCTGCCCAGCAGATCACCGAATACTTTGCGGGCACGCGCAGGGACTTTGAGCTGCTTCTCGACGTCCCCGCATCCCCGCACACCTTCCGCGACCGCGCGCAACGTGCGCTGCGCGCTATCCCGTTCGGCGAGCGCTGGACCTATTCGCGCCTCGCTGCTGCCGCCGGTAGTGCGCAGGCCGCCCGCGCTGCTGGAAGCGCCTGTGCTACGAACCCGCTTCCCATCGTGGTGCCGTGCCACCGCGTCGTTCCTGCAAGCGGCAGCCTCGGTTCCTATCGTGGGGGCGCAGCCGCGAAGCAGATGCTGTTGGAGCACGAGGCCACGCTCTGCGGCACGAGCCCGTGAGAGCCGTGGGGAACCAATGAACCGATTCTGCAGTCTAAAAAGGCATGACTAGTACACAGATGGCAAACGATACGAGACTTGTTTATGACTCCGCGGGGCTTGGCCGCCCCGCCTGGGCAATGACCTCCCCGCTTCTCCAAGAGTATTACGACACCGAATGGGGCATGCCCGTCCATGAGGAATCCGCCCTGCTGGAACGCCTCTGCCTGGAAGGTTTCCAGGCCGGGTTGAGCTGGGAACTAGTGCTGCGCAAGCGCGAAGCCTTCCGCGCTGCCTTTGTGGGTTTTGATGCAGACCTTCTGGCCAGCTTCGGGGAGGAAGAAGTCGAGCGCCTCATGAACAATGCGGGGATCATCCGCAACCGCTTGAAAATCAACGCGGTGCTTAACAACGCGAAGGCCACGGTGGCCTTGCGGGAGACAGGCGGGCTCGATGAATTCATCTGGAGCTTCCTGCCAGCTGACACGATTGCGCCGGAAAGCGAAGAGGATATTCCAAAATACACGCAAGAAGCCTTGGACATGTCCAAGGCTTTGAAGAAGGCCGGCTTCAAGTTCGTCGGCCCAGTGACGTGTTTCTCCCTGATGACGGCCATCGGGATGGTTGACGCCCACCTAGTAGGCTCCCATCGCCGCGGCACATCCGGCATCTGGCCGGCCTAGGGGCCGGGTGGATTAACCAACTCGGCGGGCTGCTAGGTCATCGCGGCGCTGGCGCGAAGAGGGATGGGGACCGTCGAAGCCATCGTCGCTATCGCCCTCCGAGTAGACGGGCAGGTAGTCAAAGTCCGGGCTCTCATCATCGATTTCCAAGATGAGTGCGCCCGGGCGGCGCAGGTTGGGTGGCAGCGACTCGGCGGGGTTCTCCGCATTGCGCACACCCAAACGGGCGCGGCGCAGGTGGTAGACGCGTCGGCGCAGCAGCTCCCGCTCGCGGCGCACCTGGGCGCGCAGGGCCACCAGGTAGACCATGGTCATAATGCCGGCAATACCCGCCAGCCACCACGTCCAGCTCCCGACAACAATACCCAGGCAAACCGTGGCCACCACTGCTACCGCCAAGCCGATGAGCGTGCGCTGGCGGCGCTGATAACGCGTGGCGGAGGCTTCCTTTTCCTTCACCGGATCCCAGCCACCGCGGCCCAGGCGGCGCTGGGCGAAGGCCAGTTCCTCGGCGGACAGCTCGGTATCGCTTCCGCTCACATCCTCGTCCTCAGTCTCAGCAGCAACAAGGTCCCCGCCGTGCGGGACTGCGTCCGAGCCTTCCTCTGTGTCTTCGGCATCAGCGCTCTCCGCTTCAACCGCTGCTTCGTCGGCGCTATTCGCATCAGCCGCAGCCGGCTCTTTCTCCACCGTGTCGATGGCTCCCGGATACATCAGATCAACCGGCGAGGTATAGGTCTCATCGAAGTCATAGGCATCCTCGGCCACGCCGGCGTTGGCAGGAGCCGTGAATACCTCCGCAGCATCCGCCTCAACGTTCTCAGCCTCCTGCTCCGACCCATGATCATCCTCGGCAGCGTCGTCGGAATCGTCCTCGAGCTCGAAGTCCGTCTCGGCGTCCTCAGCTTCTACGACTTCGCCATCAATCGTGTCCGCCACTACGGATTCGGCAGCGCTCTTTCCTTCGGCATCGCCCCGGAACGACTCCGCGGTATCAGCAACCCCCTCGGCCTCAACCAGCTCATACTCGGCTTCCTCATCGCTGGCCTCCGCTGCTGCCGGGGTGTGCGGGCGGATATCGTCCTTGCCCAGGCGCGGTTTACGGCGGCCCGGCACGGAGCCGGAATCTCCTTCGAAGAGCACGCGGGTCTCTTCAAAGGCCTCACCTGTGTGGCTCATCGGACGCTGCGAGCGCAAAAGCAACGGAGCGAGGATGAAGAGCCACAGCACGATTACGAGAATGATCGGCACGGCAGTCATCATGTGGCTGAGTCCCACTTTCAGGGGTCGACGAAAAAGGGAATATAACTAGGCCCCTACTCTAGCTGCCCAACCCCGCCCCGTGGGCACCAACGAACCCCTAAATTACAAGGTTGTTACTCAAGTGAAAGCAGAGGTAGTTGACCGAAACAATCCCCCAACCCATCACCGGCTTAGCAACAGCTAAGCCACCTGCTAAGCCAACTGCTAAGCCACCTGCTACGCCCCCGCGATTCGTCCCGCCGCACGGAGGCGCTCCACCGCCCCAGAGGCAAAATCCTCGCGATTAAGAGCCAAAAAGTGATGGTCCCGCCACGCGCCGTCGATATGCAGGTTGCGGCGCAGGAACCCTTCATCGCGGAACCCGTTGCTGTGCAGCACCTTGCCTGAAGCAGGGTTCTCTGGCAGATAGGTGGCCGTCACGCGATGCAGCCCCACACGATAAAAGGCATGGTCGACGCCGAGAGCACAGGCAGCAGTAGCCACGCCCGCGCCGTGCACTGCGGAATGCACCCAATAGCCAATCCAGCATTCACTGACCCCTCCGTGCTGGATATTGCCTAAGGTCAATTGTCCACGGAATTGGCCATCAACGTCAATGACCAGCGGCACCACCGTCCCAGCTCGGGCCGAGTCACGCAGAAACATCAGGTGATTCCACCAAGCCGACTGCGAGTGCGCCGCATCCCACTCCGTCGGCAGCGTCGGCTCCACCGGTTTGAGGAAATCCCTATCCTCGATGCGCTGCCGTCGCCACGCCGCACCGTCCCTCCGCAACAGCGGGCGCAAACGTAGCGTCGCCCCGCGCGGGAAGACACGAGACTCCCGCAGCCGTACCGCGGGTGTAGCTTCTGGCCAGCCCGGATGATCGGGGTTGACCCCACCGGTGGCGGGAGTAGAAAAGCGCCCCGGAGCGGTACCAAAAGGATCAAGCATGACGTGTGTGCCGGCGACTAGCTGCGCTGGGTCAGGAACAGGACGTCCACCACGTCCCCGGGACGGATCTCTGTCACTTCCTCCGGAATGCGGATCATCGCGTTCGCTTCCGAGAGCCCTGCGAGCAGGTGCGCCGGCGCACCCGCCGCACCGCCCAGTCCTTCCACCAGATAGTCGGAGGTTTCGGCATCCCGCATGAGCCGGGCGCGGATGTAGCCGCGGCGCCCCGGGCGGGATTCCATGTGGTTGAGCACGCGTGCGCGCACCACGCGGCGTTGGCCGCTGCGCTTGCCCAGGGAGAGACGGATCAACGGGCGCACAAAGACCTCAAAGATAACCAGCGCGGACACCGGGTTCGAGGGCAACAGGAAGGTCGGGATGCGCTCCTCCCCCAACAGACCGAAGCCCTGGACCGATCCTGGGTGCATGGCTACGCGTGAGGTATCCACATCTCCCAACTCATCAAGGACCTCGCGGATTTCTTCCGACCCCGCGCCACCCACGGCACCGGAGATCACCAGCACCTCGCTGCGCGCCAGGTAGGTTTCCAAAGCCTCGCGCACGCGACGCGGCTCGCCGGCGGCGATGCCGACGCGGTGCACGTCCGCGCCCGCCTCCTTCGCGGCCGCTGCAAGCGAATAAGAGTTCACGTCGAAGACTTGACCTAGGCCGGGCTCGCGGTCGACGTCGACAAGCTCCTTGCCAAAGGACACGATGGTCACGCGCGGGCGGGGGTACGCCAGCACCTTCGAACGCCCCACTGCCGCGAGCAGGCCAATCTGCGCTGGGCCCAAGATGGTACCGGAGGATACGGCAACATCCCCGGGCTGAATATCATCACCCACGCGGCGCACGAAGTCCCCCGAGCGCACCGGGCGGTGCGAGGTCACGCGCTTGCGGCCGCGGTCGGTCCACTCGAGAGGAAGGACGGCGTCGGCAAGCGTCGGCAGAGGCGCGCCCGTGTACACGCGCACCGCTTGCTTGGGCTGCAAACGCAAAGGCTGGCGCGACCCTGCAGGAACCTCCCCCACTACAGGCAGGGAACGCTCAATCTCCGTCTCCGTGGCGGGTGCATCCGCATCCTCAACGTCGTGGCGGGAGCGTGCCTTGAGGGCCTTTTCTCCCCCAACGTCCACGGCGCGCACGGCATAGCCATCAATGGCTGCTTGCGGAAACCCCGGGAGCGGCTGGTTTGCCTGCACCTCCTCCGCGCACTTGAGACCTAGGGCATTCGCGATGGCGATGCGTACCGGCTCGGGAGTCATCGCTGCATCAAGAATGAACGCCATCTGGTCATCGACCGAACGCATGTACCGCCTGCCTTTACTCTGGGGTATGTGGGGCCTAAAGGGATGGAAGTTACTGGAGTAGAGCTTAGCGCGCTAGGCGTGCGAAGGCTTAGCCCTTCAGCCCCTTTTCTTCTTCGTAGTCCTCCACAATCTTCTTGATCGCCTTGTAGAGTGCAGGACCGTACTTCTCATCACGCAGACCAAAGTCAACGTTGGCCGGGATGTACCCACCCGGGTTGCCCAGGTCATGGCGCTTACCCTGGTGGACTACGACGTGAACGGGGTGGCCTTCCTTGATAAGGAGCTCGATGGCATCGGTCAGCTGCAGCTCCCCGCCCTTTCCTGGCTTGATGCGGCGAAGGGCATCAAAAATCTTCCTGTCGAGCAAGTAGCGCCCAGTGGCCACGAGGTTCGAAGGCGCATCGTCCGGATCCGGCTTCTCCACCATGCCCACAACCTTCTTCACGCCCGGCGCGTTGGTGTCCTCGACGTCGAAGACGCCGTAGTTATAGGTCTCTTCGCGTGACACCTCGAAGGCGCACAACACGCTGCCGCCCAGGGCGGCACGAACCCGGGCCATCTCGCCCATGACGGTGGCCGGCAGGACAATGTCATCCGGCAGCATGACGGCGAAGAATTCTTCGTCATCCTCCAACACGGATTCCGCCAAGCCCACCGCATGGCCCAGGCCCAGCGGCTTTTCCTGCTCCACGGAAATCGGGTGGATCAACTGAGCAGCACGCTTGACCTTGGCCACTTGCTCGTCTTTGCCGCGGGCGTCGAGGGTCTCGACGAGATCGGGGAACTCATCGAAGTGCCGCATCACTTCCTGCTTGTTCGGCGCGGTAATCACCGCGAGGCGCTGGGCGCCCACGGACGCGGCCTCTTCTGCAATGAGTTCAATGCCCGGCGTATCAACGACGGGGAGCAGCTCCTTCGGTACGGTCTTGGTGGCGGGCAAGAAGCGGGTGCCCATGCCAGCAGCGGGGACAACGACCGTAGCGATCCCAGTGTGGGAATCCTCGTGTGCAATAGCCATAAGTTCCACTTTACAATGCGCCCTTCCCGCTCCCGTGCTGCGCTACGCCGTCCCGCTATGATTGACAACCATGACGACCTCCCCCAAGGACGCCTTAAGATCCTCACTCCTGAACGCTCGGCGCGAGCGCAGCGCCGAGCAGCGCGCTGATGACAACGCCGCGTGGTGCGCCGGTGTGGGTGAATTACTCACTCCTGCGATGCGTGTTGCCGCCTACCATCCCCTGGGCACAGAGCCGGGTGGCCCCGACTTCGTGGAGACCGTGTCCGCACTCTGCAAGGAGGTCTACCTTCCCATTTCAGGCAAAAACGGTGAGCTCTTGTGGACGCTGTATGGCGGGCCGGAGGCCATGCGCCCAGGGGCATTAGGGATTGCAGAGCCCGTCGGGCAGCGCCATAGCAGCGAAATCCTGGCGCACCTCGACCTCATCTTGGCGCCCGCAATGGCGGTGAGCGAGTCAGGCATGCGCCTCGGAAAAGGCGCCGGCTACTACGACCGCGCACTCACCCCGCTTCCCACTGGGAACCCGCCTGTCGTCGCTCTCGTCCACTCCAGCGAGGTCCGGGACGTCCCCTTCGAGGGACACGACCGTCCCGTCGATGGCATCCTCACCGAGCGCGGGATGCGCTGGCTTTAATCAGCCCCTTCTCAGATTCCATGCCGCCGCCTGGGAACCGTGCGGGTCGGAGCACAGTCTAAGAAGGTATGGACTTTCTTCACGTTCTGCGCACCCCCGGGCATCGCCGCAGCGTTCTCCTGCGCCGCGTAACGGCCGCAGTCTTGCTCGTGGCCGCGGCGGCAAGCGCGCTCGCTTCTACCCGCGAGCAGCCGCGCGTGGTGGTCATGGCCCGGGACGTCGCCGCCGGGGAGACGCTGGCGCTTGGCGATGTCTCCGTGGCCCGCGTCCCCTCCTCCGCTCTCCCCGCCACGGCGTTGGGGAGCAACCCGGAAGATGCGGTGGGGCGGGTTCTAGTGGCGGCGGCCAGCGCCAGCGAAATACTCACTACCACCCGGCTGCTCAGTTCGGATCTCATCGCGGACTTCGGGATGGAAGACGGCCACCTTATCCCGCTCACGCTCGCCGAGCCAGACGTTGCCCGCAACCTCCATCACGGCGATACGGTCAATATTGTCGGTGCCCTCGACGGTGGTGACGACGCTTCCCTCCCCGCCCGCGGCTCAACGATTGCCCGTGGCGCACGCGTCGTGTCGGTGGGTGCCGGCGGAGAGGATGCCCGCACGCACACACTCCTCGTTGCGCTACCAGCCGAAGCAGCCGAAGCTGTGGCAGCCGCGTCACTGGCACAACCGCTCACGGTTGTCATTGTGGGCGACCGCGCCCACAGTTAAGCTATGTTGTGAAGATCATCGCGTTTGCACTGGTAGGCCTCCATAAGATGTTGCCACGACACGCAAACTCTGCCTACTATAGGCACATCCACTCAGGCGCTTTTTGCTCTTGCAGTCTCGCGACTGCCGCGCGACCCCGCGGCACCACCTGCAGGATGGCGTACAGAAGTGGCTTTCGCTATTCCAGTATTTCCACATGCTTCGTCTTACGTTGGCGTCCCTGCGCATCTAGGGCCTCTCTTAGAGAGCATTATGGCTCTATGCCTGCTTTTCTCCGACTTTTCTGAACAGCGCGCCTGCGCAGAGTGCGGACTACGCAAAGCAGACGCTTAAGACACAGGAAGCACCTACCCCCGTAGATAGGACAACCACCACCATGCTCAAGGGCTTTAAAGATTTCATCCTGCGCGGCAACGTCATCGAGTTGGCCGTAGCGGTCATCATCGGTGCCGCCTTCACCGCGATCGTCACCTCCATCACCGATCACATCATCCAGCCGCTGATTAACTCCCTCGGCTCCCCAGACTTTGGTGGCCTGGGCTTCGCAATTACCGATAGCCCGGAGACCTTCCTGGACTTCGGTGCAGTCATCACCGCCCTTATCAATTTCCTCATCGTTGCCGCTGTCATCTACTTCGTCATCGTTGCTCCGATCAACGCCGTCACCGAGCGCGCTAAGCGCCGCCAGGGCGTTGACCCGGAGGAGCCGGCTCCGACCACCGAGCAGCTGCTCGGCGAGATCCGCGACCTGCTCGCTGCTGAAAACGGTGGCACCACCACCAACAAGCCTGGCTCCAGCATCTAAGCCAACAGCCCCACGCCTAAAAATCCCGCAGAACCGGCATTTCGCCGAAGTTCTGCGGGATTCTCTTTTGCCTCCGCCCGCTGCTCACGCACTACTGCGTGGTGCCAAAATGCGGCGGCATGTTCTCGCGGTAGAAGGCCTCTCCCGTGGCCTCGTCCTCGCTGTCACCACCGGGGCCGCCTGCGTCCGCATCTAAGCTCACGGTGCGCAGCTCATCGGCCCCTGCGGCGGAAGAAGAGCCAGCGGACCCTGACATTGGCCCGTGAGGAACATCGAAGCTGCGATCGTAATTCTCGGCCGTCGACGGACGCTTCACGCGACGGCGCGCCCGCGGGGTACGCGGTGTGGAATCAGCCATTAGACGCTGGACTTCTGCAGCTGATCGACGAGGTGGTGTACCAAGGGGGTCAGCGTAGCCATTCCATCACGTACCGCCGCGCGGGAAGATGCGACGTTGACGATCACCGTTGAACCAGACACTCCCGAAATGCCGCGGGATGTGCACGCATCCACCGCACCGCATGCTTGGCCGGAGGAGCGCAGGGCCTGGGCCACGCCAGGGACCATTTGGTCCAGCACCGCGCGAGTCGCCTCTGGGGTCTTATCGCGCGGGCCAACGCCCGTGCCACCAATCGTGAGGACCAAGTCAACGCCCCCAACCACGCCGGTTTCAATCGCCTGCCGGATCTTGGACTTCTTGGAACGAACGATTACTGCGCCGTCGACGGTGAAATCAGCTTCAGCCAACAGTTCGCCCGCCAAGCGCGACGTGTCCTGCGCTGCATCATCTGGGTGGTCGGTAACGATGACGACGAGCGCGCGGCGCGGTGCTTGCACACTTTGTTCTTGTTCGCTCGCGATGAGGAAAGCGTCATCTGGTTCGGTGACATCATCGAGTTCGCGTGAGGCATCGCGCCCCAGCAACTCAGTTGCGTCGGTGTTTTCTGCCACGGAGGTTCTCCTTAAAGGTAGGGGCGGAATCTTCCGGTAGTGGTTTCTTCACAAGGTCTCAGGGTGCGGTGTTCGTGCGGCGCTCACGCACCGCCCAAGTATTTGTTAACTTACTCGCTTGCCAGAGTTACCTCTACCTTTCTCACATCTTCGCTGTCTCGGCTCCGTACCTCCAAGGTCACGGTCGCGCCGAACTCCTGGGAACGGGTTGCCGCGATGAGGGCATCAGAGCTTTCAATAAGCCGATCGTTGACGCGGGTGACCACGTCACCAGACTTGAGCCCCGCCTTATCGGCTGGGCTATCGCGTTCGACATCGACGATCTCCGCACCAAGGGTGTCGCTTTGCGCGCGGACCTTAACGCCCAAGGTTGGGTGCTTGACCTTGCCATTGTTGATGAGCTCATCGGCCATCCGCTTGGCAAAGTTGGAGGGAATAGCGAATCCCAGACCGATGGAACCGCCCTCGGAATTCGAGCCACCCGATAGCGAGGCGATCATCGAGTTCATTCCAATGATGTTGCCTTCCATGTCCACCAAGGGGCCACCGGAGTTGCCGGGGTTGACGGCGGCGTCGGTCTGGATGGCGTCGATCAGCGAGGACTCCCCGCCTTCCTGCGAAGCACGGACGGGACGGTTCTTCGCCGAGACAATTCCGGACGTCACCGTAGCGTTGAGTCCCAACGGGGAACCTACGGCAACGACCTCTTGCCCCACCGCGGCTGCGTCCGAATCACCGAACTGCAGGAAGGGAAGATCGTTAACGTCATCAATCTTGATGACAGCAACGTCCGTGGTCGCATCCGAGGCCACAAACGTGGCGCTATGGCGGGAACCATCATTCATGGTCACTTCCAAGCGCCCGCCTTGATCCGCGCCGGCGACGACGTGGTGATTGGTCAACACGTAGCCGTCCGGGGAAATAATCGAGCCCGAGCCCTCGGCACCGCCGGAGCGGGTAATGGAGTAAATGGATACCACTGCTGGAAGTACCTTCGATGCCACGTCCTCGACGGAGCCGTCGGCAGGCTCTTTACCGGTGCTGTTGGCCACCGGCTGGCGCTCCAGGACCTCATTGACCGTCGAGGGGGAGGACTTGTCTTTGCCCACCGTTCCGACCACCACGCCGGTAACACCGCCGGCAGCGATGAAGGCTACGAGCATCATGGACAGCGCGGTGCCCAGGCCGACCTTGCGCTTGGCCTTAGGCTCATCGCTCGGTTCCACGACCCGTACGCCTGCCCCCTCTTGGCCCCCGAAGAACTGGTTCTGATTACCAGCATGCGCCGCAGTGTAGCGCTGACCGGCATAAGGCTGTGTTCCCTCCTGCGAGTGCTGCCCTGCCGAAGGCTGCTGTGCTGCCAAACGCTGCTGACCTTGTTGACCGAATCCATAATTCGAACCGCCATACGGCGCCTGCGCCCCGTAAGGTGCCTGGGAAGGCTGGTTGCCAAAAGAAGTAGGCCGGGCTCCCTGCCCCGCCTGGCTTCCGTAGGGCGACTGTCCGCCTTGCCTCGATGTATCCGACCGCGGCTGATTCCAGCCATTCGATTGGCTTCCCGCAGAAGGTACCTCGCCTCGCTGCTGTGATTGTCCCCGTCCGTCAGAGTTCTGCGGGCTATCCATGGGGTTATCCATGTTCGAATTCCTCATATTCATGTCAGGTAGTGTGCACCATCGCGCTGGCGCGTATCTGATACTAATCTGCCAGTGTGCTACGAGAAGCTGGACGTTTCCTGTGCGCCTTGAGCTGGGGTGATCCCTGACACACTAGCCCTGATTGAACCACCGCTCCGCAAAGATATGGCCACGGTCGTTGCGCTCTTTCGGTTGGCTCACCGCGGGGTCGTGTAGCTGCCCCGCTGACTGCTGCTCAGCGGAGAGTTCGGACTGGAAATCGTAGGGCAAGTCTTCCAGCCCGTCCACCAAGGCATCACCTTCGGTGGGGTGCCCGGGCAGGATAACCTCCATGCGCGTTCCGCCGTCCGCGGAATCCTTAATGGTGATCTCTCCGTTGTGCCTCTCCACCACGGATTTCACGATTGCTAGGCCCAATCCGGATCCCGGCATGGCACGGGCTTCAGCAGAACGGTAGAAGCGCTCAAATACTTTGTCCCGTTCCTCCGGAGCGATGCCGGGGCCAGAATCGTCAACGCGCAGGCGCACCTTGTCGGGGGCGATTTGCCGCATGGACACGCGCACGGTTCCCGTCGGCGGGGACCACTTCGCAGCATTGTCCATGAGGTTGAGGGTGGCGCGGCCCAGGGCAAAAGGATCGCCGTCGATCATCCACGGGATAAACCGCACGCGGAAGTCCACGTCAGGACGGCGGCGTTTGGCGCGGTTGAGCGAATTCTCCAACACTTCGTGCAGCTCAACGGGCTCCGGCTCCTTTTCAGTGGCGTCCTCGCGCGCTAGGTCCACCAAGTCACCGATCAGGGTGGCCAATTCCGACATTTGCGCCATTACGTCATCTTCGAGGTCGCGCCGGTCTTCCTCGCTGATGCCGAACCCGCCACCGGACTTATTGAGCATCATGAGAAGCTCAATGTTCGTCCGCATGGACGTCAGCGGGGTCTTAAGCTCGTGGCCGGCATCAGCCACAAACTGTGATTGCTGCACGCGCGCGTGCTGCAGGGCGGAAAGCATTCGGTTAAAGGACACAGTAAGTTGTGCCATTTCATCGTTGCTCTCCACGGCAATCGGCCGCAGGTCATTGGTCTGCGTCACGTAATCAGCAGCCCGCTTGAGGCGAGCGATCGGCTCCATGCCGGTCTTGGACACCACCATTCCCGCGAAGACGGAAAGCAGCACGCCAAAGGCCACGATGATCAGCAGCGCGGAGCCCACCGCGGACACAATCTCCTCGGTGGGACCAAGGTCCTTGGCCAGGACTACCGTGGCGCCACCTTCCTGGGACTTGGCCAGCACGCGCTCACCACCCAGGGTGCGGATGGAGCTTT
Organism: Corynebacterium sp. HMSC068G04; assembly: GCF_001814885.1. Classification (NCBI taxonomy): domain Bacteria; kingdom Bacillati; phylum Actinomycetota; class Actinomycetes; order Mycobacteriales; family Corynebacteriaceae; genus Corynebacterium; species Corynebacterium sp. HMSC068G04. The sequence goes on along the minus strand of NZ_KV818328.1, from coordinate 45,877 downwards.
CCATGGTGTCCCCGTCCGGTTTAAAGTCCCCACCCACCGGCAAAGCGTCACCATAGGAAAAGGTGGCTGCTGGCGGAGAGATAGAGACCCGAGTCGAAGGGTTGTAGAGCTTAAAAGAAGCGATCTCCTGATCGATATTCTCCACGAAGCGCGGATCCTGTGCCTGCTCCATCAGCACGTCCGCTTGCTGCATGATTTGCTTGTCGACGCTCGCCGTCATCGACGCCGCAACCAACCAGTAGGTCACCAACGTCATCACTGCCACCGAGACGGCGACAACGACACCAGTAACCAAAGAAAGGCGCCACCGAAGCGGCGCCCGCGAAGCCCAGCCGCGACGACCTGACAGGCCCAACCACGCCGTGGAATCTAGGTCTTCAGAAGGCACCGCGTCAGGCGCGGGCCTCCGCAAAATCACGCGATAGCCTCCCTCATGACATAGCCGACGCCACGCACGGTGTGGATAAGACGCGGCTCGCCATCTTCTTCGGTCTTCTTACGCAGGTAGCCGATGTACACCTCGAGAGCATTGCCTGAGGTAGGGAAATCATAGCCCCATACCTCTTCCAAGATGGTGTTGCGGGAGAGCACCTTGCGCGGGTTCTCCATGAGCAAGCGCAACAAGGCGAATTCGGTGCGCGTCAGGGAAATCTGACGGTCGCCACGAGTGACTTCACGCGTATCGGCATCGAGCTTGAGGTCCTCAAAACTCAGCTGGGTTTCAACGGGCTGCTGCTTGCCGATCGACTCCGCAGCAGCACGACGGACTAGGGAACGAACACGAGCCAAAAGCTCTTCAAGAGCGAAAGGCTTGGGCAGGTAATCGTCGGCACCCGCATCGAGGCCTGCAACGCGGTCAGACACGCCATCACGAGCCGTGAGCACGAGGATTGGACGGTCCCAACCCTCACTGCGCAAGGTTCGGCAGACTTCCAAGCCGTCCATGTTCGGCATCATCACATCGAGGATGAGCAGTCCTGGGTTCTCCCTGTGGACCATCTCGACGGCCTCTACGCCATCGGCGGCCAACATTACGTCGTAGCCATTAAACTTCAAGGAGCGGCGAAGCGATTCGCGTACGGCCTGCTCGTCATCCACGACAAGAATCTTCATGTTTCCAATTATGTCCTATCTAAGGCGCATTCACGAAGTGGGCCTAGTTCTTTCGCCCCCTTAAATCACCCCTTAAGATTTTATTCACCCCACTACCGGTGGCATCAGCGAACGCCCAGACAAGAAAGGCACCGCAGCCAAGCACTGCAGCCTCGAGAATGAGTCACTGCAGCGGGCAACTAGGCCAACACAAATGCCCCGAGGGATTCACTTAGAAAGGGTGAATCTCTCGGGGCAATAATTGCAGCCTTGAGGCTTAGAAAGCCTTAGAACTGCTCCACGTCGACCAGGCCGAGCTTGGCGGCCTTCACCAGACGGCGCGGGATGCGCACGGTCTGGCCGTCGATGGTGACTTCCTGGAGGGCGACGTTGTCAGCCTTCCACTGGGAACGGCGAGAGTGGGTGTTCGCGCGGGACTTCTTAAACTTAGGAGTTGCCATCTTTTCCTATCCTCCTTACGCGTTCTTCTTCTTGCGGCGAGCCATTGCACCGAAGCGCTGGTTGAACTTCTCAACGCGGCCAGCGGTATCCATAACGCGCTGGGCACCGGTCCAGAACGGGTGGGACTCAGCGGTGACGTCAACGACGATGAGCGGGTACTCGTTGCCGTCTTCCCACTCAACGGTGCGATCGGAGGTAGCGGTGGACTTGGTCAGGAAGGAGTGGCCGGTACCGGCATCCTTGAAGACCACCGGGTGGTAATCCGGGTGGATATCTTTCTTCATATGTCGATTCCCTCAGGGTTGAACTACGGGTCGGTTCCTTCCGCAACACATCTCCGGCGTGGAAGGAAGTGTGAAAGGATCGTGCCCGAGTTGGGTCTCTATACTTACAAACTGTGCGGCTCGTGCCGACAACTTGACATATCCTACAGGCCACCAGCATTAAAACCGAAATCGCTCTGGCCTCCACCGCCGCGCTCCGACGGACAGAATCCACAACCACACCCCTCACCTGCCCCTTCGGCAGGAACGCGCGGTAGATCAGGTATAGATCAGCCGTAGCTCAGGTATAGATCAGAGGTATCCACACCGGCCCGCACGCCGGCGGTGATTAGGTTCTGCAGGCTGTGGCATGTAAGATTTCCCCTTGCTGTTGTCAAAGTAATCGTTTTACGCCCTCATCAACTGGTGTTCAACGGATTAAGCCTCCTGCTCAACCTCACTTTTTCGAGCGCCGCGCCTCACCGCGGAAATAGGCACTCCGTTAGTCGCTTTCGATGTGGGCGGCTAGGAGAAAGAAGACCCATGTCGGCTATTTGCCAGGTAACGGGCCGCAAGCCGGAATTCGGCAAGCAGGTCTCGCACTCGCACCGCCGCACCTCGCGCCGTTGGAACCCCAACGTGCAGCGTCGTCGGTACTACCTGCCCTCTGAGGGCCGTACCATCACCCTGACCGTTTCCACCAAGGGCATGAAGATCATCGACCGCGATGGCATCGAGTCCGTCGTGGCTAAGATTCGCGCACGTGGGGAGAAGATCTAAAGATGGCACGTAATGACATCCGTCCAATCATCAAACTGAAGTCCACTGCGGGCACCGGTTACACCTACGTGACCCGTAAGAACAAGCGCAACAACCCGGATCGCATCACCTTGAAGAAGTTCGATCCGATCGTCCGCAAGCACGTCGAATTCCGCGAGGAGCGATAATTTATGGCTAAGAAGTCAAAGATCGCCAAGAACGAGCAGCGCAAGGAAATCGTCGCCCGCTACGCGGAGCGTCGCGCTGAGCTCAAGGCAATCATCAAGAACCCGAACACCCCGGACGAAGAGCGCCTCGAGGCGCAGTTCGAGCTGAACCGTCAGCCGCGCGACGCCGCCCGCGTCCGCGTCCGTAACCGCGACTCCGCTGATGGACGTCCGCGCGGTTACCTCCGCAAGTTCGGTCTGTCCCGTGTCCGTATGCGCGGCATGGCTCACCGTGGTGAGCTGCCGGGCGTTCGCAAGTCCAGCTGGTAAAGGGGTACCCATACAATGGCTGTCAAGCGTAATAACCACAAGAAGTTCCGTATGGAGCAGACCCGCCGCCCGAAGAAGAACCCGCTCAAGGCCGAGGGCATTGAGAAGGTTGACTACAAGGAGATCAAGACCCTGCGTCTGTTCATCTCCGACCGCGGCAAGATCCGCTCCCGTCGCGTCACCGGTCTGACCCCGCAGCAGCAGCGTCAGGTTGCTACTGCCGTCAAGAACGCACGCGAAATGGCTCTCCTGCCGTTCACGTCCCGCTAAACACTAGCTGGTTTCAACAGCGCACTTTTGCCGCTGTACTCGTGACTCACTAGGACAGGACAAAAGAGCTTTCAGGCCGCCGCCTCCTTCCCCACCTCGGGGCAGGTAGGCGGCGGTCGTCGTTTTCGCGGCTAGGGCGGTTGCTCTGCCGCCCCACAAATTCCCAGTGCTACATTGAAGAGCTAGAAAGCCCCTGACGGAAAGGCAACTAACACCTAATGCCGCTGCACGAATCCCTCACCGGTCTCAGCGAACTGGCCGCCCACTGCCACTCCCCCGCCCACGCGCGTGGACTATTGGAAGAAGCCCAGGACCTTCTGCGCAATGCCACCGCCCACCGGACCGACGGGGTCGAGCTTGCGGCGTGGTTTTCCCGCGTGGTCACCGATATTGTTCGCTCCCCGGGTCTGGCTAGCCCTGTGCGGCTGACAGGCGCAGCCGCCCGCGGGGATCTTCTCCCCTCACTTCCCATCACCTGGCTGGGCGCCGACGAGCAGCTGGAGCAAGTCATCATCGAGGCCGGATTGCCCTGCGGCGCGGTGGAGGAATGCGCCTCAACCCGCGCTGATGCCGGCCTGCCGCTGGGCACCGGCGGCGAGGAGGAACTCTATGCCGAGGCTGTTTCGCAGCGCCCAGCGCCCCTCAAGCTCGTGGATGGGCTGCCGGACCGCTCCGCCGAGGTGTCCATTCGCCGTTCCCTACTCGCCCCCGTTTCGGCCATCGCCCGCTGGGCAGCGCCGGCACCTCGGCCCACCCCTGACCGCCTTGCTATTGGCGTGGAGCGCGAATTGCTCACCGCAGCCGAAGCAGAAGGCCTGAGCCTGGCGTGGGGCACGGGCATCGCGCTGGAATTGGGGCGGTGGTACGACGGCGTCGACAAGCACAGCGTTATTCTCGAAGACCTTCCGCCATTGGACCGCACCGCCTACGGCTCGGCGTGCCGCACAGTCTCCGCTGCCGTCGAATCCATAATGATCCGGCACGGTAATGTGGTTAGCTGAAGTCAAAGCTACGCTTTGACGAACGCCGTTCGCGGCGGGGTGTACGATTACTGACTTGCTGTCAGTTATTGCATAAGTTTTATCGAAGGGAGTCCGCCTCATGGCAGGTAGCGTTGGCAGGCCAAGGAAGAATAGCCCACGCCGCCGGGGAAACACCGCGCGCGAGGAAATCCTGGATGCCTCATCCGAGCTCTTCACCACCCAGGGCTTTGCGACAACCTCGACGCACCAGATCGCCGATGCCGTCGGTATCCGGCAGGCATCGCTGTACTATCACTTCCCTTCCAAGACGGATATCTTCCTCACCCTGCTGAATTCCACCATCGAGCCCTCACTCGAGCTCGCGGAGGAGCTAGCGGCCTCGGATGCCGCGCCGGCGCAGCGCCTGTGGTCCCTAGTGGCCGCGGAGTCCCGCCTGCTCTTGACTTCAGCGTGGAACGTGGGCCGCCTGTACCAGCTTCCGGTGGCTAACTCCCCCGAATTCGGCGAATATCACGAGCAGCGTGACCGTCTCAAGGATCACTTCCGCACCGCTGCGGCTGGAATTGTGGGCGAAGATGACCCGCGCGTCGAGTTGCCTTTCCACATCGCGCTCTCCGTTATTGAGATGCGCCCCAACGATGGCACCGCGCCTTTCGACGCCTCGCAGCGCGTGCCGGAGCAATCCGCCATGCTTGCCGACGCCGCCCTAGCCGTCCTCGGCACCACCCCTCCCGACAACGCCGAAGCCACTACCTTGGAGCTGCTGAAGAACCGCAACGACTCCATTTCGGCAGCCGCCGATGCCGCGGCCGACCGCAAGAAGACGACGCGCTAACGACCGTGCCGGATGGCGTAATGCGCCAAGAAGGTCTTATACGGTTTATAGGCCTTTTCGCCGTCCGCCCGAAGACTGTCCACGAGGCGATCCATCTTGTGGTTGGTTTTCTTTTCGGTCCAGTCCAGAGCCTCAGCAATCTCGCGCACCGAGGGAATATCGGCATCAGTTGAGCCCGGCTTCTTGAGGTAGCTGGCTAGCTGGCAAAGCAGCTCCTCCTGCTCATCGTTGGGCACATGGCGGGTGCGGGTGCGCTCCTCATCGAGGTCCTGCTCGCGCTTAGTCCGACGCGAGTAGTTGCTGTTTTCGACATCGATGTAAAGCTCATAAGGGCATTCCGGGGTTTCAAACGTAATTCGTGACGGGCCCGGCGGCACGGCCGCCACCGAGCGCGGGCCGAGATCGATGCGGGAGAAACCCTTAACCCCGCGCAGCTCGATGCGCAGCGGAATGTGGCTGCCTACGTTGCAGATCATCCAGCCTTGACCGCCGTACCACAGTTGGAAAAGCTGACGGTGCAGGGTGAGATCCCCCTCGCCGATCCGGAAGTCACCAGCGCGGCCGACGACTACTTCCTCGCCTGGTGCCATGACCAGTACGCCGCCGATCAGGTCATCGATGCGCAGCCTGGGCCCCCGGGGCGCGTCGTGCGATGGGAGTGGCTGTTGCTGGCTCATGGACACCTCCGTAGGCGGCTGGACAATTCGCGCACATCGCCGTTCGGCTCGGCGATATGCCTCAACAATGCCCTACAGTGTAGCGACTCTCACCACAGTACTGCGGGGACAAGCCGCTTGCCCCAGCTTGTTGGGGACTAGGACACGATGGCCCATGTCACCACGAAAATGAGGATGATGACAACAACGGTGACTGTGATGATCAGAGCGTTCTGATTATCCTTTGTGGCTGGTTTGGCAGCTCTAGGCTCTGCCGCGGCACGCTTGTGAACGGTAGCCCCCGGTACCGCAGGAGTCACCGGCGTGGAGGGAGATACCGTCCCGGGTGAGGCGACAGGGTTAGCGGGAGCTACAAAACCGGTCGGCATAGCCTGCTCGACAGACCCAAAGGAACCGGCAGGTCGCGGCCAGTATTGCGTCGGCTGCCCAGGGGTTTTTGCCTGCCGTGGCTGCGCGGGTTCCGTCGCCTGGTTGGTGGTGGGCTGGGAACGGGAGACGTCGTCAAGCGCGGCAATGAAATCCCGGGCGCGCGCATAGCGTTGCATGGGCACGCTATCCAGCGCCTTGTTCAGGACAGTCTGCACCTGAGTCACCACCCGTGCGGTGTCCTTCGCCAGGAACGTCGTGAAAGCATCACTAGACAAGTCCGGGATGCGCCGCTGCCCTTCCCACTCACTGCGCGGCATCGTGTCCTTAAGGTGATGCAGCGTGAGCATCTCGAATGCAATAAGCGCTAGCGAGTAGTCATCCGCGCGCGCCGACATATCGTCATCGCCATAGGCATGACCATTATTTTCCGGGGCCAGGTACTTTTCAGTGCCCACGATGTGGCCAACCTTCGTCAGACGGGATTGCCCCTCTTCGATGCTGATCCCGAAATCGCTGAGCACGGCAGGCGGCAGGCTGCCCGGGGTCTTGCGCAACAGGATATTTGCGGGCTTGATATCGCGGTGTACCCACCCGGGATGTAGCTCGTGGTGCATGTAGTCCAGCGCCGAAGCAATCGGCGTGAGGTAGTAGACCACCTCAGCCACGCTAAACCCCCGGCCTTCCTGCGCGCGTTCCCGGATGGCGTGCGCCAGGGTTCCGCCGTCGATGAACGCCATCATCATGACGTCGTCACCGCGCGGCGTGGACTCCTTGGAATAGAACTGGACCACTCCCGGGTGACTGCCAATCTTGGTCAGCGCCTTCATTTCGTTGTTGAAGCGGGCGCGGGAGGCTTCATCGCGGACATCATCCAGCAGCACCTTGACGGCAAGCTCACGAGAAAGATCCGGATCGGTGGCATGGAAGACCTGCCCCATGCCGCCTTCACCCAGCAGGTACACGTTGGTGTACCGCTTCTGCTGGGTCAGCCATTGCACGAAGTAGGAATTAGTCACCGCCCCATTGCACCATATGCACAACCAAGCATGAGGGTGCCATGTCCCATCGCCCCCAAATGGAGGGGACTTCACCGTGGTTCAGTCAGGCATGCGGGAGCAAGTTATGCTACCTGTTGTTCTCTATAGTTTTCCAAGGACCCTATGACCACCCCAGGATTTGGCACTAACCCCTACGAGCACACGAGCCCTGTGCACGGTGGGCCTCAGCAGACCCAGCCCGACCAGCGCAACCTCGTTCCGATCATCTGCGCGATCGCCATCCTTATCGCACTCCTGATTTCCGGTGCCGTGATCTGGAATCACGTCCGCTCCACCGGCCAGGAAACCCCCAGTACCGCCGAATCCTCGGAGCAAGCGCAATCCTCCGCGGAAGAAACCGCACCAGAAGACGACGAAGAAGAGGACACGGAAGGCGCGCCGAGCGAGGAAGCACCAGAGACCTCAGCCAGCCCTGGAGCTGCTGACGTCCCAGAGGGCCTAACCGCGGCCGGCTGGTCCGACTACCCGGAGGCGCGTTGCCAGCAGGGCGAGGACATGGTCTTCGCCGCCGCAGGTTCCGATCCGGTTTCGCACATCGTTATCTGCGAAAAGCAGGACTCGCTCTTCTACCGCGGCGTGTGGTCTAACGGTGCCGCTTTCGGACCGGCCCGGGGTGAGGGCAGCTCCTATACCGCCTCCATCCTCGACCCCACCAGCGGCGAGGACACCGGTTCCGTACTCACCATCCGCGGCACGGACTATGACATCGATGGCGAGGCCGGGACCTTCGAGGATTACTGGCCGCGCTAGGGGTCCTTAGACCGCGCCTTGCTGACAGCCTGCATCGGGCCATTCCACCTCGGCGGCGGCGAGCTGCTTGACTAGGCGCGTGAGCATCTGCTGGGCTTCTCCGTAGTCCCCGGATTCGGCCTTGGCATAGATGGCCACCGCCACCGTGTGCCCGCCCAGTGAGACAAGCCCCATCTGGCGGGCTTCATAGGCCCCGTCCTCGGCTGGGCCCCAGCCGCCCTTCATGACTGATCCTTCGAGGGTGCCCAGCCCATACTGCTGTGCGGGATCGGGCTGTCCCATGGCTGCCAGAACGGGGTCAGTGCCCTGCTGGCATCCCAGGTCGGCGACAAACTCTGCTTGCTCGGCTACCGGCCACTGCGTTTGGCCAAATGCACTAAAGCCGGGGCGCGGCGGCGTGGCGGGGACAGTAGCCGTGCCAATGATCTCCTGGGTTGCCTGCGCGGCGTGCTCTCCCCCACCCAGTGCTTCCCAGAGGGAATCGGCCGCGGCATTATCGGAAAAGGTAATCGCCCGCGACACGGTCTCCGGATCGGCCACGCCGGCGCGCTCGGCGGCAATGGCCAGCGGCACCTTCGCCGTGGACCATGCGGACTGCGGGTCTGTGATGCCTGCTGCGGCGACGGTATCTGCGCCGGCCACCGCGATTCCGGTCCCCGGGTTGTCGGCCGCGATGGCTTCGAGGGCTTCGTGGATGTCGGAGGCCTCAATCACGGGTGGCTCCTTTTCGGGGGTGGACTCAGGCAGGGTGGGCTGGGGGCTGCTCGCTGCCGTGGGTTGCTCCGGCGCGGAGACATCGCCGATGGTGCAGGCGCTTAGCGACGCCACCGCAATCCCCGCGATCACCACTCGTGCTGCTGCATGTTTCATCATTGACCGCCTGCGTATTAGAGGATGTACACAACCGCATTGTTGCCACCTTTGCAGGTGACAAATTCACCGTTATCGGAGCAATCCATTGTGTAGTTCTGCTTGGTAGTTGGGCTGTAGGCCTCAATAGTGGCGTCGTACTCATGGGTATCCACCCAGTGCTTGACGTACTCGTCGCGCACAGCGTTGGCGAATGGTTCCGACGTCACCTCAGTGCCGCGGTAGACGCTGTTGAAGTTGCCGCCGGGCTCATTATTCCGCGCGGCGTCGTTCGCCGGAATCGCCCCCGCAGGCAAGTCAGGGTGCTCCGGGCGTTTCTGTGAGGCGGAGCTCGTCGTAGTCTCCTCCGTGGTCTTTTCCGCCTCATCCGCCGCAGAAACCGTCTCTTGGGTGTCGTCGTTGTCCTCGGTGAGCTGCGCCGCGGTGGTCAGGGGCGCATCAGCCTGAGTTCCCGTGCCGCTATTTTTGAAAAAGATAAGGTAGGCCAGCGCGGCAATGACGAGCAGCACCGCCAGGATCAGCACGGCGATGAGCACATACTTTCCGCCGTTGCCGGAACCACGGTGCGCCGGCGCGCTCTCCGGGTAGGCAGTGGAATAGGCAACCGGTTGTTGTTCGTACTGGCCGCCGCCCTGCGCTGCTGACTGGGGCGGGAATTGCTGGGTGGGAAACTGCTGCTGGGCGTAGTTGCCTTGCGCTCCGGAGTGGGCGAAGGGGTTGGAGTAATTGCGCTCACCTTCCTGTGGGAAGGCCCGAGGGTGCACGGGGCGTTCCTGGGTGGGCGGGGCCTCAAAATCCACAGTGTCCGGGTGAGTTTCCTTGCGGGAAGGCTGTGGCTGGCCACCATTTCCCTGCGAGTGCTGGGAGCCGAATCCGTGGTTGCGATCTGAATCAGTCACCGGGGCCTCCGTAGATCTAGACATGTCAAGTGCGCCCTGTGGGCACGTTTCTATCTTTACTATCTTTACACAGCCGCACTGGTGACGGTGGCGTTCGAACGTGGCGGGGAGTACTCCCACGGGAGTGTCCCTCACACCACACAGACGGTGTCACAGAGTTTAGATTGTTAGAGGTACCTCTTATACTCCACCTTCCTGCGCACGGAAAGGCTGTTATTCTCCCGCCATGACTTTTCCTACCGGCCCTTCGGGCACGCCGCCGCATAACTCCGGCCCTTCCGGCTTCGGTTCCCCCGGGTTTGGCCGCCCCGGCGGTTCTCCCGTTCCACCCGGCCAGCCACAGGCTCGCCCGGGTGGCTTTGGCAACACACCGCCGTTTGGTGGGCAGCCCACTGGCACCCCGGCGCAGCCTTCCTTCGGTGGTGGCGCGCCCACGCCACCGCCCCAACCCCAGCCGTCCCAGTACTCCGCGCCTGCTCCTCCACAAGGCAAGGGGCGCTTCAGCGGCGCTATTGCGGCGCTGATTTCCCTATTCATCGTGCTGGCCGTAGTCCTCGGTGTGGGCGCGTGGTTTATCTGGGGCCGCGAGTCCTCCGACGATGCGCAGACCGGTACCTCCCCTGAACCGACAGCGACAGCCGCGCTTTCGGGAACACCAATCGCCACATCCGCGCGCATCGATACCGACTTGGAAGCAGGCGGCGTAGTCATTGCCCGCACGTTCTTCCCGGATTCCTATGTCTCGCAGTCCGGCAGCACCAACATCGCTGACGTGCAGCTGAGCGAAGGACACAGCCAACTTATCGCTGTCTTTGGGTTCAGCGATGACCGCGCAAATACGAACGTTGCCAGCGCCACCGTTACCGTCAACGGCGCTGACGGTGCTGAGCTGGCCTCCTTCGAGGTTCCAGCAGAGGAAGCTCTCGAAATGCCCATCAACATCGCAGACCACCAGGAACTGCGCTTTACTTTTACTTATAAGGACGCCCGCGGCAATCCCGCGGACAACACTGGCTTCGCGGTGGCTTCCCTCCACGCGCAGTAGCGCGCACCGCCGGGCCATCACGCCGTGGCGCCGAAGCTGCCCTTGTTGCCAAAGTTATAGGCTCGCCCGGTGGCGGCGCATAACTTCGTCGTTTAGGGCAGTTGTTGTCCTCGAGGGAAAGCTCCCGTGTACGCGAAAGCCGCCTCCCGTTCCCACGCAGTGGTGCGCAGGAATAAAGGAAGCGGCTGTGTGCTGCCCATGGCAGCGCCTTTGCCAGGCTTAGTGGAAGAAGTGGCGAGTGCCGGTGAAGTACATGGTCACGCCAGCCTTCTTGGCGGCCTCGATGACCTCTTCATCACGGATAGAGCCACCCGGCTGCACGACGGCCTTCACGCCGGCTTCGAGGAGAACCTCCAGACCATCGGCAAATGGGAAGAAGGCATCGGAAGCAGCGAAGGAACCTTCGGTGCGGTTGGCGCCGTCGGCCAGCGTGTTAGCGCGCTCGACTGCCAGCTTTGCAGAGTCCACGCGGTTGACCTGGCCCATGCCCACGCCCACGGTGGCGTTGTCCTTGGCCAGCAAGATGGCGTTGGACTTCACCGCACGAACGGCGCGCCAAGCGAACTCCAGCTGCGCCAGGTCGGACTCATTCAGAGCCTCACCAGCAGCCAGGGTCCAGTTGGCCGGGTTATCGCCCTCTGCCTGGTAGGTATCCGGCTCCTGGGTGAGCATGCCGCCGGAGATGAACTTAACTTCCTCCTTGGGCGCTTCATGCTCTGCCTGCAGCACGCGCAGGTTCTTCTTGGCCTTGAGGACCTCGATGGCGCCTTCCTCGTAGGACGGAGCCACAATAACCTCGGTGAAAATCTCCTTGACCTGCTCGGCCATCTCCACGGTGACCTCACGGTTCACAGCGATGACTCCGCCAAAGGCAGACATCGGGTCGCAGGCGTGAGCCGCGCGGTGAGCAGCCGCGATGGACTCCTCAGACACCGCGATGCCGCACGGGTTGGCGTGCTTGATGATGGCCACGCACGGGCGCTCGTGATCCCAGGCGGCGCGCCAGGCGGCGTCGGCATCCTGGTAGTTGTTGTAGCTCATCTCCTTGCCGTTGAACTGCTTCGCGTTGGCCAAACCAGTGGTACCGATGCGGGTCACGGTTGCCTTCTGGTGAGAGTTCTCGCCGTAGCGCAGCGGGGTGGTCTCCTCGCCCTCGCTGAGCTGATCGACGAACCATGCGGACACCGCGGCGTCGTAATCAGCGGTGTGCAGGAAGGCATCGCGGGCCAGACCGCGGCGCTGCTCCAGGGTAAAGCCGCCGTTGGCCACAGCGTCAGCTACCTCGCCGTAGCGAGCCGGATCCACGACCACAGCAACAGACGGGTGGTTCTTGGCAGCCGCGCGCACCATGGACGGTCCACCGATATCGATCTGTTCCACGCAGCCATCAAAGTCAGCGCCGGAAGCCACGGTCTCACGGAAGGGGTACAGATTCACCACGACGAGCTGGAACGGATCCACCTCCAGCTCCTCCAGCTGCTTCAGGTGGTCCTCCTTGCGGGTATCCGCCAAGATCCCCGCGTGCACGCGCGGGTGCAAGGTCTTGACTCGACCCTCGAGGCACTCCGGGAAGCCGGTGAGCTTCTCGACGGGCGTGACCTCAATGCCCAAGTCCGCGATCTTCTTCGCGGTGGAACCGGTGGAAACGATCTCCACGCCGGCCTTATCCAGGGACCGGGCAAGGTCCTCCAAACCGGTCTTGTCGTACACGCTGATGAGTGCGCGCTTGATGTTCTTACGATCTTCGCTCATGGTACGGGGACTTAAGCCTTCCTTGCGGTAATGAGAGGTAGTTAGAGCTGAACACTGAGTTCCTCGCCCTTCACGCGCGTGGCGCGAAGAACAGCAACGATGAGTTCTCTTTCGACCACTTTGATGCGCTCGTGCAAGCTGGCCTCATCATCCCCCGGCAAGACCCGCACGGGCTCTTGGGCAATGATGGCACCGGTATCGACGCCGGCATCTACGAAGTGGACGGTCGAGCCTGTGACCTTGGCGCCATAAGCCAGCGCATCGCGCACGCCGTGCGCGCCTTTGAAAGCGGGCAAGAGCGCGGGGTGGGTATTGATGGTGCGACCTTCGAAGCGATCCAGAAAATCCTTCCCCAGGATCTTCATAAAACCTGCAGAAACAACAACGTCTGGTTGCGCAGAATCCACTGCGGCAACCAGACGCTTATTCCATTCGGCGCGGTCAGCACCCATCTCTACGACCTCGGTGGCGATTCCCGCCGCCTGCGCGCGCTCAATGCCTTGACAGGGCACGTCCGCGACGACCTTCACGACGCCATAGCGCTCATCCTGGCCATCGAGGATGGCCTGGAGCAAAGAGCCGGTTCCAGAAACAAGAACCACGACGTTAAGGCGGGCAGAAGCAGCGGGCTGGTGCGGTGTAGTCACGCGCTACAGCCTAGCCGCTGCCGCCCTGAACCGGGGAATTTTACTCCTTAGAGGGGGCCTCGTCCTCTGCCTCAGACACTTCCCCGGTCCCCGGTTCGGCATCCTCGGCTGGCTCTTCATCCTCATTCTCTTCTGCATTCTCGCTCTCGGCGTCGTCCGACTCGACGACCCCTGCGTCAATCACGTCAGCCTCGGTCTCCGTGTCAGCCTCGGCATCGGCTTCGGCCGCGTCTTCGGCCGAGGGTTCTTCGGTAACGGGGACGTCGTCAAGCAAGGCAGAAACCGGCACAGCATTCGCCGTGTTGACGGGTGTGTGCACGGTCTTTTCAGTCTCTGCGGGCGCTTCAGGAGCAGCCTCCGTGGCAGCCGCGCGGCGCGCACGCCACGATGTCACTGCCTGTGCCGTTGCGAATGCACACCCCACGACTAGGCACCACAGACAGCTCAGGCCCACCGCGGTCCATACCTCGGGACCGGTGTAGCCGTACACCCCCAGCGCGCCGGACACGCCGTACACAGCCACGAGAGCGGCTACCGCGGCGGTAGCGGTGGCCACGAGCGCAACCTGGAAGGAGGCCAGTGCACGGCGACGGTAAAACGCCACCACTGCTGCAACTGCTGGGATGATCAACAAGACCGCCGCCCAAGGATTGATAGATGGCGGAACTGCGGCAGCCAACGGCAGCGGTGGAAGCGGAACCACGTGGCCGCTAAAGAGGCTCACGCTGGTTCCTTCACCGATATGCAGCTCCGAACCGCTCAGGACCGCTCCCGCAGCAACGGCAGCGTTTGGGAGATAGAGAACGCTCAGCAGGAAAAGACCGGCGGTTCCCAGTGCATTAAGGACTGGATACTCGGCGAGCATCTCTGATTGACGCGACCAACCGACTCCCCACAAGACCACCACGAGAATGAAACCAGCAGCAAAAAGGTATCCGAGGTAGCTCAAGCCTATCTGGGCGGCATCGACGAACACGCGGGGGACCCCGCTGCGCTTGGCCAGGGCCTTCCACAAGCGCGGGCCCATTCCACCGATGAGGGCGACCGCATGCAATAACAACATGCGGGGAAGCACACGGTACAGCTCCGGAGGGGAAACATCGTAGACTTTGCCAGCGTCCCACAGCATCAGCCATGCGATGACAGTAAGGACTAAGGGAACCAGCAACACGCACGCGCTCACAACGATGAGGTCGTTAATGCTTGCCTTATCCTTGACCGCTGCCCGCACGCGCCGCCCCACCAGCCAGGCTAGGAGCAGCGCAGGCAGAACCGGGATAAAGCCCACGTCAATACCGCCCGCGCGAATAGGCGAAAGGTTAAAGACCATCCATGCTTCCCCGACGATGGTGGGCAGCCACGCCGACGGGGAACTTGTCAGAAGCAGTGCCGCGATAGCGACCACGAGAATGCCCAGCACGACGACGAGGTTCGGAACGCCGACGACGATGAGCATGCGGCGAAAACGCCCGCGGAGCGTGGTCGGGGCCTGCGCGCGGCGGGCGCGAGCCTTGTCGGACTCGACCCCTTTGATGCGCTGCGCTGGATCTCGACGATCTCTGCGGTGCCCGCGCTCAGAGTGCTCAGCACTATCACCGCGCCCACGCACGTGCGCGCGTGGGCGAGCTGACGACCTGGACTGGGGACTCGTGTTCTTATTCATCGGCGTCCACTTTGCCACGGCCCCCTCCCCCACCGGGGGTGGCGCGGCGAGGTAAGCGCTAAATGGTGCGGTACACCCCCGAAGGAAAACTTCACGAGTGCGCACTACTCATGCCGACAACCGAAAGCCCCGGCGACTCCCACGGAGATCGATTCACTTTATTCACAGGAATCAGCTGTCGTTTCATTATGTGCGGCTCTTCCCAGATATCCAGAAGAAAAACCGCAATCTGGGTTGCTCTGCATTCGCCGAGACGCTACTGTTACATCTCGTTGGTAACAGGAAGGTCACAATCGGATAACCTCCCAGATTGAAACGTAACGTTTACTCTGGGTAGGCGATAGTGAATTGAGGACGGAAGAAGAGTTCATGCGAAGCAAGACTCAGCGAAGCGTAGGACGCCACCGCAAAATCACCACCGCACAGACCGCGAAGGGACGTCTGGCAGTGATGACTGTTGCGGCAGGCGCCGTATCCACCGCAGGCGTTGGCGGCGCAGCAGCAGGTACCATCCAATCCGCTGGCGCCGGGGAAACCAAGGCACAGTCCGTCGACTACACCCTGCAGGCAGATACCGATCCGCTGAAGAACGCGCAGGCTGCCGTCGAAGACGCAGCACCGCAGATCCTCGCCATCGCCGAGTCCAAGCCGGTCGCCGACCTAGCTACGCAGCTCGATAAGGCCATCCAGGCCGCCGATGCCCGCGCCGCCGCCGATGAAGCGAACCGCGCGCCGACCATCGCCCGCCCGGCAGAGGGTACTTTCACCTCCGGCTTCGGCCCCCGCTGGGGCTCCTTCCACTCCGGCATTGACATCGCAAATGCCGTGGGCACCCCCATCCTCGCCGTTATGGGCGGCACCGTCATCGACTCCGGCCCGGCCTCCGGCTACGGCCAGTGGATCCGCATCAAGCACGATGACGGCTCCATGAGCGTCTACGGCCACATGCAGACCCTCGACGTCGCCGTGGGCGAGCGCGTCCACGCTGGCCAGAAGATCGCCGGCATGGGCTCCTTGGGCTTTTCCACCGGCTCCCACCTGCACTTCGAAATTCACCCCACCGGTGAGGGCGCCGTAGACCCGATTCCGTGGCTCGCAGAGCGCGGCATCAACATCAGCTAAGCCACGCTTTTAAATCCTTCCTCCAGCGCTAAGGCGGTATAGGGCACTGTTGCCCTATACCGCCTTGTGCATTCCCCCACCTTCCACCCCCGCCTGCACCAACCGTTGACCGGACATAAGGTTACCCAGTAACTTACTGGGTATGTACCGAAAGATTTCCTCCCTTACCCTCCGCCAAGGAGGTGACCATGTCCGTCAAACATTCCGTGCTTGCACTGCTGAGTGAAGAGCCCGCTACTGCCAGCCACATCAAAAACCGCTTTGCTGAGACCTTCGACAACCTCTGGCCGCTCAACATGGGCCAAGTCGCCCAAACTTTGAGCCGCTTGGAGCGCGATGGCCTCATCGCCACCGACGGTGAGCTCACCGGCCCCACCGGGCGGCGCGCCACCAGCTACGCCATCACCCCCGCTGGCCGCGAGGAACTCTCACAGTGGTGGATGTCCACCTTGCATAACGACGCCATCGAGCGCGATGAGCTCGTGCTCAAAGTATCGCTTGCTGCACGACGCTCCGACGTCGACGTCATTGCCGTCCTCGACGCCCAGCGCTTCGCCACCGTCCGCCAACTGCGCGAGCTCAACCGTCAGGCCTCTGAGTTGCCTGCGGAACGCAGCGCCCAACGTTTGGCTGTTGAGCGCCAAATCTTCGACCTGGAATCTCTCTCACGCTGGCTCGACCGCGTGGAGTCCCTAGCCAACCCAACCACCACCGAGGAGGACCCGCGATGACCCCCAACTCCGCGCCCACGACCCAGCACATGCCGTTTCCTCTCGAGCTCGAAAACATTACCTGCGTCTTCGGCAGCGGTGCCCGCCAGGTCACTGCCTTGGATTCCGTGAACTTGCAACTGCAGCCGGGCGAACTGGTAGCTGTCATGGGCCCCTCCGGTTCCGGCAAGTCCACGTTGCTCAACGTTGCGGGCCTGCTGCAGCCGCCAACATCAGGGCGCGTGCTTCTCGACGGCGCCGACGCCTCCCAGCTCTCCAAAGCTAAAGCGGCCATCGCCCGCCGCCGCCACTTGGGACTGGTGTTTCAGCACTTCAACTTGGTCTCCTCCCTCACCGTGGGAGAGAACGTGTCCCTGCCCCTCGAACTGGACGGACTTTCGCCTGCGCAGTGCCGCGAGGCCGCCGAGGAAGCTCTCAGTGAGGTCGGCCTCGACGGCACCATCGACCGCTTCCCGGAAGAAATCTCCGGCGGCCAGGCCCAGCGCGTGGCCATTGCCCGCGCGCTCATCGGGCCACGCAAGGTGCTGCTTGCGGATGAGCCTACCGGCGCCTTGGATACCTCGACGGGCGAAGAGATCATGAAGGTCCTGCGCGCGCGCATCGACGCCGGTGCCTCCGGCATTCTGGTTACCCACGAGCCGCGTTTCGCGGGCTGGGCCGACCGTGTCGTCATGGTTCGCGACGGGCGCCTAACCGGCGAGGAGGTGCGTTAGTATGTCCGGCATTAATGCCGCCACCCGCCCGACGAGGCGCGACCTGTGGCGCCACCCGTGGCGCACGCTAGCCGCCGTTTTGCTCATCGCGCTGCCAGTGGCACTCGTGATTGGAATGGCACTCTTTGATAATTCCTCCGGTCGGCTCTCCGCGGCCTTGAGCTCACCCGAGCGGCAGATCAGCGCCGAGCGCTCGGACATTAGCAACGAAGACGTACCACGCTTGGCTGCCGAGGTGCTTCCTGAGGGCCTCAGCGTCAGCCCGGTCGCCACTTTTTCTAGCACGTCACTAATCCATAATGGGAAGTCAACCAACTCCTGGGTAGATCAGTTCGACGCAGAGAATCCGCCAGAGCCGGCGCAG
The DNA here is from genome assembly GCF_001814885.1 of Corynebacterium sp. HMSC068G04. NCBI lineage: Bacteria > Bacillati > Actinomycetota > Actinomycetes > Mycobacteriales > Corynebacteriaceae > Corynebacterium > Corynebacterium sp. HMSC068G04. The sequence continues at coordinate 28,056 of NZ_KV818328.1, read as the reverse complement.
GAGGCCGTCGACAAGTTCAATCTTGGCCCCAACCAGGCAGTTCTGTCGCGTTCAACCGCGCGCAAGATCGACGCCTCCGTGGGGGATGTCATCACTGTGCGCACCAATGCCCTCAGCGGTGACCACCACGTCACGGTCGCGGCCATTGCTCCCGAAAACTACGACTTTGTCACCTCCCCCACCCTCAATGACGCTCTCAGCGACCCTTCATTTGCGACACGCACCACCTGGGTCATCGTTGGCGATACACCGCTGACCAAGGAGGATGCCGACCGCGCCCGTGAGGCCGGGCTGGAGATCTGGGCACCGGAACTGCGGGATTCGTACCAGCCCGATTCTGAGTCGGATTCCTTTGGCGGAATACTGAGCAGCATTCTTTTCGTGCTCTTCTTCGTTGGCCTCTACGCCATCGCCGGATTGCTCATCCTTTTCCTTCTCGCGCCCGTCTTCACACTAGCCACCGGACGTAATACCCGCCTGTACGCGCTGATGTCGAGCCAGGGTGCATTGCCGCGCCACATCATGTTCGCGGTGATGGCTTATGGCCTGCTGATGGGACTGATCAGCGCCACCATCGGCGTGGTTTTTGGCCTGGCAGCTTCGTGGGTGTGGTGGGCAGCCCGCTACCCGGATTTTGCCGCACGCCCGCCTTTCCTAGCTATTGGCCTCGCATGGCTCGTGGCGGTGGCAGGCTGTGTCATTGTCTCCATCGTTCCCGCGTGGTTGGCGCAACGTGGAGCCCTCTCCACAGCAATCCAGGGAGCTGCTCCCGACCGCCTCTTGCGCTTCCGTCGGTGGATGGCCATCGGCCCTGCGTTCCTGCTTCTGCTCGTGTTATTCAGCTTCACCCCCTGGGGACAGTACATCCCTACGGTGCTAGCCCTCTTCGGAGTCATCGCAGTTGCCGCGTCTGCCCCTGCCTTGGTCTTCCTATGCTCCCTGCTGTCTCGCCGCGGCCCACTCGCGTTGCGTCTGGCTGGACGCGGCCTGACTCGGCGCAGCATGCACGCCTTACCGACGTCCATCGCTCTCGTGTCAGTCGCCTTCGTCGCCTCCCTGTTTGGCGTGGGCATCATGACGGATAGCGCAAAGACCACCGCTGAGGAAAAACTCGTCATGCCGCCCACTACTGCGCTGATTGAGGAGACGACCTTTGACCAACCAGCGCAGGTTTCTACGCCAGAAGAACGCGCGGCGACGGAGGCGATCCTGCAGACCACCACTGCCCGCACGTACCCCTTCTATGTGTTCCCCTCGTGGACGACGTCTTTCAGCCTTCCGGAGGATGACACTTTTTACGAGCTCACCACCGAATTTGATTACCAGTGCGAGCAGGTCGATTTCAGCAAGCCGGTTGAGAGGGCTGTGTTCGTGGATAATCAGGGGCGGCGCACCGATGATTCCGAAGAGGCTCGCCAGGAGTGTGCGCACGAGTTGATGACGTCATTTCCTTATAACCCGTTGATCTATCAAAGCAGGATGGTTCAAACCGATTCTTCCCAGCTTGAGCTCTGGCAGTTCGACTCGGAGGAGGAACGACGCGCAGCGGCACAGACGTTGGATGCCGGCGGCATCGTGCTTCCCCACAGCAGCCACGTCGGCAATAACACACGCGGCACGGTGACCGTAAAAACCTATAACGGCATTGACAGCCCAGAACCGAGCGGGACACAGGACGCGGATCTGCCGGTTGTGGAGGCCCTGCCTACCGCGGCCCGCGATGTGGTCTTGATTAGCCAGCAGGCAGCAGAGAAGCTGAACATGGAGCCCTTCTACGTGGGCCAAGCCCTCGCGTTCGACGAACCACCGAGCGAGCCAGAGCGCGAAGAGCTGCGAGACCTGACAGCAAGCGCTTCGCAGTCGCAATACTCGCTAAGCTTCGCAGTCTCTACTCCCGAGAACTTCCGCTACTACCTGGGCCTCGGAATGGGGATCGTCTGCCTCATCGTGCTGGCGCTCATCATTGCCAACGCTGCAAGCAGCATGCGCCAGGAAAGCACCGTGCTGCAATCCATCGGCGCCCACCCTTCGCTGATGTCCAAGGTGGCAGCATGGCAGACGTGGATGCTAGCTACCGCAAGCATGCTCTTTGGTGTGGTCGCCGGACACCTCGGCACATACTTCTTTGCCGATAGCTCCGGATACACCTTCTCGACGCCGCTCCATGGCCTGCGCCCGCAGGACTACTTCACCCCGGATTGGTGGCAATTCCTCGCTGTGCTCGTCGTGCCGCTGTTGGCTGCCGCCCTCGCGGCTGCGATCAACCGCAGCGACAAGACGGCCCCACTCACCGCGCGGGATCGCAGCGAATCGCGTTCCCTAACTTAAAAGCGCTGACCTAGTAGCAGCGCCCACAACCCCAGCGCTCTTGGCTGAAAGATTGGCCGAGAGCGCTGCACTTTTCACCCCCCAAATCTCACCCCCATTCTTTAAACCTCTACTTTACCCCTGTAACAATTTTCACTTCTTTCACATGCGCAACACGCTGGGCTGTTCGATAGTTTTTCGAACAATCCCTGGATTTACCTGCATTTTTAAGCGTTGCGCAGGGTGGCCCCGCGGGATAGTTTGTATCTCGTTGCCACACAGCCTCAGCACTCGGTTGCAACCGCACCGGCGTGTCGCGGGCTTTAAGGCGCACTGCGGCTGATACGGCCGCTTCCCTATTGCTCACAGGCTTCCGCCGCATACCCAGCGGGCCACAGCAGGACTTAAGGACGTGAAGTTATGAAGCGCACGCTCAGCGCACTCGCCGCCGTGGCGGTCAGCACCGCCACCGTGACGACCCCAGCGTTCGCCGCCGAACCGGCAGCAAGCGTGGACGTCTCCGACGGGTCCTCCAAGGACCCGTCCGCTGCCGACGTCGAAGTCAAGGAAGAATCCAAGGCCGACCTCTTCAAAGCCGTCTCGGGGCTGCTCATCTCGACAGCCGGTGCCCTCAACGGGGCATCCGTCCCAGAGGTCAACACCACGCAGGACGGCTTCGAGATCGTCCTCGATCCCTCCAGCATTCCTGGTCTCGCCGAGGCCTTCGCCCCGCAGGGCGATCACTCCGGCCTCACCCCTACTCGCGGCCAGGACGCGGACGGTAACACCGTGGTCTTTCCGACCTCCGGAACTTTCACCTCTGGATTCGGCCCGCGGTGGGGTTCCTTCCACAACGGCATCGATGTGGCAAACCCCATTGGCACCCCCATCTACGCTGTCATGGACGGCGAGGTCATTTCCTCCGGCGCTGCCCAGGGCTTTGGCAACTGGATCCGCATCCAGCACGACGATGGCACCATCACCGTCTACGGCCACATGCCCAGCGACCAGCTGCTGGTCGACGTCGGTGACCGCGTCGAGGCCGGCGACCAAATCTCCGTCATCGGCAACGAGGGCCACTCCACGGGCCCGCACCTGCACTTCGAGGTCCACCCGGGCGGCGGCGCGCCCGTCGATCCGGTGGACTGGTTCAGCGAGCGCGGCATCCTCATCTAAAGCATCAGAGCTTTTCCATCGGCACTCCGCCGATGAGCATGAGGCGAACCTTGCCCGCTGAACCGAAGTCCACGGTGACCGTCGCCCGCGCGCCGGTCCCGGAGGCCTCGATGACCGTGCCCAGCCCGTATTTCGCGTGGTTGACGCGGTCCCCCACAACTAAATTGAGATGGTTATTCTTCGGCATCGACGTTGCCGAGGCCGGCTTGCGCGAGCGCTGCGAAGGGGAAGACGCAGCGCTCCGCGAGCCATAGCCGCCTCCACGGAAGAACCCGCTATCCGAGCCAAAGGTTCGCCCGTATTGGTAGGAATCATCTCCGCCCCACGCGCCAGACAGCGAGCTGTCTGGTTCTTCACGGCGCCAGTCGATGAGGTCCTCTGGGACCTCGGCGAGGAAGCGACTGGCCGGGTTCGTCACCGGGTTGCCCCAGGACGAACGAAGAATCGCGCGCGTGAGGTAGAGCTGTTCCCTAGCACGCGTGATACCCACGTAGGCCAGGCGGCGTTCTTCGCTCAGCTCCTTCGGGTCCCCCAGCGAGCGCATGTGCGGGAACTGTCCATCCTCCCAGCCGGTGAGGAAGACGACGGGGAATTCAAGGCCCTTCGCAGTGTGCAGCGTCATCAGCGTGACCACCCCGGACTCATGGTCCGGAATCTGGTCCGCATCCGCCACAAGCGAGACCTTCTCGAGGAACGCCTGAAGCGAGCCCGGCGCGGCTTCACCTTCTGCTAGCTCGGGCGCTTCTTCTGCGTCCGCACCCATGAATGCCATCTCATTGGCCGCCTCGGAGCTGAATTCGCGGGCCACCGAGACCAACTCGTTGAGGTTATCCAGGCGCGCACCATCCTGCGGATCGTTGGAGTTCTCGAGCTCCGCGCGGTAGCCGGTGGCGTCAAGAAGCGCGTTGAGCAACTCCCCCAAATCCGGTTGGCCCGTCACCTCATTGACCATGCCCGGAATCTGCGCGCGCACGCCCTCCATCATCTCGTTGAATTTGGTGACGGCATTCACTGCCCTTGTACCGAGACCCGCGACCTTGCCCTCTGCTGCATCCCGAAGAGCAGCCCCAAAGCTCACGCCAAGGTTTTCCGCGTGCAGAGCGATCTGTGCTTGTGCCTTGTCACCAATAGCGCGCTTCGGCACGTTGATAATGCGGCGCAAGCTCACCGTGTCATCCGGATTATCCATGATGCGCAAGTAGGCCACCATGTCCCGGATCTCGCGACGCTCATAGAAGCGCGTGCCACCGACCACCTTGTACGGGATGCCCGAGCGCACGAAAATATCCTCCAACGCGCGCGAGGCGTTATTGGTGCGGTACATCACTGCAATATCCGAATAAGCTGTGCCCTTATCCGCCAAGGAATCAATTTCCGAGGCGATATACCGCGCCTCGTCGTGCTCATTATCCGCGACGTAGCCGACAATCTGCTCGCCCTGGCCGTGGGCTGTCCACAGGTTCTTCTCGCGGCGGCCCTCATTCTTCGCAATGACCGCATTCGCCGCGTTCAGAATGGTCTGCGTCGAACGGTAGTTTTGCTCCAGCAAAATCGTGTGCGCCTGCGGGTAGTCCCGCTCGAACTCCTGAATATTCCTGATGGTAGCGCCACGGAAGGCATAAATCGACTGATCCGAATCACCCACCACGCACAGTTCCGGCGCATCCGGCGGCAGCTCGCCCCTGCCCACCAAAGCCGAGACCAATGCATACTGCGCGTGGTTGGTGTCCTGGTATTCGTCGATAAGCACGTGCTTAAAGCGGCGACGATAAAACTCCACCACCTGCGGGTGCTGATTAAAGATGCGCACTACTTCCCCGATGAGGTCATCGAAGTCCACCGCGTTCGCCGCGCGCAGGCGGCGCTGATATTCCTCGTACACGCTCGCCACGGTGAGCTCGAAAGGATTCTTCGTCCTCTCTGCCTCCGCGCGCGCCTGCTCCGGGGAGATGAGCTCGTTCTTGCGGTTGGAAATCTGATTAGCCAGAACACGCGCCGAATACTTCTTCAGATCCAGCTGCATGTCCTTCGCAATCATGGTGAGCAGCCGGCGGGCATCATCGCCGTCATAAATGGTGAAATTCGTGTTCAAGCCCGGTACGAGCTGGGCGTTATTGCGCAAGATACGCACGCAAATCGAGTGGAAGGTGGACACCCACATCCGCTCCGCGACGGGGCCGACAAGCTGGCCGACGCGCTCCTTCATCTCCGCGGCTGCCTTGTTGGTAAAGGTAATGGCGAGGATCTGCCAGGGGGCCACCCCGCGCTCCCGCATAAGGTACGCAATGCGGCGAGTCAACACTGCAGTCTTGCCCGAGCCCGCGCCGGCCACAATAAGCAGCGGCGAGCCCGAATGCGTCACAGCCTCTTCCTGCTGCGGATTTAAGCCCTCGAGCAACGGATCAGAGCCCTGACCGGAAGGGGCGTCGACGTTGCTCCCGGGCGCGGGAAACAGGCCGCCGGTGGAAGAATCGGAAGACGAACGGGGGACGAAAGGAGATTTGTTATTCATAATGCTCTCCAACCTACTAGCACCACCGGACATTGCCCCTCACCGCACTTCTGGTCGGCGTGAAAGCTGGTAATTCCCCTTTTCTCCCGGCATGGTGGCACAATCTGATGTCATGAGCTCTTCACATCCTGGCAACGCAGACTCTGGCTTGAGCCCTGAGCACCAAGACCCCAACGTCGTGGACAATAGGCTCGACATTCGCATGCCGTCGGGCACCGATGACCCGCTGAGTGATGCCGAGATTCAGCGCTACCGCGAAGAGATCAACCGCCTCGACCGCGTTATTCTCGACGCTATCAAGCGCCGCACCGACATTTCGCGCACCATTGGTAAGACGCGAATGAGCTCAGGCGGCACCCGTTTGGTGCATACCCGCGAAATCGCGATCCTCAATGAGTTCCGCGACGAGCTCGGGGAGGAAGGCCCCGCCATCGCCTCCGCCCTCCTGCGCTTAGGGCGCGGCAAGCTCGGCTGATCAAACGCCGCACGGACCAGTCCCCAGCACTCGCGCCCTTAAACATACGGTGGGTTAGGCTCGCGCCATGCGCTTTTCCTCTCGCCTGGCTGCGATTCTCGCCGCGGCCACCGCTGCGTCCGTGTTATCCGCCTGCAGCACCTCTTCTTCCGCTGAGACCACCATTTCCACCACGACGCTCGATCTTCCCGCCGTCAGCGACTCCGACCGCAGGCAGGGTTCCGCAGCATCCGGAACAACGCAAGGCTTCGAGGAGCCCCTCGACGGCGATGCGCTCTGGGATAACACCACCGAAATCCCTCAAGCGGAGCGACCGGAGCCCCGACGTAACCTGATAGCTCCTGAAGCTGCCGATTACTTCATGAGCCTGGGGGTGTTGACGCCGGGTGCGCCCATCTACAACGGCACAAACGGTGGCCGGTGCTCCACCGGTCATTTCGCTGGCGATGGGCAGCGCCTCTTTATCCTCACCGCCGGGCACTGCGGGGACACGGGCGACACCTTCTATTATGAGGATCAATCCGGCAGTACTGTAGAGATAGGCCAGATGGTAAAGAAGGCCCGCAACACCAACACCGATAGCATCAACTCGGCCGACATTGCACTGATCGAAGTGTCCAACCCAGCCGCCGAAGTATCTACCGCACCGGCCTTCAATGCGCCTTTGGCCGGTTGGATGAGCCTCGAGGATGTCACGCACAAGAAGCCCACGATGTGTTTTGCCGGTTCCGCGGGAGGCGCTGCCTGCGACGATTTCATTGACCGCTTCGAAAACCAAGGACTCTTCACCTTTGGCAGCGAGAGCGTACCCGGTGATAGCGGCGGTCCTGTCTACGCCTCCATCGACGGCAAACTGTACGCGGTAGGTGTCTTGTCCTTTGGCAACTACGATGATTACACCGGCCCCGAAACTGGTGCCATGGAGATCGGAAACACGATGGAGCAATTCAACCTGAAGCTCTACTCCTAGCTCAACGCAGTACGGTCTTCTGCCTCGGCAGCGAAGGGATTTCTGGACTACGGTGGACACAGTAAGTTTCATGTCTGCTACCTGCCAGAAAGGCTTTTGCAATGGACATCACCGCTCAGCCGCAGTGGGCCGCGCTCACCTCGCTTTTTGAAAGCAAGAAGGACCTCAACCTGCGTGAGCTTTTTGCTAACTCCGCTTCCCGCGCCGCAGACTATTCTTTCGACGCCGCGGGCCTGCACGTGGATCTGTCGAAGAACCTCATCGATGAGGAAGTAGTCACCGCACTGGTGGACCTCGCCCGGGCTGCCGACGTCGAGGGGCGCCGCGACGCAATGTTCGCCGGCGAGCACCTCAACAACACCGAGGATCGCGCCGTGTTGCACACCGCGCTGCGCCTGCCCGTGGAGAAGGACTTGAGCGTCGACGGCCAGGACGTCGCTGCCGACGTCCACGAGGTGCTGGGCCGCATGCGCGACTTCGCCACTGCGCTGCGCTCCGGCAAGTGGCTTGGCCACACCGGACACACCATCAAAAAGGTGGTCAACATCGGCATCGGCGGCTCCGACTTGGGCCCGGCCATGGCCGCGAAGGCCCTGCGCTCCTACGAAGTGGCGGGCATTAGCGCGGAGTTCGTCTCCAACGTCGACCCGGCGGATCTCGCCGCGACTCTCGACGGCCTCGACGCCGGCTCCACCCTCTTCATCGTGGCCTCCAAGACCTTCACCACCCAGGAAACCCTGGCCAACGCTCACGCCGCACGCCGCTGGCTGATTGAGCAGTTTGATGGTGACGAGTCGGCCGTCGCCAAGCACTTCGTTGCGGTGTCCACCAACGCGGAGAAGGTCGCGGAGTTCGGCATCGACACCCAGAACATGTTTGGCTTCTGGAACTGGGTGGGTGGCCGCTACTCCGTCGACTCCGCCATTGGCCTGTCGCTGATGTGCACCATCGGCCCGCTGGACTTCATGCGCTTCCTCGAGGGCTTCCACGCCATGGATGAGCACTTCCGCACCGCGCCTCTGGAGCAGAACGTTCCGGCGCTGATGGGTCTGCTCGGTGTCTGGTACTCCAACTTCTTCGGCGCGCAGACCCACGCGGTGCTGCCCTACTCCGAGGACCTCGGCCGCTTCCCCGCCTACCTGCAGCAGCTGACCATGGAGTCCAACGGCAAGTCCGTGCGCCGCGACGGCACCGCCGTGAGCGCCGGCACCGGTGAGATTTACTGGGGCGAGCCGGGCACCAATGGCCAGCACGCTTTCTTCCAGCTCATGCACCAGGGCACCAAGCTCATCCCGGCGGACTTCATCGGCTTTGCCCGCCCGAAGGAGGACTTCCCCACCGCGGACGGCACCGGTTCGATGCATGACCTGCTCATGGGCAACTTCTTCGCGCAGACCAAGGTCTTGGCCTTTGGTAAGACGGCAGAAGAGATTGCCGCTGAGGGCGTGGACGAAGCCCTCGTTCCGCACAAGGTGATGCCGGGCAACCGCCCCACCACCACGATTCTGGCGGAGGAGCTCACCCCGCAGACCCTCGGCGCGCTGATCGCGCTCTACGAGCACATCGTGTTCACCCAGGGCATCATCTGGGATGTCAATTCCTTCGACCAGTGGGGTGTGGAGCTGGGCAAGCAGCAGGCCAACGACCTGGCACCGGCAGTCTCCGGCAAGGAGGAGGCCGCATCCGGCGACGGCTCCACCGATGCTCTCATCGGCTGGTACCGCAACCACCGCTAAGCACTGCTTGGCGACGTCCCCCGGCCGAACGGTCGGGGGTTCACCCGTTTTTAACGGGCAATCAACATGTAGGATCGCCAACGCCGCGGAGGCCCTATGAGCATCCGCGTGAGGATTTACCTGTCGGGCGGCCCCTGTGGGCTCGCCCGCGTGGCGGTTTACACGCCGGGCGGTCCGAGTCCGCGTTGCGCGGCTTGATACGCAGCCTGGGCGGTTATCGGTTCTCCCCAGGGAGGGATGTAGTCCACACCGCCGCGAATCCTAAACACGTAGCCAGCACCTGTTGGTTTCTCTGGGTCGTCATCATTAATGCCGTTGTGATAGGCGCACAACATGGTCAGGTTCGGCGGGTTGGTAGTCCCTCCTGCCTTCCACGGCACAAGGTGATGCACCTGAGCATAATCAGCGGGCTTATTGCATCCCTTCCTGGCACAGGTGGGATGCTCAGCACTAGCCATCATGCGCTGCTCAAACCCGGCTAAGCGCTTCATCCGGTGCAGCCATACCGGCCCGATCGTGGGGTGGATGAGGGTGACGTAGCCGATCTCGGCGAACTTGTAGTTCAGAAATTCCGTGCCGGTCATACGCCCGCCGTTGGTCAGCTCAAGCACGATGTCATCGCCGTCGCCGGAGACAATCTTGTCGAGCTTGTCCAGGGTAACGACCACGCTGGTGAACACAGCTGGTTTGGTTCCGCCATGGGATTTGTTGAAGAAGACGTGGTTGGCTGCTTCCAGCAGGTTGTTCTGGTTGATGGATTCCAACACTCCACGCATTTCGGTGACTGTCATGGGGTCATCGGTAATGGTCAGCGAGTGCGGACCATCAGCGCGATAGGTCGTGCGCACACCAGGTGTGGGCACGCGTTTGGGCTTGAGCTCATTTAAGCGCTTGGCCGCCACGGCTGGGATGTTCGGTGCTGGTGTACCGGCGAGCTTGACCCGTAGGTTCCAGGCATGCAGCTGATTTTTCAGCTTCTTCGTGTAGGACTCAATAAGGCTCAGCGTGGCCAGGTCGTGGCCTTGTTCGGCGGCTCGGCTGCGGGCAGTGCGTTGCTTACCCGTGAACTTGGTAGCACCGAAGTAGATGTGGTTCAAGCCAGCCAATTCGGCGGCATCGGCAGGTGAAGCGCCGAGTGCGCGTAAATGTTTCTCTCCTCCTACCGCTTGCTCCACCAAAGAAATCCCCGAGTTGCGGTAGGAGAAATAGGTCTCTAAATCCCCCATGCCTCAGAACACTAAAGCACCCTAGGCAACCCCGCAACCGGAGACAGAGATTTTAGAGCTTGATCATCGACTCCCAGCCGAAGGGGATCTCATCAGAATCGACGATCTTGCGGCCGAATGGGAAGCACGTCACCGGGATCATCTTCAGGTTGGCCAGAGCCACCGGGATGCCCACGATGGTCACTGCCTGCGCCGCTGCAGTGGTGACGTGGCCGATAGCCAACCACAGGCCAGCGACAAGGAACCAGACAGCGTTAGAGAACCGAGACATGCCACCGGTGCCTTTGACCGGTTGAATGACGGAGCGCCCAAAGGGCCACAGCGCGAAATTCGCCATACGCATCGAGGCCACACCGGCAGGAATCGTCACGACGGGGATGCAGGCCAGGATGCCGAGGAGGAAGTAGCCCAGTGCGAGGACAAGGCCACCAGTTGCCAACCAGATGATGTTCAAAATGATCTTCATGCATCCCAGCCTAGCGACGCGGCTGGCAGTGCGGGCACCACCAGATGATGCGCTCTAACTCCCCTTCATCGCCGCCGGCGTCCACACCACCCAGCGTGGATTTCTCAATGAGCGTGCCGCAGCGTCGGCAGCGCTGACGGTTGCGTCCGAAGACATAGGTGGTCTCCCCTGCCCTTTTCACGCCGGTGGTCACACGTACCGGCGAGTCTCGATTGGCCCAGATGAGGCGGCGGGAGATGGTGAGGATCTGGGGGACGTCGACAAGCGCTACAGGTGTTGCTGGATGAACGCCGGCCAGGAAGCAGACCTCGGCGCGGTATTCGTTGCCCAAGCCTGCCACGTTGCGCTGGTCCAGGAGGGCCGCGCCGATGCTGCGCTCGGGGCGCAACTCGATGCGGTGTACGGCCTCCTCAAAGCCGCCTTCCGCCCATTCTGGCGCGAGGATGTCGGGGCCTAGGTGCGCCAGGCGCTGCTCAAACTCGCGGGCTGGAAAGACCTCGACCAGCCCTAGCCAGTGCCCCACCAGCTCAATATCACGCGGGGTGTTTTCCATCTGTAGCACCACGCGGGCGCTGTGGCCGGGCTTGCGCCAGCGGTCCCCGGCGTAGTGGATGGCCCACGTGCCTTCCATCTTGAGGTGGGTATGAAGGATGAGCTCGCCGCCGAAATCCATGAAGAGGTGCTTGCCATAGGGCCAGACTTCCTCGCACACCAGCCCGTCGAAGCGCACTGTGGCATAACGCGGCACGCGTAGGGAGGAGGAGGTCACGCGTCGGCCTTCCATGAACTGCAGCCGATTCGACAGCTGCAGTACGGAATCACCCTCGGGCACAGCAGAACCTCCTCACCAAACGGGTGCCTACTCTACCGGCGCATCCTTTCCCGCACCGAATGCCAGCGCACCCGGCTCCCACGGGGTGACCACGTGCTGGCGGGAAAGGTCTTCGATCTTCTTCACGCCGAGCAGCTGGAGGGTGTTCTTGAATTCCTCTGCCAGCAGCTCAATGACGCGGTCGACGCCTTCCTTACCGCCGGCCATCAACCCGTAGAGGTAGGCGCGGCCGATGAGGACAAAGTCCGCACCGAGTGCCAGCGCAATGGCGATGTCGACGCCGGACATGATGCCGGAATCGTAGATGATCTCCACGTCCGGGCCCACTTCCGCGCGCACGGCCTCAAGGGCCTGGAGGGTGTTGACCACGCGGTCGAGCTGACGCCCGCCGTGGGAGGACACCACGATGCCGTCAGCGCCGAGGTCGATGACCTTGCGTGCGTCCTCGGGGTTGACGATTCCCTTGACGAAGAGCTTTCCCGTCCACTGCTTGCGAATCCACGCGAGGTCCTCGAAGTTGAGGCCTGGGTCAAACATGGTGTTGACCAGCTCGCCTAGTGTGCCGGTGGTCGAGGTCAGGGAGGCAAAGGTGACCGGGTCCGTGGTGAGGAAGTTGAACCACCACTCGGGGCGCCACGCGGCGTCGAAGACGGTGCCGGCGGTCAGGCGTGGCGGGATTCGCATGCCGTTGCGGGTATCGCGCAGGCGCTGGCCCGCCACGGGCGTATCCACGGTGACGACGAGGGTGTCATAGCCGTTGGCCGCCGCGCGCTCGATGAGCTCCTGGCAGGCGGAGTGATCCTTCCACAGGTAGAGCTGGAACCAGCGGCGCCCGCTATTGCCTTGCGACGCTGCGACCTCCTCGACCGAGCGCGTGCCCATCGTGGACAAGGTGAATGGGATTCCCGCATCGCGGGCAGCCTGGCTGCCGGCGTCTTCGCCCTCGGCATGCATGAAGCGGGTAAAGCCGGTTGGCGCGATGCCGAAAGGCAGGGCCGCGGGCTCGCCGGCGATCTCGGTGCTCAAGGGGATGTCGTTCGCACCGTTGAGCACGTTGGGCATGAGGCGCACATCACGGAAGAAGTCGCGGGACTCTCGGTAGCTGACCTCGTCGCGGGCTGCACCATCGACGTAGTCGAAGGCCGCCTTCGGGGTGCGGCGCTTGGCAATCTTGCGCAGATCCCACACGTCAGCGGCCTCTGCCAGGCGTGCAGCCCGGCGGTCGAGGTTGGGTGCTTCGAAACGCATGAGGTTCTTCAACTCGGACACGTTGGGCAGTTGGCGCTTCAGCCGCATGGCAACAGGACTCCTTTTTCTATTGGGCTATCAACTTCTGAGGTTAGACCTCTGAAATGCCCACACCCAAACGCTGAGGTTTAACATTCAGCGGCGTCGCCGACGCGGGCGAAAACCGCCTGGGCTTCCCGGTGCAGTCGATGGGCCACCAGACTCAGTGGAATCCTCCGGATCATCGAAGGACAGCTCCTCCATCGCCTCGACGGCGCGGCGCCCACCGCGACGTGCGGGACGGTAAGGTTCAGCGGAGCGCGTGGCTTCTCCAGATTTGCCGTGCTGTCCTGCACGGCCGGAAGAGGCGGTGTGGGCAGAGCCAGTAATCCGCACGCCCTTCGGGGTCAGTGCCGCGCCCAGTGCGCGCAGCTCACCGCCCAGCTTCGACTCGAAGATGGGCCGCCCGTTCGCTTTCTCAATGACCAGCTTGTTCAAGCGCCCGGCGGCCACCAGCTCGTTGAGGCCTGCAAGCACTGCGGCTAGTACCTCGGTGCGCTCGATTCCCTCGGGCAAAGCGTTGAAGAACGTAGTCAACGTCTTCCCGCCCCGGGTCAGGTGAGCCACCGGCAGTCCATCTATAAGCACCACTAAGGCACCCGCGGCGCGGGTGGGGCGGGCCGCAGATTCGCCGGCATCAGTAGGCGGCCAGGGCAGCGCCGCGCCGTAGGGGTTCGCGGGGTCGGTCGCGGCGAGGACATAGGTCTGCGGCTCGCGGGTTCCGGAGGGCCAACCGGTGACGTCCGGCGAATCATCCACCCCGCGCAGGCGGTCAATGACCGCGGGTGTGGAGAACTGCGCGGCACCCAGTCCTTCAATGACATAGCCGCGCATCGCCTTGCCGGATTCCTCGAAACCGGAGAGCACCTTATAGGCCAGGGCGAAACCTCCCAGGACGTCCTCGGCAACCACAGAGCCACGGGTAAGCACGCCGTAGCGGTCCAGCCAGGCCTCGCCGTGCGCGATGGAACGCGACGTTGCATCCGTCGCGGCGGGCACGGACAGCGACCACCGCCCCACCACGTCGGGCGCGGCCTGCGCACCAGATGCGTTGTGCGATTGTGCAAAGGAAGTGCGCCCCATGCGCAGTCGTGAGCGCGAAGGTCTGCGCCGCGCGCGATGCGCCGCACGCCCGGCGGGACCGCCTGCGGCAAGGTGGGCCCGGATAGGAGCGAAGGAATCAGGGCTGACCAAGCCTGCCTCCACCAGTCCCCAGAGGGCCTCGCGAACCTCCTCAGCGGTGCCGCTGAGCTGCGGTTGAATATCGGAGATGAGGTAACTGCCGCCGCCCTGTAAAGCCTCCAGCAGTTGGGTTTGCAGCATGGAAACACCAGCCTCCTCGGCGGAGACCTGCAGGGCGAGCTGCGCGGCATAGTCCGCCGGCAACAGCATGATCCAGGGGTCATTGGAGCCAGCCTTGCCCGCGCCGAGGATGAGGACCTCGCCGCTGGCGGTGAGCTCATCGAGCATCGTCGGCGAATAGTCCCCCACTCGCGCAGGCAGGATGAGGCTCTCCCAGGCAGAGGCCGGCAGGCGCACGCCGGCCAGCTGCTCAATGACGGCAAAGACGCCGTCCACCCCGCGCAGCACAGGGCGCCGACCCACGGGGGCCACCTGCTGCCAGTCCGGGAGGAAGCGCGCGAAGGCCGCAGGCGAGACCGGCTGCGTGGCCGCCCGGGCTGCCGCCAGCGAGCGCGAGCGGATGACCTTGAGAACTTCAGCCGCGCAGTATTCCTGCTCCTCCACGCCTTGCCGGTAGTGCCCCGCCAGGATGGAGTCCAGACCGTTGAGCGTCGAGTGCGCCACCGCAGCCGAGAGGCCAAAGGCCTCCTGCACATCGCGCGCCACAAACGGCCCGCGCGTGCGCGCCCAGCGGCTGACCAGCTGATCGACGGCATCGGTAATCGTGGCCTGCTGTGCAGGAATACCGGGCGGGACGGGGATTCCCAGGCCGTCGCGAAGCAACGGCGCATCGAGCGCTTGCGCCACGTGCTCGCGGCCGTTGATGCGCACCCGCATGATCCGCGCACCGAGCGCATCGAGTGCGCTGGGTGGCACCGTGGCGTGCGCGCCGAATTCCTCGATCGGGATGGGGCCGAGCACGCGCAGCAGGTCCGCGACCTCCTCAGTGGTGCGCGCCTGGCGTTCCGGAGTGGTGCGCTGCAGCTGGGCGTGGACTTCGGCGATGATGGAGCCGTCGAGAAGCTCGCGCAGCTCCACCGTGCCCAACAGCTTCGCCAACAGCGCCGAGTCCAATGCCAAGGCCGCTGCGCGCTTTTCCGCTAGGGGCGAGTCCCCCTCGTACATGAACGCGCCGGTGTAGTTGAACAACAGCGAGGACGCGAAAGGCGAAGGCTGCTCCGTGGTGACCTCCGCGATGCGAATGCGGCGGTGCGCCAGCTCCCGCATGACCTCCGTGAGCGCCGGCAGGTCATAGACATCCTGCACGCACTCGCGCACGGTCTCCAGGATGATGGGGAAAGAGGGGTAGTTGCGGGCGACGTCGAGAAGCTGCTCCGCGCGCTGGCGCTGCTGCCACAAGGGCGCGCGCTTGCCCGGGTTACGCCGCGGCAGAAGCAGCGCTCGCGCCGCGCACTCCCGGAAACGAGAAGCAAAGAGCGCGGAGTTTCCCACCTGCTCGGTGACGATGTCGGCGATCTCATCGGCGTCGAAAAGAAACAGCGCGGCATCCGGGTCCGCCTCACCCTGCGGCAGGCGCAGCACGATGCCGTCATCGCCCGCCACGGCCTGGGCGTCCATACCGGTGCGCTCCGCCACGCGCTGGCCCACCGCCAGCGCCCACGCCGCATTCACCGGCCTGCCAAACGGGGTGTGCAGCAGCACGCGCCAATCCCCCAGCTCATCCGTGAATCGCTCTAGCAGCAGCGTCTTCTCATCCGGGATGAGCCCGGTGGCCTCGTTCTGCTCGTGCAGGTAGGCGGCGATGTTGCGCCGCGCGTTCTCATCGGCGCCGCGCACCACGGAGGGGTCCGAAAATGCTTCACGCCGGAATGCCCCCAGCGCCTTACCCAGCTCATAGGGCCGCCCCGCGGAGTCACCGTTCCAGAAAGGCAAACGCCCCGTGTGCCCCGGCGCGGGTGTCACCAGCACCTGGTCGCGCGTAATCTCCTCCACGCGCCAGCTCGTCGCGCCGAGGGTGAAGATATCCCCCACCCGGGTTTCATAAACCATTTCCTCATCGAGCTCACCCACGCGGCGCGGCGCGGAACCGGCCTCACCAGTTCCCACTAGGAACACCCCGAACATGCCGCGGTCCGGGATGGTGCCGCCGTTGGTCACCGCCACGCGCTGCGCGCCGGGGCGCGGGGTGAGCACGCCCGTCACGCGGTCATAGACCACCCGGGGTTTCAGCTCCGCAAAATCCGTCGAGGGATACACACCACTGACCAGGTCCAGCACGGAGTCGAAGACCTCGCGCGCCAGGTCCTTATAGGGCCAGGCGCGGCGCACGGTTTCGTACCAAGCGTCGGCCTCGAGTCCCTCACTCGTGCCCGCGCTTGCCGACGCCACCACCGCCGCCACCGTCTGCTGTGCCAAGACATCCAACGGGTTGCGCGGGGAATGCTTTTCCTCGATGAGGCCCTCCTCCATGCGGGCGACGGTGAGTGCTGATTGCACGAGGTCCGCGCGATGTTTGGGGTAGAAGGAGCCGTGCGACACCGCGCCGACCGAGTGCCCGGCGCGGCCCACGCGCTGCAGACCGGAGGCCACCGAGGGTGGGGATTCCACCTGCACCACCAGCTCCACCGCGCCCATGTCAATGCCCAGCTCCAGGGAGCTCGTGGCCACCACGGCTTTGAGCGTGCCTTCCTTGAGCATCGTCTCCGTCAGCGCGCGCTCGTCCTTGGACACCGAACCGTGGTGCGCGCGAGCAATAACGGCAGGTGCCTTCCCGGCGACGTCCACCTGCTTCATCAGCTGGGCCGGGTCGCGCCGGGTGGTTGGGCTCAAGGATTCCGGATCGTGCTCCTGGGCATAAAGCTCGTTGAGCCGGCTAGTAAGCCGCTCGGCGGTGCGACGCGAGTTGACGAAGACAAGGGTGGAGCGCTGCTCCATAATTTCGGCGTACAGCTCTTCTTCGATGAAGGGCCAGATGGACTTCGCCGTGGGCAGGGCGGAGTCTCCTACCCCGCCGTGTGTGTCCGTTTCCCCACGCTGCGCCTGCACGCGCAGGGCGTCTTGGGGGCCTTGGGTGATGCCCAGGGGGTCGTCGACAGTCGCCTCCCCGATGGGGGATCCCTGCTCCGGGGTGGGCAGGTCCGACATGTCCTCGACCGGCACGTGGACGTCGAGCTGCCAGCGCTTCTTGGCGGGTGGTGCGATGATGTCGACGGGACGGTCGCCTCCCAAGAAGTTCGCGACAGCACTCAGCGGCCGCACCGTGGCCGACAGCCCGATGCGCTGGAACTCCCCGGCGATAAGCCCGAGGCGCTCCAAAGTCAGAGCTAGGTGCACGCCGCGCTTGGTGCCGGCTAGGGCGTGGATCTCATCGATGATGACGGTATCCACGGTCTTCAGAATCCCCGCCGCCTTGGAGGTGAGCATCAAGTAGGCCGATTCCGGCGTGGTGATAAGGATGTCTGGCGGCTTGCGTACCTGGCGGGCGCGCTCTGCCTGCGGGGTATCCCCTGAGCGCACGCCGACGGTAATATCCGGCACCTCCAGGCCCAGCCGCTCGGCGGTGCGGGCAATGCCGTTGAGCGGGGCACGCAGATTATTCTCAACGTCCACGCCCAAAGCCTTGAGCGGTGAGATATACAGCACTCTCACGCCATCATGAGCTCCCTCGCGGGAGGGTTCATTGCTCAGCGGCAGCGCGGTCTGGCCTTCGCGCTCCACCAGGGAATTCAAGGCCCACAGGAAAGCCGCGAGCGTCTTACCGGAGCCAGTTGGCGCTACAACCAGTGCATTCGCGCCGCCGGAAATCGCCTCCCACGCCTGCTCTTGGACCGGGGTGGGGGCGGCGAAAACGTCCTGGAACCAACCGGCCACCTGCGGGCGGAACTTCGCCAGAACGTTTTTAGACATGCCCTACTGTATCGCGCGCGCTAATCTGGTCACTATGACCGTTGAGATTTCTGATTCCCGTCTAACCAACTCCCTCGCCGATGGCTGCGGCGAAATCCTCAAAGGCGTGCGCAACGGTGGCCTGCTGCGCGGCTTGGCGCTGGGTGATGCCGGCGATGAAGCCGCTCAGGAGTGGATCTCCCGCGTCCTTGAGCAGCACCGTCCCAAGGACGGCGTCCTGTCGGAAGAGGCTGCCGATGACTTGAGCCGTTTGAAGAAGGACCGCGTGTGGATCATTGACCCGCTCGACGGCACGAAGGAGTTCGCTACCGGCCGCCAGGACTGGGCCGTCCACATCGCGCTGGTAGAAAACGGCACCCCCATCCACGCGGCCGTCGGCATGCCGGACATGGGCGTGACTTTTAAGTCCTCCGATGTGCGCGCGGTAACGGGCCCGCTGTCAAAGAAGTTCGTGGTCTCCCGCAACCGTCCGCCGAAGGTGGCGGATTACATCGCGGAGAAGATGAGCTTTGAGACCGTCGGCGTGGGCTCCGCGGGTGCGAAGGCCATCCACGTGCTCTTGGGTGACTATGACGGCTACATCCATGCCGGCGGCCAGTACGAGTGGGACCAGGCCGCCCCGGTGGGCGTGGCTTTGGCCGCGGGCCTGCACTGCTCGCGCCTGGATGGCTCCCCGATCAAATTCAACAATGAGGACACCTTCATCCCGGATCTTTTGATCTGCCGCCCGGAGCTGGCAGAGGAGATTCTGGAACACGCCGCCGCCTACGCGGAGGCCAACGGCGGGTACTAACCCCACGCGCGTGGCACGGGCGCAAGAGCGCTATCATGGCGACCATGATTGAGACTCCGTACGAGGACCTCCTGCGCCGCGTCCTGGAAGAAGGCGCTCCCAAAGGCGACCGCACTGGCACCGGCACCCTCTCCCTGTTCGGTGCCCAGCTTCGCTATAACCTGGCGGAGTCTTTTCCCCTGCTGACCACCAAGAAGGTCTACTTCCACGGCGTGATTGGTGAGCTGCTGTGGTTCCTGCGCGGTGACTCCAACGTGAAGTGGTTGCAGGAGAACAAGGTCCGCATCTGGAATGAGTGGGCCGATGAGGACGGTGAGCTAGGCCCCGTCTACGGCGTGCAATGGCGCTCCTGGCCCACGCCGGATGGCCAGCACATCGACCAAATCCAGGTCGCCCTGGACACGCTCAAGAACAACCCGGACTCGCGCCGCAACTTGGTCTCCGCGTGGAACGTTTCTGAGTTGGACAAGATGGCGCTCATGCCCTGCCACCTGCTGTTCCAGCTCTACGTCGCTGACGGGAAACTCTCCATGCAGGTCTACCAGCGCTCAGCCGACATGTTCCTCGGTGTCCCCTTCAACTTAGCCTCCTACGCGGCGCTGACTCACATGTTTGCGCAGCAAGCAGGCCTTGAGGTGGGCGAGCTCATCTGGACCGGCGGGGATTGCCACATCTACAACGACCATATTGAGCAGGTTAAGGAACAGCTCTCCCGCGAGCCGCGCGAGTACCCGCAGCTCAAGCTCCACAAGGCTGAGAGCCTCTTTGACTATGACTTCGATGATTTTGAGGTCATCGGCTACGACCCCCACCCCACCATCAAGGCGCAGGTGTCCGTTTAATGCTGGGCGCAATCTGGGCTCAGTCCCTCGACGGGGTCATTGGTGACGGCGTGGTCATGCCCTGGCACGTGCCGGAGGACCTGAAGCACTTCAAGGAAGTGACCATGGGCGCGCCCGTCATCATGGGCCGCAAGACGTGGGCGTCCCTCAACCCCAAGTTCCGCCCGCTGCCGGGCCGGGAGAACATCGTGCTGTCCAGCCATGAACCCGGCGAGTGGTCCGCGGGTGCCACCGTGGTGGATAACCTCGACGCGGCACTCGACGCCACGCTTGACGACGCCTGGATCATCGGCGGCGGCCAGCTTTATAGCTCCGCCCTCGACCGCGTGGATACAATCGAGCTCACCCTCATGGGCGTGCAGGTGGGCGATGCCTACGGAGCAGATGCCGTCCTGGCCCCGCAAGTGCCGGAGGAATTCAGCCTATCTGCCGATACCGACTGGCTCACCTCCGAATCTGGCCACCTCACCATCCCCGGGCAGCCGCCGAGTGAGCTGCCCATGAAATACCGTTTCCTCACCTACGACAGAAAGGCTGCTGCTTAATGAGCACCAACGTTGCCACTCCCGAAACCACTGAGCACGTCACCATCTTCTTCGCCGATTGGTGCCCGTTCTGTGCCAAGCTGATCAAAAACCTGGACCGCACCGAAACCCCATACGAGCTCGTCAACGTCGAAGCGGATTCCCCCGACACCGCCGACATCAACGCCTGGATCGAGTCCGTCAACGACGGCAACCGCATCGTGCCCACCGTCCTCTACTCCGACGGCACCCACGCCACCAACCCTTCCGCCAGCGAGGTCCGCGCCAAGTACGCGGAGCTGGCCGGCGAATAAACGAAAGGCGACGCATTTAACGCCGCCCCACGCGGGGCTGCTAGTCTTACCTAGGTGCGCAACGCACCCCCGCCCCAGTAGCTCAGGGGATAGAGCACGGCTCTCCTAAAGCCGGTGTCGGAAGTTCGAATCTTCTCTGGGGCACGCTGTGAAGTCTCGAGACATCGTTCCGGTCGGTGTCTCGAGATTTTTTAGTTGCCCCGACTGGGGTTGAGTTCGTTGTCTTTCTAGTTGTAGTAGATCTTTTCTTCGGTGAGTGTGTAGGCGGCGATTTGTGCCCCAGTGATGGCTATTTTGACGTCGACGTGGTTGTCGATGCAGACCATGGTGATTGGTTCCCCGCCCCATCTGCGTCCGATGTAGAGGCGGCGTAGTTTGCCTCCCCATCGCAGGGTTGTCTTGCCGTTGGTGCCGATTTTGTCGGTACTTAGTCGGTAGTCGTGGTCTGGTTTGATGTCTACTTATCTGCATTCACCCCCATTAAGGGTGAATCTTCAGATCAAAACTTGAAATGTTTTATAAACAGTATTACCTAACTTAGGTAAGCCTTACCTTTCCTGCTGTTCATAAATCGAGGTTTACTATGACCCAACAGTCCTCTACGCCCGCACGGAGTGCAAGCTCATCCAGTGGGTCGACGGCACGTTTAAACACCAGAGATCTCATCAACGCTGGCATCTTTGCTGCACTTTACTTTGTAATCACCTTTGTAAGCGGAATGATTGGATTCGCAGGACCACAATTCATGTTTATTGGATGGTTCATCGCGGCAATCGCAAACGGAATCGTGCTAGCGCTTTATGCCGCCCGCACGCCCAAAATGGGTGCTTTCACCCTCGTCGGTGGTATTAACGGACTAGCATTCATGCTCACCGGACACTACTTCTGGACCCTGCTGGGAAGCATAATTCTAGGGTTTATCGCGGATTTGATTATTACAAAAAGCCACCTCAGTATTGCCAAATCCTTCCCTATTGCCTACAGCGTCTTCTGTGTCTGGATTTCTATGCCTTTTATCCCGCTAATTCTGGATACGGACTCCTACTACGTCGATATCGCAGACCAAATGGGTCAAGAATATGCCGATGCCATGTCGGATATCTTCCAGCCATGGACCATTGGAGTACTGGCCATTTGTGCGCTCATCGTCGGCTTTATCGGAGGAAAGGTCGGAGTTCGCGTCAGCCGCAAACACTTTGAAAGCGCTGGTCTCCTGTGAGCCTGCCAAAACAGGGCGTGCTTCATCGATCTTCGATCGATCCACGGACCGTGCTGCTTTCTGTTCTAGTAATCAATGCGGTAGCTCTCAGCCACGGCCACCTACCGACACTGCTGATTTCTATCGCTTTCAGCTCCATCGCACTAGCTACAGTAAAGCCACACTATGGTCTTATTTGCCTGTTCGCTTTTGCATTATCCTATCTAGGGTACTGGGGCCTATTACAGCTTCCTGGCTCCACATTTTTCGCTTTTTCAGCGGCAATTTTTTCGTGGCTAAGCCGTTTTGTCATCAGCATGTCCATCGGCACATTCGGCTTGCTCACTCTCACACCATCCACGTTGACCTCAGCACTGCGGGACCTGCGTTTACCAGGCTGGGCCACCATTCCACCGGCGGTATTCCTGCGCGTTTTGCCGATCATCGTGGCAGAAGCCAAAGCCATCCGCGATGCCATGGTCCTTCGGGGTCTCCAGCCTGGAGTAAAAAGCTGGATCACACAGCCCACACAATCGTCCGCGATGTTGATCATCCCCTTATTAGGTGCCGTCGTCCGCGCTGGTGATGAGCTCGCTGCCTCTGCTCTTGTCCGGGGATTGGGAGGACCCGCACGCCCAACCACCACCGCCGATCTTTCCTTCAAGCTTGTCGATGCAACTGCACTAGCTGGGTTGGGCCTCGTTGTTGCCTCTGTCTGGCTTCCCACGGAGGTCCACTTATGAACGAACGCAGTATCGCAACCAGTGTAGACGCCCACAACGTTTCTTTTACATATCCATTGGGAGCTCGGCCAGGTACTCAAGGTGTATCTGATGTGTCTTTTTCTGTCTCTCCAGGACAGTGTCTACTGATTACCGGTGATTCCGGATCGGGAAAGTCCACGGTACTCAAGTTGATCAACGGACTCATCCCCCATTTCAATCCAGGAGAGCTACTAGGCACCATCACTATTATAAAGGATGACCAGGCTTTTACCCCTGCGGAAGAACCGCTGTCCCGAGCCATCGAGTTCAGCGCCTCAGTATTCCAGAATCCAAGGACACAATTTTTCACTGAAAGCGTCAATGCAGAATTGGCCTTCGGGCTAGAAAACCTTGGTGTAGATCCCAAAGAAATTGAGTCGAGGATTCAATCAGCGGTCGAGCTACTAGGCATTAACGATCTTCGGGGCCGGCGATTCAAAGAATTATCCGGTGGGCAGTTACAAACCGTGGCATGCGCATGCGCGCTTGTGTCCCCGGGCAGTCTCGTGCTTCTCGATGAACCCACGTCCAATCTCTCTATGGAAAGCATCGATATTCTTGCACGCGTGCTACACCGCTTGAAGGAATTAGGCACAACGATCATTATCGCTGATCACCGTCTCTTTTTCTTAAAAGATATCGCTGACCAAGTTATTTACTTGACTCAGGGAAAAATAACGCGGAGTTTCCGCGCTCAGGAGTTTTATGCCTTAGACGAACCCGAACGCAAACAATTGGGGCTACGCAGCTTACACCATGTTCCCCTGCCCGCGAGCGTGCCGGTACCACCCACGCTCGAAAACGCCGATCCCCAGCGGAGCGGACTCGAGCTAAGCAACATCTGTTTTTCTTATGGCGCACATGAGGTATTAAACATTGACCACGCATTTTTCCCCAGCGGCGAAGTCACCGCCTTAATCGGGCCCAACGGCGCTGGAAAAACCACCCTCGCCAGGATCATTTGTGGTCTTGCTTCTCCCAAACGCGGCGGTAGTCTCCGTTTGAACAGCAAACGAGTAGGAGCGGCTGCCCGCAGACGTGCCGCGTATATGGTGATGCAAGATGTTGGCCGCCAATTATTCGCAGCCACCACCGAAGAAGAAGTCACGCTCGGACTGGCAAAGAAGAAGCGGGACCACATCGATGTCAATGAGATTCTCCATCGCCTCGATCTGGCAGGAATGGCCCAACGGCATCCGCAGTCTCTGTCCGGTGGGCAACGGCAACGCTTAGCCATAGCTTCAGCCCAAGCCAAGCAAGCAGCGATCTACATCTTCGATGAACCTACCTCTGGCGTGGGCTGGCGCCAACTGCAATCCATCTCTGCGCTCCTTCGATCTCTTGCAGCAAGCGGAGCAGTGGTCATCGTCATCACCCATGACCACGAATTCATCCAAGAATCAGTCACCAGAATCATCGATATGACTGACATCAACAAGAATTGAGAAAGAAATGTCTGAACTAAAACAAAGTTCCACAGAATCAAGCGGAACCCACGCACCAGAATCACACGGTGCGTCACCGGAAGAAGAGGCTCGCGCAAAACAAAAAGCCGGCCAGGTCGCTCTAAAAAAACTACTGGCCCCAGTGCAAACAACCATCTACTTCGCACAGTTTCTCGCGCTTATATCCTCGGTACTCGCCGTAGCACCCTACGTCGCGTTGGTGGCACTGGGAAATGCTCTAATCGACGGCAATACTGATGACGTCGCGTCCATTGTGAAATGGCTACTTGCTGCATTTTTGGGCCAGCTATTCTTCTATTTCCTTGCCCTTGTAATCACCCACTTCGCTGATGCAAAGCTGGTGGGGATTAACCGGCGCCGAATTATTACCGCTATTGCGAAAGCACCACTCTCGTGGTTTAGCCAGACTAATTCCGGCAAAGTCCGCAAAGCCGTCGAGGACGATACGTTAACTCTGCACACCCTGACAGCCCACGCTCCTGTAGAGAAGGTCGCCGCGATCTTTACGCCCCTCGCGCTTCTGGTTTATGCCTTTATCTTGGATTGGCGCCTTGGTCTACTTTCTATTGCCACTGTGCCCATTTTCCTAGCAATCCAAGCATATTCAATGAAAGATATGGGCACAAAAACTGCGGAACTGGATAATTATCTGGGTGAGGTCTCTGCGACTGCGGTGGAGTTCTCCGAAGGTATTTCCGTCGTCAAGGCTTTCGGCACCGTTGGCAAAGCCCACGCTCGATATCGCGAAGCTGCCCAAAAATTCGCGGAATTCTATTACGAGTGGCTACGTCCGCTTCTGCGTGTTTCCGCAATCTCAGAGTCTGTGGTGGCGGTTCCTGTACTCATCCTTATCAATCTAGGAGTCGGTTCCCTGCTGATAGCTGGTGGCTATGTCACGGTCGCTGAAGTCATCGCAACAACGTTAATTGCGCTGGTGCTCCCGGGCACGATTCAAACCGTCGGCCAAATGATGTGGTCTTACCAGCTCGCTGGCAATGCGGCGTTGCGCCTTGATGAAGTCATGACAATTTCCCATGTGAAAGAAGGCCAAAAGAGCCTCGATGCCAGTAGTCAAGACATGGAGGTGGAGTTCCATAAGGTCAGCTTTAGCTACGCCCCAGACACACCAGTCCTCCAAGACTTTTCTGCGCAACTAAATGCAGGCACTGTCACGGCATTGATTGGCCCCTCCGGGTCTGGCAAATCCACAGCAGCAACGATGCTGGCGCGTTTCCAGGATCCAGATTCGGGCACAATCACTATCAACAACGTGGATATCCGTGATCTCACTTTCGACAGTTTGTACCGCATTGTGGCTTTCGTCTTACAAGACCCTCACTTACTGCGTATGAGTATTCGGGAAAACATTCGCCTTGCACGCCCAGAAGCCCGCGATGAAGAGATCTGGCAAGCCGCAGAGGCTGCGCACATAGCTGCTGATATTCGCGCTTTACCGGCTGGGCTCGACACCGTTGTTGGTGAGGACACCTCTTTATCCGGTGGACAACAGCAACGCATTTCTATTGCCCGGGCAATTATTACCAATGCCCCAATCTTGATCCTGGATGAAGCTACTGCGGCAACTGATCCTGACTGCGAAGCAGAAATTCAAGCAGCTCTAGCCACACTCGTCAGAGGCAAGACCGTCTTAGTCATCGCCCACAAGCCGGAGTCCATCCAAGGAGCAGACCAAATAATCTGCCTCAAGCCTATGAAGGATAATTCTCATGTCTAATGCCACTACGCCTGCTAGTTCGCGTCTTCGTGATCCGCTACTCACTCGCAGTGTCAAAAAGCTGCAAAGTCCTGTAGGCCATAAGCTCAATAAAAGGTATGCTTGTCTATCGCTTATCGTTGGCGTGCTTGATGGCCTCGCCGTTCTCACGCTCGTGCCACTTACAAAGGCACTCGATGGGGATACGACGATCGCACCATGGATGTGGACGCTTTTGGCAATTGCGCTCGTAGCTTTTGCGCTACGATTTTTCGCAACCATGGCCTCTTACCACACGGCCTTGGATTTCATCCGAGCCGCGCACACGACTGTGGGCGATAAATTAGCAACGCTACCGCTCGGCTGGTTCGTACCGGCTAATACCGGCGGCCTATCTCGCCTCGTTTCAGATCGCTTTATGGTGGCGGCCGAGACCATTGCGCATATTCAAGGAACGATATACCGCGATAGCGCGGCACTTGTCACCTTGTTAGTAGGAGCGTGTTTCTGGAACCCGAAGCTGGGCTTGGTCCTTCTTATCATCGCACCATTGGCGCTCGTGGTGATGCAGTTGGCTGCATGGATTCGTGAGAAAGCATCGAACCGCGCACTGGGGCCGAGTAAAGAGCTCTCCCAGCGCATCGTAGAATTTGCTAACCGTCAACCAGCCCTGCGCGCGGCAGGACAATCACAAGTTTTTGCGCCACTAGAGCAAGCGCTAGAAATCGACCATAAAGCACGAATACGCGAGCTATGGGTATCCACATTAGCTTTGCTACTCAACGGCATAGTAGTGCAGATCTTCATTGTGGCTCTCATTATGGTCTCCGCGGATCTTGCCGTTGAAGGCGCCCTATCGCCACTAGAAACAATTGCGATCATCGGAATCAGCTTGAGGTTTACCCGCACGCTTGAGCAGCTGGGTTCTTCTTTCGTCGGTTTAGATGCCGGCCGTATCGCGCTTGCAGAAACTGAGCTCATCACCGATGCTCCTTCCCTGCCAGAACCCACTACTCCGCGCCTAGGCGATGGTTCGGGAAATGTAGAGCTGCTTAATGTCACGTTTGGATACGGCGATACACCAGTATTGGTAGATGTCACTTTCCATGCTCGACCAGGCACCGTTACCGCCATTGTCGGTCCTTCTGGCTCCGGAAAGACCACAATTGCGCGCCTTATTTCGCGATTCTGGGATGTAGATTCCGGGGCGGTGATGGTTGACGGCGTAGATATCCGCGAGCTTGGAACCGAACAGTTAATGTCCAGGCTGTCCATGGTCTTTCAGGACGTTTACCTCTTCGACGACTCGTTAATCGCTAATATCCGCGTTGGTCGTCCCGACGCCTCCGATGAGGAAGTCTTCCGCGCAGCTGATCTTTCAGGCGTGACTTCTATTGCCAACCGCCTAGGGTGGCATACTCCTGTTGGTGAAGGCGGTCGGCTTCTATCCGGTGGTGAACGCCAGCGCGTATCTGTAGCTCGCGCGCTTCTCAAGCAAGCGCCGATTGTACTCTTTGATGAGGCTACCTCCGCACTCGATGCAGAAAATGAGGCAAACATTCTTGCTGCGATGGACGAGCTACGGGAGCAATCTACTTTTATTGTCATCGCCCATAAGCTGGATACAATCAAATCTGCTGATCAAATCGTAGTCTTGGATGAACACGGGCAAGTCAGCCAGCTGGGCACGCATTCTGAGCTTTCCGATGTCCCCGGTATCTACCGTCACTTCTGGCAGCAACGCAAAGCAGCACGCGGGTGGAAAATCAGTTCGGGACGCGATTAACGCGGGCACCGAGATCGGCGTTGTTTGCGGGGGCACCCTTCTCCCCCGCAGCACGGAGCACCCTAAGTGCACCGACAAAGCTCAGAGCGAAGAATGCGGTAGCGGCTACGAGCGACCACTGCGCGGCGTTGGCCATGCCTTCGCCAGTTTGTTGTTCATGATCGTTCTCCTTAATCTTCAGTTCCTTGCGCACGGGCAAGCACATGCTGCCCTAGCGATTTCAGGCCCACGAAGCACTGTGAAGCCGAATCAGTCAAGCGACCTTTCTAACAAATAGAGGCCGCTGCGAAACGTGCCAACACAATAGAAAACCGGCCCTTCCGGTTTTAGAGTGCGTTGATTTTCTCCTGCAGTTGTCCAGAGTGGATCAGGCATCGCAAGATGTAGTGGTTGAGGTTTTTAAATCCTAGGGCGATGCCGCGTAGGTGTTCGAGTCTGCCGTTGATTGCCTCGACGGGGCCGTTGGATGCACCGATATCAAAGTAGGCGAGCACATCTTTGCGTCGACGCCACAGGGTGCGCCCCAGTTGGGCGAGCTCTTCTAAACCTTTCGGTAATCCTTTACGCAGCGTATGGATGATGCGTTTCATGAGCTTTTTGCCTTCCGATTTCTTCGGAT
>NZ_KV818327.1:0-491 GCF_001814885.1 Corynebacterium sp. HMSC068G04 | reverse complement strand
TGCGTAGAGCACCTTTTGGGAAAACGTCCATGTGTCGAATGCGGGATCGTTGGCGATGTCGATGACGCTTCTGCCAAAGGCTGTCATCCGCAGCGCGGTGAAGTCGGGCAGGACGGATTCGTCAAGGAAGCGATCTGTTGGCGGGGTTGGTGATGACATGGGCTTTAGTTTCCTTTCTTAACGAGGTTGTCCATGTTGAACTGGTCTGCACCGCCGAGAAACGCGCCGGTGGTATCCCGGTCAGCGGCTACAGGCTGGGCGGTTGTGGTGCTACGCGGGGCCTGGTCTAATCCGCGGGGCCGAGTGGCGTGTTCTTTGCGTATGGCGGCCATCATGTTTTTGACCGCGGTATATGACACCGCTCGTCGGCTGCCGTTGTTGGCCATCAGGCGCTGGCATGCCTCTTCCAGGATTGGTTTGTTGCCGTGTTTGCCCATCGAAAGCACATTTCGGCAAGACTGGTACGCCTGGGCCGGGATGGCTTTCGCCGC
>NZ_KV818326.1:0-339 GCF_001814885.1 Corynebacterium sp. HMSC068G04 | reverse complement strand
TGCGTAGAGCACCTTTTGGGAAAACGTCCATGCGTCGAATGCGGGATCGTTGGCGATGTCGATAACGCTTCTGCCGAAGGCAGTCATCCGCAGCGCGGTGAAGTCGGCCAGAACGGATTCGTCAAGGAAGCGATCTGTTGGCGGGGTTGGTGATGACATGGGCTTTAGTTTCCTTTCTTAACGAGGTTGTCCATGTTGAACTGGTCTGCACCGCCGAGAAACGCGCCTGTGGTATCCCTGTCGGAGACTGCAGGGGCGGTGGATTGGTTGGTTGTGGTGCTGCGCGTGGGCTGGTCACAGCCGCGGGGCCGTGTGGCGTGTTCTTTGCGTATGGCGGCC
>NZ_KV818325.1:0-1396 GCF_001814885.1 Corynebacterium sp. HMSC068G04 | reverse complement strand
CAGTACGGCACCGGCAAACGCGCCCGCACGAATGTCGATTTGGGGTAGTTGGTACCGCGAGTCCGCGTAGTTGGTACCGGTGTTCCGTGTATCCGGTACTGCAAGGGGTTTTCTTTCATAGTTGATGTTGGCGACATCACAATCCGCTGGTGTTGCGTCAACTTCTACTTGGAAGGAGCTGGTCCTTGTGGCCAACTTCAAGCAGATCATTGCGATGTGCCTTGATGGTGCTAGCTAGGCGCAGTTCACACACGCATTGGGGTGTTCACGACGGGAAGTATCCCGTGCAAAGAAAGTCATCTCTGATGAGGGTTGACTTCAAAGATTTTCCGTCAGCTCCCGCCGGGTGGTTTGATGATCGATTCAGTGATGGCCGGAGTAAGAGGTCTTTGTCCTATGACCTGCTGTATCTCGGCGGGGCATGTCGGTGTCAACGTCTAGGGGTATTGAGCAGAGTGATATTTAGCCCGCTGCGTTCGGCTTGGTCGATGTGGATTTGGTCAGGAAACCAGGATGAGGCCGCCGATCCAGCTAAGGAAACGGACGGGGCCTATCGGTGCCAAATGATGCCAAATGGTGCTACCCTAGAGTTATTGCCACCTGTTACGACAGGATCGGAAGAAGACCCTGGGACCCCAGCCGGACGACTGGACTCAGGGTCTTCGCCTGCCTCTAGAGGGAATCCGGGGTGGGACGGTTGAGGACCACTTTCTCGTGCAGCTTCTCCCAGTACTGCTCTTCCCCTAGATGGACGGAGTTCAGTGCTCCCAGAACGGCATCTGGAATCCAGAGCAGGGGATCATCGCCACCGCGTACGTGTCGCAGTCGGATGCCAGCACTTTGTCCCTGGCCCTGCAGGGCAACTATATGGGCGACGTCTCGCCTGTTTTGTGCTTCTTGCCGGCTTTCCAAAGTGACGTTGTGGACGTGCATCTCGGAGAGCTCGAAGTACATCTGCTCCAAGCATTTCCTGCGGTGCCTCTCCGTCTTCTTGCTCACTTCACTCCGGTGGGTGATGATCGCTTGCATGGAGTCGATCTCAGAAAGGGTGTCCACGATTTTTCGGCGTCGGCTATTACGTTCGTCGGTCCAGTGAAGTTTGACCTGGCCAGGAAGTCGTAGTGGACGCAGCTCCTCGCGTATTTTTTCCAAGTCTTGAGTGTCGATGATGGCTGCACACACCATGTACTCCTGCCGGTCTGGGGGTCTAAGGGCGGAGGACTCATCGATGTAGGCGACTAGCTGTGATTCCACCCTGAAATTGTAGCCCGTCCGGGCCGACGCACCCCTCGGCCCGGTACCAACTACCCGGAACACGGCAGTACCGAGTCCCCAGAACACCGGTACCAAAAACTCGCATCTGACACACGAAGACCCTGCGTGACAACGCCCAGGC
>NZ_KV818324.1:0-8919 GCF_001814885.1 Corynebacterium sp. HMSC068G04 | reverse complement strand
ACTACGTGTCCACGATTTGCGGGCAACCCCAGAAGAACATTGAGGGCGAAAATGAAGTCTTCCCCAAGCAAGCCACCGAATACAAACGACGTTCCTTCGTTCGTGAAATCAGTGAGTGTGGTTAGGCTGTGGGAGACCGCTTCGAGAGCTTTGAAGCCGGGCTCCCATGCCAGCACTAGGTAGCAGAAGACAATCTGAAAGGCGAGGCGGTTTCAAGTGGTGGATGCATCACCTGAATAGTTCTTGTATCTTCTCTTCTGGTTTATACCAGTTGAGGACTTTTCTAGGGCGTCCGTTGAGAAGGTCTTGAATGTGTTGGACGTCCTTGTCGGTCGGGTACTAACGTCGCCTCCTTTGGGCAGGAAGTCTCTGACTAGCCCGTTGGTGTTTTCGTTGGTAGGACGTTGCCACGGCGAGTGTGGATCACAGAAGTAGACTGCTAGTCCACGTGCGATGCTCAGCCTGTTTACTTGGGCTAGTTCTACGCCTTGGCCCCAGGTCAGAGTTTTAGTGATGTTGTGTATTTTGCCGGTAAACATCTCGATTAACTTATCGACAGTCGTGGCGGAATCATGAACATCTACTTTCCGGGGTCAGGCCCGTACCCACACACAAACCATCAGACACTCTCAAATGAACTGGACCGAATTCCTAGACCACTCCAACCCCAAGTGGGGCTCTGTCAGCACAAAGCCAGGTAGTGATCGAAAGATTACCGTCTACAAGTCCCCAACCAGAGGACAGCTCCCATCAACTACCCACACGACGAAAACCGGAGGACACGTCACCCTTTCAAGTCTGTGACCTCCGGTCGTCGCAGTCCGGGAACCGTTCGATACGAAGTCAAGTGGCGGTCGAGTCGCAACTTCTTGCGATGCCTGCCTGCAAAGCGGAATAAGTCTCAAATGCCCACGATTAATTCCCGGTTAATTCTTTGTAAACACTGATCCTCATTCATTGACCGGCAGTCTTGGCATAAATAGTCTGACCGATACAACCTAGCTCAGGAAAGGAGGCGACATGAACATCCGTACACTGCAGGCCATGGTCGACGAAACCGACCTTGCAATGAAGAGTGAGGAACGGAAGGAGAGCACCTTCAGCCAGAATCACTGCGGCGACAACGACGTCAGCACCATCACTTGGTCTTACTGTGGAAACTAGCGCCTAGTAAAGCAATGTATCCGATTATACTGGCGGGAGGGGGCCTCTCCCGCCAGTCTACTTTAGTGGGTAGCTCATGATTATGGAAATCGCCAGACGCTTTCGCCGTTGGGGAGTTACGAGCCAGATTATTTGGTGTCTTGCGTTTTCAAGCGCCTTCGCAGGATTCTCTATAGTACAGCCCGCCCTACTAGCGAAGCTAATTGACGGCTCTAACAACGTTGGGGAGAGTCTCGAAGAGCAAGCACTAGCCCTATTACTGGTAGTAGTTCTTGCAACCACTTTCAATGCGCTATTGATTCGACAAGAAGGGCGCTTGATTGCCAAAATAAGAGGATCTCTTCAAAAAGACCTAATCTCAACGGTCGACGCAAACCAGTTTGAGCTGAACCACGGGAGAGGACTACAAGTTGTCGTTGGCGATACTGATACAGTTGCACACTACATCGTAGGACTGCTAAGCAAGATACTTCCTGGGGCGGGAATGTTCATTTTCGCCTTCATAGCCCTTTTGCGTATTGATACAATATTGACGCTCTTAGTGCTAGCGATGGGAGTTTCCCTTTCAGCATTGAGTGTGCCATTTCTAAAACGCATGGCTCGGGCGGAACAGGCAAACCTCCGCTCTCGAGATGAACTAAGCGACACCCTATTGACATACTTCTCGGTCGCCAAGGTAGCAACACTGAATGGGCGTCTTGAACACCTAAAAAAAATCGTAACAAACAGTTTTGATAATTTACAGCAAGCAACCTACCGGTCAGCCACTATACAAGCTCAGTTTGCACCATTTAATGGTTCTATAGTACCCATCCTGGCCGTCACAACTTTGGGCGTAGCGTCATGGCGAGTGCGGGTAGGAGCCATGGATCCTTCGGAACTCATCGAGTTTCTAATGTACATGTTCATATTAATGGCACCACTGCTTCGGGCTTTATCTTTGGCCAGCCAACGGGCAAAGGCACACACTGCGTGGCGTGAAATTTCCACTCTAAATGATATTGAGAATCCTCGAAAGGCCCTGCCGGAACGAGTCTTAAAAGTCCTGGATAGAAACCAGCAAAAGCTGCTGGATTCAACTGGCATCACCATAATTTTGGGTCCTAGCGGCATCGGTAAGACTACGCTCCTGCACGACGTTGCAGCCACGGTCGGGCCCACCGACACTGCCTTTGTAAGTCAAGAACCGAAGCTACTTCCACATACTCTTGAAGATACCTTACAGCTATATGGAAGTGGACCAGACTCCGAGCGATTCATGAACAACTTGAGTTGTCTGCGAATGCCCGATTGCACGTTGACGACCACTATCGCCCGCATGTCCGGAGGCGAGAGACAAAGAGTGGCTATTGCTGCTGCGCTCTCATCTAACAAAGAAACGCTAATCCTGGATGAACCAACTTCTTCTCTTGGCACGGACGATCAACGAGATCTCGCAAAGCTACTACGCAACCACGTCAACAATGGTGCGAGGGTAATACTGTCCACGCACAACTCCGACTTCGTTGAATTTATGCTGCCGGCTAACGTATTGGAGCTTGAGGAAAATGTTTAACTTCGAAGGAGCTCTCCTTCGCTCGCGAAGATTTTACGCACTCCCAACTCTGGAGGACACCACAGAGGATTTCTTGACGGGAGAGCTCGATGGTTATGTACTCCGACGGGGCGAATATTGGACCAGCTATCGGCTAATCGGTTCCGATATTTCCCCTCAAGGCTGGAAGATACATATCTCATCAAGTCCGACCGACCTTGATGAAGTCGTAACTCAAACATTAGCGGTTATTGATGAGTATCGGTTGCACTTCAAGATAGTCAATACACGGGACTCATACTTTCTTGCAAACAGTAAAAATGCTAATCGCACATCGGCAGGGAAGCTGATAACTATTTACCCCGACAAAGCATCCTTTGAAAAAGTAATAATCGCCCTTGCCTCTAGGCTTAAACCATTTGAC
The DNA here is from genome assembly GCF_001814885.1 of Corynebacterium sp. HMSC068G04. NCBI lineage: Bacteria > Bacillati > Actinomycetota > Actinomycetes > Mycobacteriales > Corynebacteriaceae > Corynebacterium > Corynebacterium sp. HMSC068G04. The sequence goes on along the minus strand of NZ_KV818324.1, from coordinate 5,797 downwards.
GGGCCTGAAATTCTAACCGACCTGCCCGGTCCCGTTCCCTGCATCCACTTCAGGTATGGAGCTTTCGTCCCAATGGTCAATGCCGACGGAGAGTACTGCTTATTGAATGACGATGGAGACCTCGTTCCTGACCGCCGCGAGGTCTTGGACCCAGTGCAAAGTCCCGAGACAGACTTAAAGATCGTGCATGAGGCTGTTGCCCGTCTGCAAAGCGGGAGGACTCTCGATGTTTCAAATGTCACTCTCGTAAAGCAGTCGAACGCCGGCGGAATATACCGCTGCACTTTTGATGGAAAGAAAGCGTTCTTGAAGCTTGGCCGGAAATTTGCAGGTTTTGATCAAGACTTGAACGACGGAGCCTTTCGAGTCAAGAACGAGCACACACAACTAAGCAGACTTATAAGCTCTGGTGCGACTCCAAGAGTTCTTGCTTTAACCGAGTTAGCCACTGATGTCGCGCTAATAACAGAAGATTTAGAATGCCTAGATCTTCATCAGTTTAAGAAAGCGAAATTTCCACTATATGCGAGAAATGGCGACGATTGGGTTCCTTATCTTCGCGAAGTGCTGAAAGTTGCAACTCGGCTGGAAAAGCGCATAAAGCTGTTACATTACAGTGAGGTATACCATCGCGACCTCCACGGTCGTAATGTTCTAACTGATGGCGAAGAAGTGTATTTCGTAGACTTTGAGGAGGCTACAAATTCTTCGGACGACGTTCCCGGAAGCTCTAAAGCACAAGGCTACGCCAATTTCAACGTAAACGATGCGGAAGAATCCGACTGGTTCGCCTTTAGACAAATTATTCAGGAACTGACCTTCGGGAATACACGAGTAAATCAATTCAACGAGGCCGGCTGGGATCGCAGATGGGATGACCCCTATGAAAGTATGATGAATGATCACAGAGTATCCACGCTGTTGAAACAGCTAAGGAAGCTCGCCGCTGTTGATGGTCGTCTGAGAAACCCCCTACTAGACCCTTCCTTCTCGGACTCAAAAAAACCTACGATTACAGCAAGAACAATGAGGCAGAAGATCAGTCATGATGCCGAGCTTTGCATCCGCGAAACTGGCAGCATCTCAGTCTCACCTGATCGCCTTGAAAATGGCGCAGGGTATTGCCTGGAATTTGCGTATCTCAAGACAGCTCTACAAGCCGACTGGGATTTAGCTCGAGTCGTACCTAATTTTTTGCAGCACAGTCAATCATCCTACGGTGTTGGGCTTCCTGACATCATAGACCGACTGGAAGAGCAGTACCAGTCCATCGAGGCCCCAGCTGCAAGCATCTCACGATCCGAAGTACTGCAGCTCCTGTTGATTGCACGATTCTCGAGCCAAGTTTGTGCATACCAAGGAGTAGTACGTAAGTGGATTCTTCGTATTGCAAAGCAAGCACGGAGTTTACACTTCGAAAAGCCCTTGCATGAGAACTCTAACCGGCCGAACGACCAGCGTACAGGCCTGCTGTATGGGCCTCTGGGATTGGCATGGATTTTGTCTCTCTGGTTGGAAGAAATGCATGAATCCGATGTTGCACTAGCAAAAGAAGCCATTACCTACTTAGTTGAACAGGAATTGACGAACTACGACTCCAATAGTGAAGGAGCTCTATTCGCCGTCCAGGGTAACCGCCTACTTCCGTACCTCAGCACAGGGAGCGCCGGATTCGGTCTACTCTTGCCAATGATAAAGAAGACTCTAGGCGGCGATTGGCTGCGCCCAGAGGCAGAACGTCTGCTGAACGCTGTGGACACTGAATTCAGCATTTGTAGTGGCCTCGCGAACGGGATGATGGGGCTCATAGTGGGAACCGCTGGAATTAGCAGCTACCTGGATCGTCCATATTCAGTACCTGCCCTCTACAGGCGGGTGCGCAGATTACTACCGATGGATAGCGCGGGAGACCTTTTCTTAGACGATTCTTCCCTTCGCTATGTTTTTGATGTATCAGAAGGTGCAGGAGGGTTCATACTTTTGCCTGGACTTCTCAGGATTGTTTCAATGGAGGCGCTCGATGATTTTGAATTATGATCAAAAGACAGGAAGCTTTCATGCAGCCACTCATACTTCGGGCTCGCCTGATATTGCAGTCCTAGATTCATTTTGTGCAGTCACGAACATAATTGAGCTCGTTGAGTTCAGAGTCCTTCTGTGCATCTATGATCCAACTGGCCACGAAAGATGGTACTTGCGTGTGTTGTTTGCAGATGCTCCAACTCGAGCCGAGACTCTCCCTGTAGCGGAGCCAGTACTCCTAGTGGATCGTAACAAGCCTGAAATCTTTATAAAAGTTTGGAGGTCGGGACATATTGAGTCTTTGCGGTGCAGGTTTGTGCATGGCGAACTTGAGTGGGAATTTTGCTCTCCGGATGCAAACGCAGAGTATCGCGTAATTTCTGAAACCTGGCCTTTTAGAAAACTCCCACCGGAAGTATTGGAATCTGGAGCTTCAATTCATTACATTTCAGAAAATTTCTCCGCGACTGATGCTCAATCGCTATTGCAACAATCTATCAGGGCTACAGATGAGGTGTCCTCCGACTTTCTTCAACGGCTATCGTGCGACATCCAACAGTATTGGAGGTCATCACTTTCTTGGCCAGTCTTTGATTTAGCACACTCATCTAGCATCTGTGATGTTGAGATTTCCACAGCAGATTCTGTCAACAATGATTGTGACACGTACTTAGTGCACTCGTATGGGGTTTATGGCCAACGAGTTGCAGACGCCACAACTACGTTTGAAGGCTCGAATCTACTTAGGGTTCGGGAGCTGCTTTTGCCTCAGCCACGAGACTGTCTCGCAGACTATGCCGATGATTTGAGCTGCATTTCAAAACATTTTGCGACCAAAGGTCGGGTGGTTGCTAGCACCGTCTCTGCTGGTTCGGTGCCCCTTACTCTGTCGATCGCTAAGGAGCGAACCGCCTATTCGGGCCTGATATTTGATCGATGCATCTCAGCAAAGGGTTCCTCATATTTGTCAGACCTTGATAATCAACATATTTTACAAAGGTTGCCATTCTCTTCCCGACGTTTGCTCAGAAAAGGCTTCGAAGTCGCTCAAAAAGACCTACCAATCTTGTCATTTTCATCTATGTACGATTCACGTATTAGTAACAGGGACCAGCTCCGCTTCGGCTTGAATCTGCGCGAAGACCTTATCCAACTACATGTTTCCGGGGGACATGCCAATACGCCATGGGATGTTGATCGGTTAAAGAGAATCATTGGCATGGCATTCTTGATAAATTTTCTTCCTACAGTGAAGGACCGGTAGATGTTTGAGGTTATTGACGCTGGATTTCAATTCACGGTGCAGAACAGGAAGGATTGGCTATTCCGGAATGTGAACTTCTCGATTGCGAATGGCGAAGTGGTAGCCCTCATGGGGCCGTCTGGGTCAGGCAAGACCACTCTGCTTAATGGACTCGCTGGTATTGGGCGGTTATCCGAAGGTAAGAGCGTGCTTGATGGAATCCAGATATCGGGCCTGCCAAAACGAAAGGTGCGCAAACATCTAAGGGATTCTGTATCAATAGTTTTCCAAGACCACCTATTGATTCCGGGATTAAACCTGCTTGAGAACGCGGAGTTGTCTTGGGCCTTGTCGGGTAAGCCGAAGGGGATCTCCCCCAAAACAGTTTTAGACAGCTTGGCTATTGGAACAGAAAGGAACTCTCTGCCTGAAGAAGTCTCAGGTGGACAAGCACAGCGGGCAGCAATCGCGCGGGCCTTGGCTAGTGGCCCAAAGTTGTTATTCGCCGATGAGCCGACAGGGAGCTTGGACGAAAAGAACGCACATCGGGCTTTTGGTGAAATCAAAAACTGGTGCGGTTCACAGGGGGGACACGGTCTAATCGTTACCCATGATCCGGTCATTGCAAAGCTATGTGATCGTATTGTTCGTTTGGACGGCGGGACAATCAATGGATAATCCCAATCGCGATCAAGCAATCTCGCTTAAAGTTACAAAATCGTATTTTCGAGCGTCGTTAGGTCCCAACGTTGCAGCTGCGGTAGCTATCGGTTTTTCAATCGGCGTACTTGCAGCTGTTCTTAATACCCGAGCCGCGACTGAAGGTACAGCAGTGGGTGAGGCTGTCACGGTGAATGTAGCGACAAATGTTGCTATCTCTTGGACGATTGCCTCGATTTTCTGCATTCCGCAGATAGTGAATAGAGCGTTTACCAAACTTGACTATTTCATCGGTTGTCTACAAATTGTGGGATGGCCGGCTCGACGGTACCTTGTCATGCTCATCGCACAGCTCCTATTCATCGAAGTCTTGGCTATCTTACTTTCTTATCCTGTAGCTGTACTCTTTCAGCGGTTAGTGATGCTGATTTCCCGTCGGGACTCTGACGATTTGTTGTACCCTGGTCAGTTTTTTGAGCCGATATCGCTGAATTCAATTTTGATGGCTACGCTCATAATCACTGTTAGCGTTTTCATTGTCGGCATTATCACGTTCATTGGTTACGCTTTGAAGCAGAAGACTCAGGCATCGGGAGCGAAGCCTGTACGTGTTTCAATTGACGGGCTCAATAGGCTGCGGTGGGGAGACTTGGCCGCTGTACTGCCCGTCGTCTTTCTTGTAATAGCGGTCCAGGCTGGTGCTCAAGCAGGACTTTTTGTCATTCTAGCTATGGTATCTGCCTTGTTTTGGCTATGTAGTCGCTTTATTCTGCACATCGTCAGAGCGATAGAGAAAGGTACTACCCGATTGGCTGGTGTCACTCCCGGGATAGCTGTACTGGGCGCATTCTCTGCAGAGCTTCATAATATGACGAAGTCTATCGTCTTGCCGTTGTCCTACGTGCTGGGCATTCCAGCTATTGTCCTTTCAGTTTCACACACAGAGGCTGACGCATTAAATCAAGTGGGTGGGGGAATCCAGAATTGGGATTTTCTTGTAATGCTTGGTTTGCCCCTGTTCTTTGTAGGAATATTGTCGGTCACATCATTTCTAATGGCTGTAGATCAGGTCACGATTACAACTGACCGACTTAATAAAATTGGGTTTCCTGTCTCGGTGATCTATCTTGTCAGATTCGCAGGTTTACCATTTCTGTTTATGTGTGTCAGCCTTGGGATTGCAGCTATATTCGCACTGGTCAGCTCGATCATTCATGTGATAGTTCTTGGTTCGTCGATAAAATTTGCAATCGCCGGGCTGTCAATGATGGTCTCGCTATTATTAGCCGGGGCACTCTATTTATCTTTCATCCTGTTCGGGCTCTTCTACTCCCTTTGGAAGTACCTTCACCACAAGTACATCGCTGACCACCGTTCGAGGAACTAAGTGAAGCATGTTTCTCTTCGGCTGGTCGTCTGCAAGTGGCTAGAGAATGCAACCACTTCTTCATTCAGCCGCTGCATCAGACACTCACTTCTTCCGATGACTTTGCGTGTTACCGGACCAACTTTGCTGGCTTCGCGATATAAGTAGTCGCTTGTCCACAGTCCACGATTGGAGTCCATTCCAGATGGAATGTGCTCGTAGCCAGTGACATAGGCCCCACGCTTATGCGGAACCCGGTGGGTTGACACGGTTGCCCGGTCAAAGAGGGTCAACAGCTGGCCGGTGATACGCACATCGACAGTGCGGCCAACAAGCTGGCGCGGAACGGAGTAGCCCACTGTTGCAACCGTGATGTGGAAATCCGGGGCCACTTTTGCCCGTTTCCATTCGGTGTGTTGCCACGGGGTTGTCGGCAGATCCGTAAGCAGATGCTGTTCGTGTTCTTCAAAGAGAGGACCTGACCCCTGTTAGGTAGACACCTGATA
>NZ_KV818323.1:0-6178 GCF_001814885.1 Corynebacterium sp. HMSC068G04 | reverse complement strand
GGCTGGTTCGGAGTGGTCTCCTCACCCGGGTTCTCCGGGGTCGTCGACTCAGACGGCTCCTCCTCAGAGGTCACAGTCTGATCTTCGTCGTTGATGTTCTCGTGCGTGGTGATCTCATTTCCGTCACCCTCGTTCTTCGGAGCATCCTTACCGGTTTCATCAACCTGCTTGGAGTACAGCTTCTCGAATGCAACCGCAGTCTTGACTACACCCTCAAGGTCCTCATTGACCTTGATGTCAACAACGACCTCACCTACAGAGCTCTTCGGAGTGAAGGTCAGGTCACCACGACCGATAACAGCATGCTCACCGTTCTCGTTGAGAGCCTTGTTACGCAGCTCTGCCTTAAGAGTGTATTCCTTACCCGGAACTAGGTCGGTGTAAGAAACAGTGTCCTTAACTACGACGCCGGCAGCAACCTGCTTAGCATTATCGAATTCAGCCTTGGTCTTAATCGACGGGTTCAGCTCAGAGGTCACAGTCTGTGCCTCGTCGTTGATATCCTCATGCTTAGCAATCTCCTTCTCCTCGGTGGAGCCGGAGATATCGTTGCCGTCCTCGTCTACCTCGGAAGAGAAGAGCTTCTCAAAAGCAACTGCAGCGGTAACGCCGTCCTTGGCCTTGTCGTTGACGACGATCTCAACGTCCTCAGAGCCAGCAGAGTTCTCCGCAGTGAAGGTGTGGGTAGCCTCACCCAGAACGGTAGTGCCGTCTTCCTTGGAGATCAGTTTTGCCTTCAGGGTGTAGTTCTTACCCGGAACAAGGTCCTTATACGTCACGGTGTCGATAACCGTGGCGCCCTCAACAACGCGGTTGCCGTCCTTAAACTTGGCCGTCGTACCGATTTCAGGGTTCCAGACAGTGATAACGGTCTGTGCTTCGTCGTTGATGTCCTCGTGAGTGGCAATCTCCTTCTCCTCATGGGAGCCGGAGATGTCGTTGCCATCCTTGTCTACCTCGGAAGAGAAGAGCTTCTCGAAAGCAACGGCAGCAGCGATCGGGGACTCGAGCTGCTTATCGACGTTAATCTTTACCGCAACGTCGCCGGACTCAGCTTCCGCAGTGAATTCCTGCGAGCCGGTACCAACGACAGCGTGCTCGCCATTAGCGTCAGCAGCCTTGTTACGAAGTTCGGCCTTCAGGGTGTACTTCTTACCAGGAACCAAGTCCTCGTAGTGAACCGTGTCAATGACGGTTGCGCCAGCAACAACTTGCTGCTTGTCACCATCAAACTTGGCCTGGGTCTTGATCTCCGGCTTGCGCGGCTTCTCCTGCTGAGAAGTCGTCGGGGTCGGCTCCGGAACTACGTCAGTGGTCGGGGTCGGAGTCGGCTCCTCAGTTTCCTCGGTCGTCGACTCGTCGGTGCTCTCAGATGGCGTTTCCTCAGAGGTGGTTTCCTCCGTGGTCTGCTCATCGGTCGTCGACGGCTCAGACGGTTCGGTCGTCTCCTCCGTGGTCGGCTCCTCAGAAGTCGTCTCAGCCTCAGAGCTCTCAGACGTGGTTTCCTCAGAAGTGGTCTCCTCGGTGGTCTGCTCATCGGTCGTGGACGGCTCAGTCTCAGTGCTTTCCGACGGAGTCGGCTTCGGATTCGGGTTGCTCTCCTCATCCTTACCCGGATTCTCGCCGCCATCATCCGGCAGACCAGGCTGGTCAATCGGAACCACACGCTGTCCCCCACCACTGTTATGAGTGGTTATGCCGTTAGGGCCAACCACAGTGATGAAGGCATCCGCCGGCTGCTCAGGGATAGTAACCGACGGATCGGCTTCAAACTGCTGGTCGAGCGTTTGGGCATTGTCCTTTAGAATGCGCAGCCCCGTGTTCGCCGTGAAATCCTCCGAATTGCCGTCGAACCCGTGGAGCGGACGTGCCAGACCAGAGACATTTCCGCCGTCGTTTGCGTGAATAAACTTAATCGCGGCAGCCCTACCCGACGCATCAGAGACGAGCGCTGCCAAGTAAACGCTGTAACGGTTAGCAAGTTTCTTATCGCCAGCCGCCGTAGCATCACGCAGCTTCATTGCAATGCCGATTGCCGCATTCTGGAACTTCGGGTCATCAAAGCGAATCGCACCTGCTGTGGACTTCTTGTAGCTGCCCTTCTTGAGCATGGGATCGGCAACAGTGTAATCAATACACCAGCCCCATCCGACATCGTTGTTCTTGTGAGGGTTTCTCGCACCTTCTGGCGGAACACCAGCCCACACAAGCTGGCCCCAGCTATGATCTCCGCCAATTTTCGCATTTTCAGCGCCCAAGGTGGTGTTAGGCACGAAATCAGTCGGCTCGGCCGCGCCGGCCTTCGCCCAGGGAACGGTAACCATGGCTGCAATTACTGCAATTGCTGTAAGCACAGCAGTAAAGACCATCCACCCCTCTCTGGAGATATTCCTTAATCTACTCATCGTTTCCTCTTCGAATGATGTGAATGTCTACAAGTTTTCTGCACAGCAGCCTTAGACCACTGAACCAATCTGAAATCGGGACGTAGGTTTTTACACCTTTACCGGCGATTCTTCTCACGAATCTCACGAACTCTTATAGTCCACTCAGGAGACTATCATTCGACACAGGAAGCTGCAAGGTATCTCATTGCTCTATAAATTTCGCCTATACCCAAGTTGGAGCGTATTTATGCTGCACTAGACCGTTTTCAAGTCAGGCAGCTCCTATCTACCGCCCACTTGTTCTATTTTTCCTTCACATCGTCAACTTCTAAGTATTTCTTATAATACTCAATCTAAGATTTACTAAGTTTGCATATCAGTTTTTTCCCACCCGGATTGCGCAAGGAAACCTTCCGCCAGCGCAACAGCACTGTGCGCGCCCCCGCTGGCCTAATCCCCTTGTAAGCACCTGCGATACCTACGATCCCCCGCGACCTAGTAGCACCCCAAGGCCCGCGAAGGCTCGTACTCGCGAGCACTTAGCACCCTTACCGCTACACCTCGCAGACACGCGAAACGGCCGTGCACAAAGCACGGCCGTCATTCCCCATTAGAAACCTCATCCCACGGGGCTTAGACCACTACCCCCATTAATCAGTTTTATGGCTCGCCGAGCCCTCATTAATCATCCGCGGAACGCGTGAGCTTCGGATCAACGTCGACGACCGGCTCAGGGACCTCAATAACCTCGATGTCGGAGACCGGCGAGCCAGCAGCCGTCACTGGCTGTGCATCCACCTGGTCTCCCCCTGAAGACGAGCCCGACTCCACAGTAATCTTCGCCGCCGCGAGTGCCGCCCTGTCGCGGGCTGTCTCAACATCCTCAGCAGTCGTAGCCACCATCCCCATTCGGCGCCCTGCATACGCCCACGGCTTACCAAACAGACGCACGTCCGTCTCCTCATAAGCCATGGCAGCATCGAGGCCGGAGTAGGAGACATCATCAAGCTCAGCGTCCGCGTGCAGAATGACTGCCGCACCGGGGCTGACCAACGTCACATCGATCGGGAAGCCCAACATTGCGCGGACATGGAGTTCAAACTCAGAGAAGCGCTGTGTGTATCCAGTCAGCATTGCGGTATCCAAAGGACGCGGCGAGACAGAGGAGAAGTACACCTCATCACCCGCTACGAAGAGCTCAACGCCATAAACACCGCGCCCGCCCAATTCGTTGGAGATGCGCGCCGCAACGGAGCGTGCGTTCGCTAGGGCGTCTTCACTCATCGCCATCGGCTGCCAGGACTCCACCAGATCCCCCTTCTCGTGGCGGTGGCCAATGGGCTCACTGAACCACGTGGCCATCTTGCCCGTAGCCGGGTCAATGGAGCGCACAGCAAGCAGCGTGACCTCATAGTCAAAGTCGACGAAGCGTTCCACCACGACGCGCTTATACTCCGAGGACACGTGGCGCACCATGGCCCAGGCCTCCTCCACGTCCTCTTCTTCCTTAAGAAGGATGTGCCCCTTCCCTGAGGTCGTAATGTCCGGCTTCACGATGCACGGCAGCCCCAACTCCCCCACTGCCTCCTGCAACTCCTCAGCGGACTCAGCAAAGCGATAGGCAGTGACGGGCAAGCCGATGCTCTCAGCTACCTCACGCACGCTCTCACGGGACTGCGTAAGCTCACAAGCCCGTGCCGTCGGCACAACCGTAGCGCCTACTTCTTCCTCAATGCGCTTGAGCGCCTCCACCGCGACAGTCTCCACCTCCGGGACCACATAGTCCGGCTTGATTCGCTCAGTAAGCTCCCACACCTTGTATGGGTCCCTAATGTCTGCGATGTAGCTAAAGTGCGCAAGCTGCTGCGCGGGTGCTCCTGCGTAGCGGTCCACGGCGTGAACCTCGAGCCCCAAATTCTGAAAGGCTATTACCAACTGCTTGCCCAGCTCGCCCGCCCCGAGGAGCAGCACCTTAGTGGCGCTTCCTGTTAAGGGGGTTCCGATCTGGCCTGCGATGTCGCCTACGGTAGTCATTCTCGAATTATCGCACACATTTGACGCCGCGCTGCTTGGCGACGTCCCCCTGTTCCCCACAACCACCCAAACTCACCGCACCACACGACAACACAGTGCCCCCGGGCTCCGGGCCCGGGGTGCAGGATCACCAAAGCCCCCTTTACCCACCGCAGGGAAACAGTGGGAAAGGGGGCCTGGTGCTACAGACTGACCTTCTAGCGTGTCAGCCGGCCACGGGGGCCGACTGGCCCTCGGTTATCGCGGCCTTCCTCTTACTTGGAGGAACCCTCGCCAGCACCCGGTGCACAAGCATCAGCCAACAGGCCGATAGCCAAAGCACCAGCAGCAATCAGAGCCACAGCACCAGCAGCCTGCTGGTAATCAGCACCGAAGCGCTTCAGCTGAGCATTGATTCCATTGACCTGGTCAGCCAACGGGCCGTTGAACAGACCAGCCTGCTGCTGCAGACGGGTATTCAGATCCTGAATCTGCTTGTTAATCGGAGCAACAAACTCCGACAGACCCGGAATGTTCATCTGGGAAGCCAGACCAACCGGAATCAGGAACAGCAGCGGGATACCAATACCCAAACCGGTGTTGATGCAACGCTCAGACAGGTTGGAAGAACCAGTCCAATCCGCGGAACCATCCGGCGTACCCGGCTTGGACGGCTTGGCCTTCACAGTAGCCTCAGCCTTCTTCCCGTCAGAATCGGTAGCGGTGATCTTGTCACCAGCCTTCAGGTCCTTGTCAACAACGACCTTCCACTTACCATCATCACCGACCTTGACAGTCTTCTCGGTCTTATTACCGTCCTTGTCGGTAATAACCACAGTGATGTCAGTACCAGGCTTGCCGGTACCGGAGATTTCCTTGTCACCCTCGGTAACAGGGTTGATGGTCGGGTTGGTTACCTTGTCCTCATCGCCCGGCTTCTCATCCTCACCCGGCTTGTTCGGATCAATCGGCCAGGATGGACCGCCCGGGATACCAGGGTTGTGCGGCTTCTTGTCGGAGCCGTTGTCGTCGCGGTCCTTCTCGTGGCCGTTAACCGGAACCTCGATCTCAGTCTTACCATTCGGCAGATCCGGATCCTCAACAACTACCTTGATCGGACCATCAACATCCTCACCCGGAGTAACGATGACCTTACCGTCCTCGTCAATCTTGACCGGGACGTCATTGCCATCCTCATCCTCAGCGGTGACCTTGGTGTCCTCATCCGGGTTGGTGACAACAATGCCAGTGTCCTGCTCCTCATCAGTCGGATCAACAGGCTTCACATTGGAATCATCAACCGTAGTCTTATCGGACTCATCGGACGGCGTGCCGTTGCCGTTGTCGTCCTTGTCCTTCTCGTGGCCGTTAACCGGAACCTCAACCTCGACCTTGCCATCCGGCAGATCCGGATCCTCAATGGTCACATCAATCGGACCATCAACATCCTCACCCGGAGTAACGATGACCTTACCGTCCTCGTCAATCTTGACCGGGACGTCATTGCCATCCTCATCCTCAGCGGTGACCTTGGTGTCCTCATCCGGGTTGGTGACAACAATGCCAGTGTCCTGCTCCTCATCAGTCGGATCAACAGGCTTCACATTGGAATCATCAACCTCGGTCGGGTTGTCACCCGGCTCCTTGTCAGAGCCGTTATCGTCACGATCCTTCTCGTGGCCGTTAACCGGAACCTCGATCTCAGTCTTACCATTCGGCAGATCCGGATCCTCAACAACTACCTTGATCGGACCATCAACATCCTCACCCGGAGTAAC
>NZ_KV818322.1:39788-40476 GCF_001814885.1 Corynebacterium sp. HMSC068G04 | reverse complement strand
AGTTGCTCCTCGACTGCGGTGGCATATCCGGTAAACCCATCCATTGTCACCACCTGTATCTGCTCCCGGAAGCTGGGGTCGCGCTCCTTAAGCCACCCGCTGAGCACATCTGCCGACCTGCCCGGTCGCATGTCTAACAAACGAGCAGGCCCACGCCCGTCCACCAACGGGGTGAGGTCAACAAGTATGGTCACCAGGTTTGATGCCTGGCCTGGTTTTCTGGTGTGTTTCCATACATGTTCATCGACTCCGAGGACGCGAACCCCGTCGAGGTGGTGCGGGTCGCCGTAGACAAGCTGGCGGCAGGCATCCAGTGCGACCTGGTTGACCAGGTCCCAGCCCACGCCGAGTGCTTTGGCGGTAGCTGACACACTCATCCGATCAATAGCAAGGCGCTGCAAGATCCAGCGGGTGACTCGGTGGGTGAGCTTGGAGCCGTCATCCGCGCAGGTTAAAGATTCTTGGAAGATCTTCCTCTTGCATGAGTCGGCTGTGCATAAGAATCTGGGGACTTTTACGTGCAGCCTAGTGGGGAATCCAACGACAGGAAGATCAACGAGTCGACGAGTGATGTGGTCGCGTAATTTTCCTGACTGTCCGCAGTCCGGGCACACGCCGACAACGGCTACTGGCCTAGCCTCAATGATGGTCAGCGCTCCGGCATCAGCGGCACCGGTGATGGCAAGCC
>NZ_KV818322.1:0-39688 GCF_001814885.1 Corynebacterium sp. HMSC068G04 | reverse complement strand
CCCGCCGAACCCGTCGAGCTCTACCTCACCCCACTACGCACCCCAAAACCGGAAGAGCCAGAAAACCCCCGCCTCAATGTGAGTCGGGGGACGGAGGTTCGTGGGCTGAGCGCTAGTTCAGGCCCGGAATCTTCGGCAGCGGAGGCTGCGGGATGTTCAGGCCAAAGACGCGGTTGATGGTGGGGATGAGGCCATAGGCCGCGCCGCCGAGGACTGCGATGACAGCGACGATGGGCAGGATGACCTTCGCACCACGGCTGGAGCCGGCGAAGAAGGCCTGGCCCATGTCGTCGATGGAAGGTTCATTCGTGTCGGTTGGATCCGTCGGCTGGGACGGCGTGTTGTCGTCCTCGGACGGGTCCTTCTGGACGGCCGGGCGGGCGGTGAGCCACTCGTCGGAGTCCAGAACGCCCTGGGTCAGGCGGGTCTCACCAATCCAGCCGTACCACGGGTCCTGCGGCTTGCGGTTATCAAAGCCAGCGCCCATGACCCACTGCAGGTCGCGCGGGAGGAGGCCCTCGGCACCCTTGGCGTTGCGCAGGATCGGTGCACCGTTGATGAACATCTCCACGGTGTCGGAATCCGGCTTGTTCACCACGGCGATGTGCATCCACTCATCGGTGGGCACCTCGTGGGACCACACGGTCGAGCCTTCGCCTTCCTTGGGCTCTGCCCACCAGCGCAGCTCACGCAGGTTGGAGATGCCGAACATGACGGTGGGGTCGGTGTCATCAGAGCCGTCGACAAGCTCAGCGATGCTGGAGTCACGGGAAAGCGCACTCCCCCAGCCGTGCTCAGAGCCGTTGAAATCCTTCGGAATCTTCACGAAGGACTCGAAGGTGTAGCCCGCGGAGGTATCGACCTTGTTGATCTCAGCGCCTTCCTTGGATCGGAACTCCGCCATCGCAGCCTTGCCGGCTGGGTCGGACCAGTAGAGGGAGCCGGAATCAGAGGACAGCGGGTGGTGATCCTTGGTGTAAGTGATGCGCTCACCCGTGTTGGAAGGACCGCCTTCGCGAACGAGGTCGCCAGCGCCATCAGCACCAAAGGCATCCGGAATGACAGCGCCCTCGGTGGCCACGTCGCCGTCGGCAAGCTGCTTGCCTTCCTTGTTCTTGGTCTGACCTGGGCGCCAGTGGAAGACGGTCTTGTCGGACTTCACGAAGTCGTTCGGGCCCTCCGGAAGCTGATCCTTCGGGATGGTGTACGGGGTGTATCCTTCCTCCGCGATGTCGCGGGCCTTCTGGCCAAGGTCTGGGTCATTCTCATCGCCGATGGTCCACTCCGGGGCGAAGTCAGCGAAGCGCTCCTTGAAGTTGAGCGGCACGTGGTAGCTATCGCCCTTGCCGTCGAGGATGAGCTTGTCGAACTGCGTGAGCTCCTTCGCCGGCTTCTGCGCCACCCACGGAGACAGGGCGGTCATCTCCAGTTCGTTGCCGGAGAGATCGAACTCAAGCACGCCGAGCAGGCCGTTACCGCCTTGGTAGGCCATCTGGTAGTCCTGCAGGATACCGATGACGTCGTGGCCTGCATCGTTCTTATCCACGCGGTAGCCCGCGCCGTGGTGGTGGCCGCCCATGGTGAGGAAAATCTGGTCGTTCTTCTTGATGAACTTGTCCCACAGGCCCTTGCCGTAGTCCTCGGAGTAGAAGACTTCGCCGGCGCCATCGATGTTGAGAACCTCGTGGCTGGTGAGGATGACTGGCAGGTCCGGGTGGGCATCGAGAACGCCCTGCGCCCACTCTAGCGCCGCATCGTCAGCGCGCCAGCCCAGCGCCAGGACCAGGTACTTCTGGCCCTCGGCCTCAAAAATGTGGTACTCGGAGTCGTTATTGACCGCGGTGTGGCGCTCTTGGAAGGTTTCCGGGTTGGCGGTCTTGGCGCGCTCGGCACTGAAGTGGTCGTTGTACGGGTGCGCTGACTTATCCTCAATCATGTCGTGGTTGCCCGGCAGGATGGAGTAGTTCAGGTCGGAACCGTCGAGGACCTTCATGGCCTCATCGGCAACCTTCCACTCGCCGTCGACGTCCGGCTGGTCCACCACGTCACCAAGGTGCGTAGCGAAGTCCATGTTGAGCGCTTCCTGGTTCTTCACCAACCACTCGACCTGCGCCTTAAAGGCTCGCTGCCGTAGCGCGCCTGGGCCAAGTTGCCGGTCTCCGGGGTGGAGTAACGGGAGTAGAACTGCGTATCCGGCAGCACGCCGATGCTAAAACGCGAGCCCAGGCCTTCTGAAGGTTCGGCAGCAGAGGCAGAGACGACGAGGAACGTACCGGCCACCGAGGCGGTGACCAGGGTGCCGAGCACGCGGCGAGCAGTCATAGATCTTCCTATCTAAACGAGGTAGTGAGGTTGTTCCATGGTTTAAGCCATGGAACAACCGACAGAGACAAGGAAAGATTATGGCCCGGAGTTTGCGACCGCGTGACCACAATGTGAATTTCCTTTTAAATGACTACCCGCCTTTTAGCTTCCTCATGGCATTGCCATCTACTTCCGCAGGCTCCTGCCTGCGCTCGTCTGCCTTAAGAGGTGTGGTACACCGGCGCCAGTTCGTAGACCGGAGTATCCATCCCCTCATAGCGCGCCTTAAGCTGAAGCGCTAGGTAGCGCGAATAATGGCGCGATTGGTGCAGGTTACCGCCGTGGAACCACAGCTGCGGAACCTGCGTGGGCTTCCACATGTTGCGCAGCTCGCCCTCCCACGGACCCGGATCCTTGGTGGTATCCGAGCCCAAGCCCCAACACTTGCCCACGGTGTCGGCGACTTCCTTGGAGATCAACTGCTCGGCCCAGCCGTTCATGGAACCATATCCAGTGGCCAGCACGATGACATCGGCGGGTAGTTCGGTGCCGTCCGTCAGCACCACGGATTTCTCCTTCACCTCAGCGATGGACACACCAGATTTCACCGGAATGGAGCCATCAATGACCAGCTCACTGGCACCAACATTGATGTAATAGCCCGAGCCACGGCGCAGGTATTTCAGGTAAAGGCCCGAGCCGTCATCGCCAAAGTCATTCTGGAAGCCGGCCTTCTCCAAACCGTCATAAAAGTCTTTATCGGCCTCACGGATGCCATCGAAGACTTCACGGTGGACGTCGGGAAGCACGGCGTAGGGCCAGGACGCAAAGAGGAGGTCCGCTTTATCTGTGTCCACACCGGCCTCCACGGCTTCTTCCGAGTAGAGCGGGCCGAAGACATCTTTCATCAGGGTATCCGACTGCACGATGTGCGTCGACGAACGCTGAATCATGACTGGCCGCGCGCCGTGCGCGTAGAGGTCCGCGGCGATGTCGTGAGCAGAGTTGTTCGCGCCCAGCACAATGACATCCTTGCCCTCATCGCCCGCACCACCCGGATGCTCCGAGGAGTGCCGGATTTCCCCGGCGAAGTTCTCCTGCCCCTCCAGGTGGGGACGATTCGGAACTCCGGACATACCCGTGGCCAAAACCAGCTGCGTGGGCTCCAGAAGAATCTCTTCTCCGTCCTTGCGAACGGTGACCTTCCACGTGCCGCTGGACTCATCGAAGGAGGCCTTCACGCACTCACTATTGGTCCAGTAATCCAAGTCCATGATGCCCACGTAGTGCTCCAACCAATCCCCCATTTTGTCTTTCGGGGTGAACACCGGCCAGTCATCCGGGAAGGGGAGGTACGGCAGGTGGTCGTACCACACGGGATCGTGCAGGCACAGCGAGTGGTAGCGGCCGCGCCACTGGTCGCCGGGGCGGCCCGCCTTATCGACGATAAGCGTGGGAACACCTTGGCGCTTCAGGCGCGCCCCGAGCGCGATACCGCCCTGGCCACCACCGATAATGAGGACGTAGGGCTGTTCCGTATGCCCCAGTGCCGCACGGCGCTCCTCCCGCAGGTCCGCCCAGTTCTTAGCGTCCTTGACCACCTTGTGCTCCGTGCCCAGCGGGCGGCGGCGCCCCTTAGGCTCCGGGAAATCCTTCAACTCGCGCGCGGAGGTGAGGAAGGTCCAGGCCTTAGCGTCGCGCAGGCGCGCGATGGCGGTGACATAGAAGTTTTCAGATTCACACGTGAAGTGGACCCGCGTCACGCCATTGCCTTCGTCCTCGACCTCTGTTATCTCCGGGTTGTCGAGCGCAGCGTCGGTGCCAGCAATCATCGCGGCGATGGCTTCCGAACCTTCGGCGGTGTGCAGGTTCCACGTCACCGCAGCAAGATCCCGCCAGAAGCCCCCGGGCTCGAAAACCTTCTCCACGTCTTCCACGCCAGGCTTCTCTTGGTGCGTGAGGGCGACGAGCTTGTCTAGCCAGTCACGAGCATCCACGGTTTCCATAGCCACTACTCCTTTGGGTCGAAAAATTGTTTGCACCACTATTACCGATCTAAAGAGACGTGAGTCACAGCCCCGCCCCCATCAGATAACTTTGCAAATTGACCTACCTGACCTTTCCGCCGCTCACCACGACGCGGTTAAGGCTTGCAAATCTCGGCTCCCTCCCCCGCTACCCGGCTCCCCCACCATCACTAGGATGACGCTATGAGCAACATCACCAAGAAATACTCCGTCGACGTCACCCGCATCGATACAGGCCACTACCGCGCCACGAATGCCGAAGGAATCAGCCTCGAGTTCGGCCGCGCTGAGGGACTACTCAGCCCAGTTGAGTTGCTGCTCGCCGCCGTGGCGGGCTGCTCGGCCGTGGACATCGACGTGGTCACCTCGCGCCGCACAGAGCCGGAGATTTTCGACGTCCACGTTGAAGGCACCCGCGTCGACGAAGACGGGGCCTCGCGACTGAGCGACGTCGACGTGGAATTCTCCCTCCGCTTTCCCGCTACCGACGCCGGACGCCAGGCCCAGTCCATGGTGGAGCGCCTCGTGCGCATCTCCCAAGAAAAGGACTGCACCGTCTCCCGCACGGTGGAAAATCCCACTAACGTCACGTTCCGTACGACAGAGCCCTAAGGAACTTCGGGCAAGGAGGATTGTCGTCGCGCCCAGCAAATGCCACCCCTGGTGCAATTTTTAACCATTGTGACTAAAGTGATTGCGGAAATTTTCTTCTTCACCGCCTCCCAAGGAGAATTCACACCATGTCCTTGTCCCGTCGTTCCCTGTTCAAGGCCGGTGCCCTCACGCTGGCCGCCGGTGCCATCGGTAGCCAGGCGCCCGCCGCTCTCGCCGTGGGCCCAGCTTTGGGCACCATCATCGATTTCTCTGCCGGTGTTCCTTCCGCCCGCGCCATCAAGGCAGCCGGCCACCTCGGCGCCATCCGCTACGTATCCCAGCGCCGCCCCGGCGCCGAATGGATGAAGGGCAAGCCTGTCACCCTGGCGGAGACCAAGGCCAACGCAGCGGCAGGCCTCAAGACCGCCTCCATCTACCAGTTTGGACGCGCGGAAACTGCTGACTGGCTCAACGGCGCTGCGGGCGCCGCAGTCCATGCGCCGCAGGCCATCGCCATCCACAAGGCTGCGGGCGGACCGACCGGGCGCCCCATCTACATTGCCATCGATGACAATCCCACCCGCGCCCAGTACGAGAACCAGATCCGCCCCTACCTCAAGGCCTTCTCCGCAGCACTGAGCGCCGCGAGCTACCAGACCGGTGTATATGGCAACTACAACGTCATCGACTGGTGTGTTGCCGACCGCATCGGCCAGTTCTACTGGATGCACGACTGGGGCTCTGGCGGAAAGCTCCACCCGCGCACCACCATCCACCAGAAGGCCAAGAATCAAGCCACTATCGACGGCGTAACGTGCGATATCAACACCGTTTATGCCAACGACTGGGGCCAGTGGACCCCGGGCGATGGTGCTGTGGAGCCGCCAAAGGTCAAGGACATCCCGGCAGTGCCTGACGACATCCCGCTGCCCAATGTTTCCCTGCCGGATCCCACCGGGCGCGGCTCCAGCGTGAGCGGCGATGGCATCACCATCGCCGGCTCCTCCATTAGCAATGACCAGGTGCGCGGCGCGGTGGATATCCTCAACACCGTGCGCAAGTCCATGGGCTAATCAACACGCGGCGGCGCTGGTTTCTACTGCGCCGCCGTTGTCTTCGTTGCCGAAGAAGACGGCTTGGAGGACGACGACGTGGTCGATGACGCCGGTGCCGGCGATTCTGTAGACGCCGCTGGCTTTGAGGTGCTGGAGGGGGCAGCGGTAGACGTCGTCAAGCGCGTGGTGCTAGCGCCAGGATGGGCCAGCGCCTCTTTGTTCAAGTTGTTTCCCTTCACGAGGTTCTTACCCGTGATTTCCTTGCGCACGTAGGACGTAAGCTCCTCGGCAGAGCCCTCGATGGAGGCAGCCACAACAAAGTTCTCCCCAAAAGACACCGAAGAGTGTCGGTCCTTACTGTCCGACCAGCCCCATTTTGATCCCACGACGTCACTGAGCTTCGCGGTGCCATAGTTTTGCTGGTAGCCATCGGCTGAGACGGCATCGGCGTGAGACATCGCCACCAAAACTGGGTGCGTCGGATCATCTTCCAAGAGCTGAACGATGAAGCGCACCACGTCATAGGTTGAGGTCATCGAGTGACCCCAATCCTCCCCCGCTGACGTAGAGTCCAGCCCATATTCCTTGGCGATTGCATCGATGGACCGCGGGTACTTCTCAAAGAGCTTCCCGGCGCTCTCATCCGAAGAATCAGCAATCATGTCCAGCGCTAGATACTTGTCCTCGAAGGAACCGTGCTCGAGCACGTAGGCGGCGATGTAAAGCTTGATCAGGCTGAGCGCATAGCGCGGCTGGTGCTCGGTGGGTGAGCCCATGTGCATGCCTGTCTCAATGCGGTAGTACGTGATTGACTTCTCGTCATCGCCCTTGAGGAATTGCCCCACGGTGTCCTCTACCGCCGCGAGTTGTGGATCGCCCTTCTTATGCGCGATGGGGCCGGGAGTAGCCGTGCTGGTGTGCGTTGGGCGCCCCACCGTGGAGTCTTCTTCATTCGCAGGCGAGCACGCAACAAGGGCCGTGGCACCGAGCACGCACGCCAGAAGGGCGGCACCAGCACGCGCTGGTACCGCCCTATAACGAGGCTGCGGGTAAAACACGAGGTTAGAGTCTACCCGCTACCGTTTGGAATGTAGTGCTTGAGGTGGCGCTTAGTGGTCCACCGGAGCCTCCACGCCCACACCGGTCAGGGAGCGAACCTCCATCTCGGCGGACAGCTCTTCCAGGTTGTCCGGCGGGGTCATGATGGACACGATCCAACCGGCGAAGAAGGCCAGCGGGATGGTCACGAGGCCCGGAGAGGACAGCGGGAAGATGGACCAGTCGGCGTTCGGGAACATCGAGGTCGGGGTACCGGAGACCGCCGGGGACAGGAAGATGAGCACCAGGCAGGAGATAACGCCGGTGTACATCGATGCCACAGCACCTGCGGTGTTGAAACGACGCCAGTACAGGGAGTACAGGATGGTCGGCAGGTTGGCGGATGCCGCCACAGCAAAGGCCAGGGAGACCAGGAAGGCGACGTTCTGGGTCATGGCCAGAATGCCCAGGATGATGGCAACGATACCCAGGACAACCACGGTGATCTGGGAGACGCGAACCTGCTCGGCCTCGGTGGACTCGCCGTTGCGGATAACGGAGTGGTAGACGTCGTGTGCGATGGAGGCCGACGCGGTGATGGCCAGGCCAGCAACGACGGCCAGCACGGTAGCGAAGGCCACAGCGGAGATGACCGCCATGAAGATGGAACCACCGATTTCGAGTGCCAGCAGCGGTGCTGCTGCGTTGGCGCCACCCGGTGCGGCGAGGATGCGGTCCGGGCCAACGAGGGCGGCAGCGCCGTAGCCCAGAACCAGGGTCATGAGGTAGAAGGCACCGATGATGACGATGGCCCAGGTAACGGAGCGGCGAGCCTCGGTCGCGGTCGGCACCGTGTAGAAGCGCATGAGCACGTGCGGCAGGCCACCAACACCCAGCACGAGGGCGATACCCAGGGAGATGAAGTCAAGCTTGGTGGTGAGGTTCTTGCCGTACTTCAGGCCCGGCTCCATGATCTGGGAGGCCTCGTAACCCTTCTCCTGGATAGCAGCGGAGTTGGCGTGCATATCAATTGCCTGGGTGAAGAGCGTGCTGAAGCCACCCTTCAGCATGACGAAGGTCAGGATGCACATGATAACCACGCCGGTGACCAAAAGCACGGCCTTGATCATCTGCACGTAGGTCGTACCCTTCATGCCACCAACGAGGACGTAGACGATCATGAGGATGCCCACGATGCCGACAACAACGGCCTGCCACTTGAACTCGTGAATGTCCAACAGCACGGCAACCAGGGAGCCGGCGCCTGCCATCTGGGCAATGAGGTAGAACAGCGACACGAACAGGGTCGAAATCGCGGCCGCCACGCGCACCGGGCGCTGCTTGAGGCGGAAGGACAGCACGTCAGCCATGGTGAAGCGGCCGACGTTACGCATCGGCTCCGCGACGAGCATCAGGGCGACGAGCCAGGCAACGAAGAAGCCGACCGAGTAAAGGAAGCCATCGTAGCCGTTGAGGGCGACAGCACCGACGATGCCCAAGAAGGACGCGGCGGAGAGGTAGTCACCGGAAATAGCTAGGCCATTCTGGCGGCCGGAGAAGCTACCACCACCGGTGTAGAAGTCAGAGGCTTCCTTGGTGGACTTACCGGCACGCAGCACCACGTACATGGTGACGACAAGGAAGGCGGCGAAGACCGCAATGTTCAAAATCGGATTGCCAGCGGAGGATTCCGCTTGGGCCAAGGTAATGGTCTGCATGGTTTAGCCCTCCAGTTCCTGGCGAATAGCCGCCGCCTGCGGCTCGATGTTCTTGTTGGCGTAATTGACGTAGATGTACGTAATGATGAAGGTGGTCAGGAACTGAGCCAAGCCGAAGATAAGGCCGACGTTCCAACCGCCGCCAAGCTCGATGGCCATGAAGTCGGGCGCAAAAACTGCGGCCAGCACGTAGAGGACGTACCACAGAAAGAACGCCACTGTCATGGGGAAGGTGAACTTGCGGTATGTGCCGCGCAGCTTCGCAAACTGCGAGCTATCGCGCATCTCGACGAACTCTTGCGGCGTCGGTTCGCGGCGCGAGTCAATCGAAGCAGGTGCGTCAGTCATGTCGCTCTCCTTACAAGGGAATCTTTTCTCCACAAACCGCGGTGAGAGACTAACTACAGTGTCTTCAGTCACGTTTTGCCTTGCCCAGTAAGTTACCTAACCTCTCTTGCAAGGTTGTAAATCCTGCCAAGAAAAGTTAATAACGCACACTTTTATTACCCCCTACCCCCGCAATGACATGGGATTTCTATCGCGTTGTCAACACCCCCACAGGAAACTCCAAACAGTGAATCTAATTTAGCAAAGCGAAACTTCGCAGCCATTGTGGAGAGCTTCGCGCTCTTGCGACATCCCACAGCGCCCCCTCAATCCCCTTGCATGCCCACTGCCAGAAGGCGCAAGAAAACCCGCCTTTCCCCGCTCCGCCTCTACCCTATTTATCCCTATTTATAAGGAATAAGAAAAATATGGTGAAGGAGAAACAAAGCGTGGAAGGCGGGTTCTATCGCTCGCACTGGGACTGTGCCCGGCTATTTAAGCGCCAGGGAACTCACGCGGATCCTTAAACATGCGGCCAAAACCTTCCTGACCGTCGAGCGCATCGAGTGCGGCAACATCCTCTGGTACAAGCTCCACCTCCGCGGCCGCGAAGTTCTCCGCTAGGCGCTCTCGGCGGCTGGACTTCGGGATGACGGAAATGCCCTTGCTCAACAGGTACGCCAGCACAGCCTGGCCCGGGGTGATGTCGTGCTTCTCAGCGACGGCGATGACCTCGGGATTATTGAGGATCACACCGCGCGCCAGCGGGGACCACGCCTCCGTCACGATTCCGTGGTTGTCGTGGAACTGACGCAGCTCCGGCTGAGTAAAGCCCGGGTGCAACTCCACCTGGTTGAGGACCGGAACGATACCCGTCTCATCGATCAGAGTCTGCAGGGTCTCCTCGTAGAAATTAGCCACGCCAATCGACGCGATCTGCCCCATGCCCTGCATGCGGGCAATCTCCTCGAAGGTCTCCACGTACAGCCCGCCCTGCGGCCAGGGCCAATGGATGAGGTAGAGGTCGAGGTAATCCAGCTGCAGCTTGTCCAGGGATGTACGGAAGGCCTGGCCTACCTTGTCTTTACCGTGGTGATCGTGCCAAACCTTGCTGGTAATAAAGAGCTCATCGCGGGTGACGTCGCCAGCCTTCATGGCGTCATGCAACGCCTGGCCCAGCTCTTCTTCGTTCTCGTAGAGGGTAGCGGTGTCGAAGTGGCGGTAGCCCAGCTCGATTGCTTCACGCACGGAGCGGACGAGATCCTCCCCGCGCAGCTTGTAGGTTCCAAGCCCCAGCAGGGGCATCTCGCGGTCATCATTGAACGTGGTTTGTGGGACACTCATGACTTCCATTGTGCCGCACTCCCGCGCGCTGTGGGGCAAGATTCTGGCATCGCTACTCGCACGGACAGCCCTTAACGCGCCAAAGCCCTGACCGACTGCGCACAAGGCGCGGCGCTCAGGACGGTCAGGGCGTCGACAGCCCGAAGGACAGAGGCAATCCCTTCATTCCTTTAGGCTTTGGATTTAGGCACGAATGAGGTCGATAACGAAGGTCAACGTGCGGCCGGACAGCGGGTGTGCACCACCGGCGGGGCCATAGGCCTTCTCCGGCGGGATGACCAGCTTGCGGCGACCGCCCACCTTCATGCCCGGGATGCCCTCTTGCCAGCCGGCGATGAGGCCGGTCAGCGGGAACTCGATCGACTGACCACGACCCCACGAAGAGTCGAACTCCTGGTTCGTCTCATAGTCGACACCTACGTAGTGGACCTCAACGAAGCCGCCCGGCTGGGCTTCGGCGCCGTCACCCACCACGATGTCTTCGATGACAAGGTCCTGGGGAGCAGGCTCCGTTGCCGGCTCAATTACGGGCTTTTCCATTGGGGATTATCCTCCTTGGACTGTTTTCTTCTTTGCTGGCCGCATACACGTGGGCCGAGCCACAACACTCCCCAGTATAAGGGGAGATGTGGGGCTCGGCCCTAGAAATGCAGCGTATGGGCTATTGTTTAGCGCTCGCTACGCGGGGTGACCTTGCGCAGGGTCTCACCGGTGTAGATCTGGCGCGGGCGGTTGATCTTGGTGTTGAGCTCAAGCTGCTCGCGGTACTGAGCAATCCAGCCCGGCAGGCGGCCAATGGCGAAGAGGACGGTGAAGAAGTCCGTCGGGAAGCCCATGGCGCGGTAGATGAGGCCGGTGTAGAAGTCCACGTTCGGGTAGAGCTTGCGGGAGACGAAGTAATCGTCGTTCAGCGCAATCTCCTCGAGCTTCATGGCCAGGTCCAGCATCGGGTCCCCACCGAGGTGTTCGATGATCTCGTGGGCGGTATCCTTGACGATTGCCGCGCGCGGGTCGTAGTTCTTGTACACGCGGTGGCCGAAGCCCATGAGGCGAACGCCCTTTTCCTTGTTCTTCACGCGGTTCATGAAGTCGGTGGCATCGCCGTCGTGGTTGTTCTGGATATCCTCAAGCATCTCCAGAACGGCCTGGTTAGCACCGCCGTGCAGCGGGCCGGACAGGGCGTTGATACCACCGGCGATGGCGACGAACAGGTTGGCCTGCGCGGAGCCAATCATGCGAACGGTGGAGGTGGAGCAGTTCTGCTCGTGGTCGGCGTGCAGGATAAGGAGCTTATCCAGAGCCTTGGCCACGATCGGGTCAACCTCGTACTCCTCAGTCGGGTAACCGAACATCATGCGCAGGAAGTTCTCGCGCGCGTTCAGCTTGTTATCCGGGTACATGTAGGGCTTGCCCTGGGATGCGCGGTAAGCATAAGCGGCCAGCATCGGCACCTTGGCCAGCAGGCGGACGGTTGCCTTATCCAGCTGCTCCTCATCCAGCGGGTTGAGCTGGTCCTGGTAGTAAGCGGAGAGAATGTTAACGGAAGAGGCAAGAACGGCCATCGGGTGCGCGTCGCGCGGGAAGATATTGAAGGCGGCCTTGAAGTCCTCATCCAGCAGGGTGTGGTGACGGATATCGGTGTTGAACTTCGACAGCTCGTCTTCATTAGGCAGGTGTCCCTTAATCAACAGGTAGGACACCTCGTTAAAGGTGGCATTCTCAGCGAGATCCGCGATGTCGTAGCCACGGTGGCGGAGGATGCCTTCCTCACCGTTAATAAAGGTGATCTTGGACTCGGTGGAACCAGTAGCCGCATAACCCGGGTCGAAGGTGACGAGGCCGGTCTCGTTACGGAGCTTGCCGATATCGAAGCCGGAGTCACCCTCCGTGGACTGCTTAATGTCCATCTCGTACTCGCCGCCGGGGTACTGCAGTACAACCTTGTTGTTTTCAGATGCCACGTGTTTTCCTTTCCTCAATGTTCAACGCCGGCCAAGGCCGGCGCAACAAGACTAAACCTCTTCACACTTTAGCAAAACTTGTGACTCTGCCAACATTGGCAATCCTGGCAAAGTATCTAGTGCGCGAACGAAACTAGGCTACACTGCCCACATGAGCAACTCAGAACTCGTCCTGCCAGCAGATCTCCTCCCTACCGACGGCCGTTTTGGCTGCGGGCCGTCCAAGGTCCGCCCCGCCCAAATTGAGGCAATCACCGCCGGTGCCGACACCATCATTGGAACTTCGCACCGCAAGCCAGCCGTCAAGAACCTCGTCGGCTCCATCCGTGAGGGACTCTCCGAGTTGTTCGCACTGCCAGAGGGCTATGAAATTATCCTCTCCCTCGGCGGTGCTACCGCTTTCTGGGACGCCGCAACCTTCGGTCTCATCGAAAAGAAATCCGCGCACCTAAGCTTCGGCGAATTCTCCTCTAAATTTGCTAAAGCCGCATCCGCCGCCCCGTGGCTCGACGCCCCGCTCGTCACCGAAGCAGAGGTTGGCACCGCCCCAGACCCGAAGGCTGCCGACGCCGAAGGCGCCGACATCATCGCCTGGGCCCACAACGAAACCTCCACCGGCGCTATGGTTCCGGTCAGCCGCCCCAACCCCGATAACGCAGAGCAGCTCGTCGTCATCGACGCCACCTCAGGCGCCGGCGGCCTGCCGGTCAACATGTCTGATGCCGATGTCTACTACTTCTCACCCCAGAAGTGCTTTGCTTCCGACGGCGGCCTGTGGCTGGCTGCTATGTCCCCGGCGGCGCTGGAGCGCATCGAGAAGATCAACTCCTCCGATCGCTTCATCCCGGCCTTCCTGAACCTGCAGACCGCCGTGGACAACTCCCGCAAGAACCAGACCTACAACACTCCGGCCGTCGCCACGCTGCTCATGCTGGAGGACCAGGTGAAGTGGATGAACGCCAACGGCGGTCTCGACGGCATGGTCAAGCGCACCACGGAGAACTCCTCCATCTTGTACGACTGGGCCGAGTCACGCCCGGAGGCGACCCCCTTCGTGACGGAGCCTTCCGAGCGCTCCCTGGTGGTCGGCACCATCGACTTCGAGGACTCTGTCGACGCCGCCGCAGTGGCCGCAACGCTGCGCGCCAACGGCATTCTCGACGTCGAGCCTTACCGCAAGCTCGGCCGCAACCAGCTGCGCGTGGGCCTGTTCCCGGCGATCGACTCCGCGGATGTCACCAAGCTCACCAAGGCTATCGATTACGTTCTGGACAATCGTTAGCCCTCGCTACTGACTTGGTACGTCGCACAACATGCCCCGCGCTCTTGCCAGAGTTCGGGGCATGTTCTGGGTAAAGTGGACTTCATCACATGTCCGCTACCAGGCTAAGGAGCGCCCACCATGCGCGAGATTTTCCTCGCACCCAGCGACTCAACTGACACCTCGCTCGTCCTCCGGGCCGAGGATGGTGAGGAGTTCTTCCTCGAGGTCACCGACGAGCTTCGCGAGCTTCTCGCTCCCGCCGATTCCGCTGAGCCCACTTCCGAGAACGAGAGCGCTGAGCAGGACACAGAAAGCACCGACGAGGTTGCAGGCGACTCCTCCCCCGCCTCCACACAGCAAGAACGCTCCACGGGGCTGCGCACCGTCATGCCCCCCTCGGGAGGATCGCCTTCATCCCCGCAGAGCCAGCCCGCCCCGCAGGCACAAGAAATCCGCCTGCGCCCCAACGAAATTCAGGCCCGGATTCGTGCCGGCGCTTCTGCCGCGGAGATCGCCGAGGAACTCGACGTTCCGGAATCCCGCATCGAGCCTTTCGCGCACCCGGTGCTCTTGGAGCGGGCGCGCATCGCGGACGTCGCCAAGCAAGCGCACCCCATCCGCGAGGATGGCCCGGCCAAGCTCACCCTGTGGGAGATTCTGGCCACTGCTTTCGCCGCGCGCGGGCACTCGCTGTCGGAGGCCACGTGGGATGCCTACCGCCACCAGGGCGAGCCGTGGATCCTCCGCATCACGTGGAAGACCGGGCTGTCCGCCAACGAGGCGGAGTGGACCTTCAAGCAGACGATGTCCTCGCCAGCCACAGTGGAGGCACGCAATTCCGTCGCCGCTGACCTGACGGACCCAGACTTCGTACAGCCGGTACGTTCGCTGACCTCCGTGGGCCGCGGTGAGCGCTATGACGAAGCCATCGATGGGCGTGACTACGCCGACGACCGAGAAGTCAACGAGGACGCGCGCGCTGGTACCCCCGGCGTGACGGAACTGTCTTCCTACGCCGGCGTCGACAACGCCGGCGACCGAGAAGATACCGACGGATATGCTGAGCCCTCCGTGCTCCCATCCCCGCACGGTGGAGAGCACCCGGCCGAGGCCGCCAGCGATGAGGACGCGGCCCCCACTAATGAAGCGTCCCCACAGGAGGCGGAGGAGAAGGAGACGGGAGTAGACGAGGATTTCCTCCAGAACCCGGATCCGGAACCTAAGCCCACCAAACGCCGCCGCAAGGCCGTCACCCCGCACTGGGAGGATGTGTTGCTCGGCGTTCGTTCCTCCACTAAGCGCCCCCGCGAGTAGCCTGCCGTGGATACGCAAAGCGCCGTTCTCACTCTCTGGTACGTCACCGCCGCCGACCCCGCCGAGGTCCTCCGCGGTGAGCCTAAGGCCGACCGCGGCTTCGGCCGCAAGTTCCTCGCTCAACTCAATCCCGCACTGCCGGTGACTCCCATTGGGCAATTCCCCCTCAACCGTTCCGCCGAGCCCGGCGCGAGCGAGTTCTATGTGGGCGGCTATCCCGGTGTGACCGTGGTGCAAACCATCATCCACGACGATCAGCTGACTCTCTCCCAGCTGTCCCGGACCTTGCGCGAGGCCGTGCCCGCCACGGAAATCTACGCCTTCGCCTCCAATCCGGAGACTGGCTATGCCGGGTTCGCCCACTGGACGGGCAGCCGCCTGCGCCGGTCGCTGTGCGGGACGCGTTTTAACCTCTACGAGGACCATGGCCTGCCCGAAACCTTCGAGGCCCCTTTCTGGGCTGGGGAGATGGATGAGCCGGTGGGTGGGATTTCCCTTCCCTTTGAGCCACTCAATATCACCGAGGCGGCCCAGGAATTCTGGCTGGGCATCGAAGTAGGTAAGGACGGCCCCGACGTGGACGTCGTAGGCTATGCCACCGACGGGCGCCCCGAGCCCAAGGTCGATACTCCCCCGCCGCGCCGCAGCGTGGCCGAGGTAGCCACCACCTCAGTGTCGAAGCTGGGGCTCAATGACTATGACGACTACGAAGAGTACGACCTCGAGCCGGAATCCACCGGTGAGGAGATCATCCGCACGGCCAAGCACCTCGGCGGCTTGGTGCGGCGCTACGCGGTATCGACCTCGCGGAACCTCTGGGAGCGCTGGCGCTCGTAGAAGGCGATGGCCGCCGACGTCGCCACATTAAGGGAATCCGTGCCCTCGGCCATGGGAATGCGGGCGCGCACATCGGTCGCACGCATGGCGTGCTCGGTCAATCCTGGCCCCTCCGCACCGACCAGGAGCGCTACCTTGTCCGCGCCCTCTAACGCATCAGCAATGTGCACGGCATCCGGATGCGGGGTCAGCGACACCAGCCGGAAGCCCTGCTCGCGCAGCTTCTCCAGCCCGCGCTGCCAGGTGGTAAAACCACCGTCGAAACGCGCCCAGGGCAAGCGCAGAACGTGACCCATGGACACGCGCACCGAGCGGCGGTACAGCGGATCTGCGGCACCCGAACCTAAAAGGATGCCGTCGACATCCATCCCGGCGGCGTTGCGGAAGAGCGAGCCAATGTTCTCATGGTCCCCCACGCCCTCCATGATGGCCAGAGTGCGCGCACCTTCGAGGACCTCGTCCACGGTCCAGGCCTCCGCCCGGTCCGCCGCCGCAACCAGCCCGCGGTGCATATCGAAGCCCGTGACCTCCCCCAAAGTCTGCCGGGTTACTTGGTAGACGGGGATATCCCGGACATCGTGGTTCGCCAGGAAGGTGTCGAGCTTCGCCTCAAAGCCGATGATACAGCGCACCGGGAAGCGGGAGGCCAGCAGGCGCTCCACGCACAGTGGGCCCTCACCAAAGACGAAACCCTCGCCGGACTTATCCGCGTGCTTGAGATCGCGGATATCGTCCAGGCGAGGGTCTGTGGGGTCATCGATGACAAAACGCATGGGCCCTAGTCTAGGCGCAGGGCCAGCTGCTCCCCTTAGGCGGGCTATGCCAACAGCGAGCTGATGGGCTCCATGGCGAAGTAGACCACGAAGAGAGCGGCCACGAGCCACATGATCCAGTGCACCTTCTTGGCCTTGCCGGCGAAGGTGGCCATCAGTGCATAAGCGATGAAGCCCACGCCAATACCGTTGGCGATGGAGTAGGTGAAAGGCATGACCACGATGGTGAGGAAGGCCGGGATGGCCTCCTCCATGCGGTTCCACTCGATGTCCTTGAGCTGTGACGCCATCATCACACCGACGATAACGAGTACGGGGGCTGCGGCCTCAATGGGCACAATCTCGTAGAGCGGGGTGAGGAACATCGCTAGCAGGAAGATGATGCCGGTGACAACGTTAGCCAGGCCGGTGCGGGCACCGTCACCGATACCAGCCGCTGAGTCCGCGAACACGGTGTTGGAGGACACTGAACCGGCACCACCAGCAACGGCACCAAAGCCTTCCACCACCAGGGCCGTCTTCATCTCCGGAAGGTTGCCCTTCTCGTCCACAAGGTTGGCCTGCTTGCCCAAGCCGTTCATGGTGCCCATGGCATCGAAGAAGTTGGTGAGCAGCAGGGTGAAAATGAGCAAGACGGTGGAGACCACGCCCAGCTTGGTGAAGGCGCCGATCGGATCAACCTGGCCCACAATCGAGAGATCCGGCAGACCACCCAGTGAGCTGGGCACCTCCGGGGTGGCCATGCCCCAGTCCTCGGAATCGGTCAGTGCCTGAATGATCATGGCGATGATGGTGGTGATGACGATGCCGATGAACAGGCCGCCGCGTACTCGACGGATGACGAAGAAGGCGGAGAGGATCAGGCCCACGACGAAGACGAAGGCCGGCCACGTAGCGATCGAGCCGTTCACGCCCAGGCTCACCGGAACAGTAGTCATCGCAGCATCCGGCACGCGGGTAACAAAGTGACCATCCACGAAACCGATGAGCGCGATGAACATACCAATACCCACGCCCATCGCGGCTTTCATGGAGGCCGGGATGGCGTCAAAGACCGCCTGGCGGAAGCCAGAGATGGCCAGTAGGACGATGATGATGCCTTCAATGACGACGAGGCCCATGGCCTCGCGCCATTCCAGGCCGTTGAGGGAAACCATAGTCACGGCCACGAAGGTATTCATGCCCAAGCCCGCAGCCATGGCGAACGGGTAGCGAGCAATCATGCCGAAGGCGATGGTCATAACACCGGCCACCAGCGCGGTGGCAGCGGCGACCTGCGGGATGCCCAGGGTGGTGCCGGCGGAGTCGGCGGAGGTACCCAGGATGAGAGGGTTGAGGAGAATGATGTAGGCCATCGCGAAGAACGAGACCACGCCGGCGCGGACCTCGGTTCCTACGGTGGATCCGCGTTCGGAAATCTTGAAATAGCGATCGATAGCTGCGTTCATCGTGAGAGAGCGCCCCTTCTATCTAGAGAAATGAAGTTTTACCTGCTAAGGGTGCTCCATCGAGGCACTAAAAAGCAAAACCCGCACGCGGCATCGCTGCTGCGTGCGGGGAGAAGACCACGATTTAGTAGATAGGTCTCTCGTCATCGAAGGGGCGCTCCTGCTCCGATCCCTCTTCACGAATGGTCGTGCCGGAGTGCGCACCACACCCATAGGTGGCGTGCACCACTTTTCCATCCGCCGAGTATTCATTAGCACAGACGCCATAATTAGGCACCAGCTCTAGATAAAAAGCACACGTTTTGCACTGCAGCTGGGCTTGGGATGCCATATCCGAATTCGGGCCGTACTTCTTGCGCCAGCGTTCCTTGGCCCCCTTGAGGCCGATCTCGGAGAGCTTCCCTTCCTCCAGCCTGTCGTCATCGGGCGCGGGCGGCATGAGGTCGCCAGGGCCAAGGTCTCCTGGGCGCAGGCGCTCGGAATAAGGAACCCATTCCGGTGCCTGAAGGGCCTGGCCGCCGGGGACGAGCGCAACCTCGTTCACGGTCGGCGTGCGGGAACCTTCAGCGCAGGCGACGACGGCATGCCACTCCCATCCCGGGTATCCCGGAACGTGGGCCTCAAAACGGTGGGTGGCCACGTTGCGGCCCACACCCGCAACGCCCCGGTGCTTACCGACGTCCCCCTCTCCTACCTCCTCCACGGCCCGGCGCGCCAGGTCGACAGCCGTCGAATCGAGAAGCGGGGAATGCATCTTTTTCTTGCGAGTCACCCTCCCATTATTAATCACACGCCCGAGCATCGTGCACAATGACTGTCATGGCCTTCCCACACTTCCCCCGCGCCGCCCGCGCGCTCGCCACGGCTTTATCTGCCGCTGTACTGCTCGCACCGCTGGCCTCCTGTTCCTCCCAAGCTGTAGACGAGCGCGCATCCTCATCGACGGCGACAGCGGCGGGTAGCGATGGGACGTCGCCAAGCGCACGCTCCCCAGAGCGCCTCGGCGTCACCGTCCTGGACACCGCACCCTTGCCAGCGGACACCTTTACCCAGGGCCTCGAGGTCGACGCTGACGGACACCTGCTCATCGGCACCGGGCTGAAGGGCGAATCGCGCCTTATGCGCGTCCAGCCGGGCGAGCTAGCCCCGCTGAAAGAGGTCGCGCTCGAAGACTCGTTCTTCGGCGAGGGCATCACGCAGACCGAGACCGGTATCTGGCAGCTGACGTGGAAGTCCGGCACAGCCTTCCTGCGAGATGCCGAGACCTTCAACGAACTCGACCGCGCAACCTATGACGGCGAAGGCTGGGGCCTGTGCAACGCTGGCTCTGAGCTCATCATGTCCGATGGCTCCGCCACACTGCGCCACCTGGACCCACAGACTTTTGAGGAGCTCGGCCCGCGCACCGAGGTCACTCTCAACGGTTCGCCGGTGGATAACCTCAACGAACTAGAGTGCGTCGATGGCGCAGTCTATGCCAACGTGTGGATGAGCGAGGACATCCTGCGCATCGACCCCGCAACCGGCGAGGTCACCGCGGTGATTGACACCGCGAACCTCAACCATGTCCCGTCTGCCGATCCCAACGCCGTCCTCAACGGCATCGCCCATATCCCGGGCACCGACGAGTTCTGGATCACCGGCAAGCTCTGGGATGAGCTGTACAGGGTGCGCTTCGAGTAGGATTCTCACCCATGGCTACCGTGAAGCAAGCAAGGAAGAAGTCACTGCTGCAGTTTCTGGCGCTCATTATCGCCGTGGCGGTGATCGTCGTGGCGGTGGTGATGTTTCAGAAGTGGTGGAATGACCGCCCGGGCCCCGACCCGCAGGACGTCACCATCACGGCCACGGTGGGTGATGAAACGATGGAGGTTGCGCCCTATAGCGTCTGCGAGCCCGGCGCCGACTGCGAGGAGGGCGAGGTTCCCAACCTCACGGTGGGGCCCGATGACACCCTGAAGCTGGAGATCCCCGAAGCCATCTATAACCACGAGTGGTCGGTTCTCTCCATTTACGATGACCCAGCCGCCAACGACAGCACTGCGCACGGCGCCAACGAAACCACCTCGCTCGAAATCCCCGGCTCCGTCGCGCCGATTGAGGCTTCCACCGGCGAGCGCCCGCAGCTGATGGTCGTGGAAATCTCCACCCTCATGATTGGCCACGATGCCAATGGTGAAGAGACCCCGATGCACACGGTGTGGTCACTATCCACCATGACCGACGAAGAGCTCAAGGAATCCAAGGCCACCGGTGACGCCGAATCTCCAGCAGAGGCTCCTGAGGAGAAGTAGCCGCGCCGCGGCGCGCGATGTAGCGCGCGCCGCTACAATCGACAAAGTGCCCGACCTGCCAAATTTACGGCTGATCATTGCAAAATCAGCTGTACTTTTGGCAGGTCGGGCACTTTTCAGTCATCGGCCTAAGAATGTAGGCCCCTAGCTATCCAGATCCTTTGCAATAGCACGCAGAATCTCCGCCACCTGGCGACCAGTCTTGCGCTCCGGGTAGCGACCCTGGCTGAGCACCGGCTGCACTTGGGTTTCGAGGAGCGTCATGACGTCGGAAAGCAT
Organism: Corynebacterium sp. HMSC068G04; assembly: GCF_001814885.1. Lineage (NCBI taxonomy): Bacteria > Bacillati > Actinomycetota > Actinomycetes > Mycobacteriales > Corynebacteriaceae > Corynebacterium > Corynebacterium sp. HMSC068G04. The sequence continues at coordinate 19,111 of NZ_KV818322.1, read as the reverse complement.
GCTCGACAGCTCCTCCGGCTTGCGGGCCGGGGTGCGGCGGCGCGGAGCATCAAGGACCTTCACGCGCAGCGCCTGCGGGCCACGGCGACCAGCGGCGAAATCGAACTCGATGCGCTGGCCCTGGTACAGCTCATCAACGCCCTTGGGCAGCACGTTACGGCCAACATAGACGTCTTCATCGCCGGGATTGCTGACAAAGCCGAAGCCCTTGTCCGCGTCATACCACTTCACTTTGCCGATAGGCATGGTTCTTCACTCACTTTCTTTCCGTCTCTCCTCTACCAAAGCTTAGGCCGTATCACCTGCCTGCCGATAGGCACCGGCATACCGGGATAAGGAGGCGCGGCGAAGCGTGGTTGTGACTTAAGCTGCCGCGCGGAGGAACTATCCGTGGAACTTATAAAGAGATACATCTTAACCTCCACGCACCCCACCAAAGAAACCAAGAATAGGTATCGCCTCAACCACCACACCCGTTACAGGTGTGACATAGCTAACACACCCGTCACGAACAGGGGAAACGTAGGGGAATCCCCGCTTCCGTTATCGTTTTGAGCCATTTAACGTGACTGATTCGTTATAAACCGCTACTCTTTCCCACAGGCACTTCGGCCGCCGGTCGTGGAAGTCTCGCCCCAGACACAGTCCGGGCTTCCACACGGCGGCCATACATGATGTGCATGAACGTGAACATCAATTGCAAAACTACATGCCGGACTGGGCATCATCTGGGCGCGAGAAAGCAAGAACAACCTAGAGAAGGAATACTTTAATGGGACGCCACTCCGCTAAGAACAAGTCCATCGCCACCAAGTTTGCCGCTTCCACCGTTGCCGTGGGCGCTGCCGCAGCCATCATGGCTCCGAACGCTGCCGCTGCACCGGATTCCGATTGGGACCGCCTCGCACAGTGCGAGTCCGGCGGCAACTGGGCCATCAACACCGGCAACGGCTACCACGGCGGCCTGCAGTTCAGCGCTCAGACCTGGCAGGCCTTCGGCGGCGGCGAGTTCGCTCCAACCGCCAACCAGGCCACCCGCGAGCAGCAGATCGCTGTTGCTGAGCGCACCCTGGCACAGCAGGGCTGGGGCGCATGGCCGGCTTGCTCCGCTAGCCTGGGCCTGAACTCCGCACCGACTCCGCGCAACGTGAACGCTACCCCGGCACCGGCCGCTACTCAGGTAAAGGAAGAGACCGCGCCGCAGGCACCGGCTGAGGCACCGAAGGCTGTCCAGGAAGCTGCCGAGGAGCCCACCGACGAGCTGGCTGTTGACGCTCTCTACACCCTCATCGAGGACACCGCCACCCAGTACGGCCTGACCGTCCCGGCTTCCTTCACCGAGCAGTACAAGGCCAACCGCCACGACTTCAACGCCTTCTACTCCGCTAACCGCCACGTCATCGACCCGGTGGCACAGGTTTTGGCTGCACGCTAAGCAGCGCGCCGCGCCGTGCAAGCACGGCACACAGATAGAGGGGCCGCTTCAACAGGAAGTGAACAGACCCCCTCCGTTTACTCGTTCCAAGGACGGAATCACCCCCTACAAGGGGGTCAGTTTTCTTTGAAGCGGGCGCCAAATGGCGCCCGCTTCTTGTATTACCCCGTTTGGAATAGACCCCAGCTAATCCGGCCCTTCCTCGAGCAAAGTTACCTAGCTAAGGCATATCAATTCAGCGAAGTTTCTTAGACTCCTGATACAGAATAAGAAGCTACTTTGGTGGCCAATTTTCTATATTTTCCAGCGAGAGAAAAAGATTTCCACCGCACTTTTAGAGTCACACCTAGTCCGTTCATGCACCGCAAAATTGGCAAACAATGAAAGTCAGAACCCCATATTATTGGGATTTGAACCCTCAATAGAGTTCCTTAAGCAGCGAAAGAAATACATCGACTTTCGCCCGCTCTTCTCCCCCTTTCAAAGTGACCGCTACGATAGGCAGCGCCTCAAAATCATTCGAAAGCTGCTTTTGAACATAAGCATTCCCGTCATGCGAAAAGCTGTGTTCCGAATATTGAGTCAATAAAGAATACCCCAGGCCGCGGGCTACCATGCCTCGAATAACTTCATTGCTTCCGGTCCGAAACCAAACTTTTGGCTTTAACTTGACTTTCTCGAACAAGGACAGAAAATACTGTGCTGCTGGCTTCAATTCGAAAAGGATAAATCGGTCCTCGACCAACTGCTCCAACCAAACAGAAGGGGAACCTGCCAGAGGGTGTTCAGAAGGCAGTAAGGCATACGGTTTAACCGCCGTTAGCTGAGTAATCGTTCCAACTTCATTCAGCCCCTGCTCAAAACTATAATCGTAAATCACGATGACATCGAAGTTTCCGCGCCGCAGGCCATCGATTAGCTTGGAACGATCTCCGGTCTCAAAGGATAACCGCAATTCTGGATACTTCGATTCCAAAAGTTCTACAAGAGGAGGAACTAGACGCGGCGCGATTGTTGAATAGCAGCCGAGACGAATAGACCCCGAGATCTCCTGCCCCAAGTGGCGTGCAACATTTTGGATTTCACTGACAACACCGAGTGCAGCCTTTGCATGTCTCAGAATTACGAGACCATCCGCACTTAAAGACAACCCACGAGGATGACGTATAAACAAAGAGACATTAAGGCTTGACTCTAGCTCTCCGATTGCGCTCGAAATCGCCGATTGTGAGACAAATAGTTTTGAAGCAGCCGCAGTCACACTGCCAGTTTCAGCGACGGCGTCAAAGTACTCGAGCTGTCGAAAGGAAATACCCAACGAATACCTTTCTTCCAACGCCATAATTGCAGGGTGCGTAAATGCTGTCACCCTGCAATCGTGGCAATCTTCTACCCGAAGTATAATCGCACCCGCCTAGGGGGCGAGATGCATTATTGACAGTTTATTCCCCTAGAAGAGCCTCTTTTTTATTCCTCTTTGCGCCAGCCAGGTCCGATTCGTGTAAGAGGTCACTACCCTTCGTCTCTGGAATTGTAAGCAGAGTAATCACGCCAATTATCGCGACCACAATTAGCGTGTATGCCGGAATCAGGTCGTTGCCAGTGACATCGATGAGCCACGTATTCAGGTACGGAAGGGTGCCGGCAAAGAATGCTCCCGCAATTGAATAAGCCATCGATAGCCCTGATTGCCGGGTACGTGTTGGGAAAAGCTCGGATACAGTTGCCGAATGGGTACCAAGAATAAGCGCAAGAGATGCCGCAAGCCCAAAGGTAGCGATAAACCCTGCCAGCGCAGTCCCCTGCTTCATAAGCAAGAACATTGGGAACGCCAATACAATAAGCAATGCTGCAGCGGTGAACATTACCGGTTTTCGTCCGATTTTGTCGGACTAAATTCCAGCTAGTGGAATCATAGCCGCGGCAACAATCGAAGCGACCGCAGACAAAATGGAAGCCACACCAGGTTCAATGCCTGCAACTGTCTCTTGGTAAGTGATGAGATAAACCATGACCACATAGAACGTACAGTTCATGAAAATCTCTATACCAATTGTTTGAAAAAACTGCTTGGAGTTTTTCTGAAATACCTCTTTCAGAGGAGCCTCAGGAACAATATCCTCCTCTTGCAGGGTTTGAAATTCTGGCGTGTCTTCAATTTTCAGTCTGATCCAAAGGCCCACTGCTGCGAGGGGGACAGTCAGCAAGAATGGAACTCGCCATCCCCAAGCCATAATTGCTTCATCGGAAAGCGTCAAGTGCATTCCGGCCACCACAATAGAAGCCAAAAGGAATCCCATAACAGAGCCAAATTCAATCCACGAGGTTCCAAAACCACGCTTTTCGCGCGGCGAGTATTCAGAAAGGAACGATGCGGCAGAACCGAATTCTCCTCCAGCCGCGATACCTTGAATCACCCGGGCGACAATCAACAAGATCGGAGCCCAAATACCGATAGTTTCATGGGATGGAATCAGTCCGATCATGAGGGTTCCCACAGCCATCGTAATGATGACAAATGAGAGGGTTTTCTTTCGCCCGACCGTGTCGCCAATATGGCCAAAAATCACGGAGCCAAGAGGCCGAACGAAGAAAGCAACCGCGAAGACCGCAAATACAGAGAGAAGGCTGGCCGTTTCATTGTCGGAGGGAAAAAATACGTGGGAAATCGTAGTCGCCAGATAGGCATAAACAGCCCAGTCGAACCAGTGGACGAGGACACCGATTGCACCGGCAATGGTGTTGCGCCGTAGCTCTTGAGGTGACGCAGCTTTTCTTTGATCTATTGAGTTCGTCATTGTCCAATCCTTTGCGTGAGCCTACCGCCAGATTCATATTGGACACCACAATTGAAACTCTGAGTGACAAGACGCCAGCCATACTTTCAACGTGATGCACCTTACACTGGCGCGTATTGCGGATCACAGTATGGTAACTCCGACGTTTAGTCTATCGGTATTTTTTGATACCCCCTTCACTTTTCCTAATACACCTTCGCCAAATAGCCCTAGAGGCTCACTGGACCACTTAGCCCTCCGAACTCTTAGTAGTGCAACTATCGACGCTCCTGCAGCAACAATCGCACGGTGTCAACAAACAATTCCGCCCTCAGCGACAGATTTTCCCCCCTTCGCTTAATTACCCCTACCCGAAGCCCTTCCCCCGCCCCAACTATCGGCACACGATTCAAATGCAGCCCTTCGTTGGTCAGGTCATGCACCGGCGACTGATTAAGCACGGAATACCCATACCCCCTTGCAACCATAGATCTAACAATCTCAAAGCTTTCGAATCTATAACTCACCAGCGGTTCAACCCCCGCTTCACGAAACGCGGACAAGAAATAGTTCGACGATTTCCCCAAGTCCAATAGCACTAGAGGATCAGACTCCAACGAAGGCAGTTCCACTTTTTCCGCCTGAGCAAAGCGGTGGCCATCCCCAAAAACTGCATAAAGGGGCGCAGTGCCCATTGGGATAAATTCAATCTCTCGGCCATAATCGAAGTCATATGCAAGCGCAGCCTCAATTTTCCGCTGTGACAATGCTTCCTCCAACTGGTCCGCATCACACTCCCGAATATCAACATCCACCCCTGGATGGCTCGCATGAATCCCTTCTACGATATCCGGAATCCAAAACTGCGCGAGAGTCGTAAAGCATCCAGCCGTCAACCGTCCTCCCAAAGTGCCCGTCCGCACACTATCAACCGCGTCCTTAACCCCCGTTAGGACCCTTAGGCAATGCGGATAGAAAATTCGCCCCTGATCCGTAAGGGCAACTCCCTTTGAACGACGTCGCACCAGAAGCTGACTTCCAACAGCCTGCTCAAGCTGCGAGATAGCCATTGACACAGCGGACGGAGCTACAAAAAGCTCATCTGCAGCTGCACTCATCGACCTCAGCTCAGCCACCCGCACGAAGTAACGCATTTGCGTCAGCGTTATCGCCGATTCAGTCTTTGCCACTATCTGCTCCTTCACCCATCAAATACCCAAAACAGCACTCCCCATCGCAAAAGTACAGGTCATGCCTATCATCAGAATAATTGATGAACTTTGTACGTAGAAGGTACTTGCTTAACCCGCTCCTCCACAACAGACTATTGATATCTGGATCACACTTTCCGAACAGTGTGCTGCACTTTACCTTTATGACCGTGGTCCAGCCTCAGTATTCCTACAGTTGGAGTTTTGTATGCCTCACATCAAAAAGGAAGTCGTCATTATCGGCGCTGGCCAAGCTGGCATTGCAACTAGCGAACATCTTCGCTCCCACGGGATCGACCACATCGTCCTTGAGCGTGACAAAATCGCTTCTCGCTGGCGCTCGGAACGATGGGATTCTCTCGTTGCAAATGGCCCCGCTTGGCACGATCGTTTCCCAGGGTTGAAGTTCGAGGGAGACCAAGAACGCTTCGTCCCTAAAGAAGAAGTCGCTGACTACATGGTGAAGTACACCGAGCTTTTCGACCTACCGGTCAAGGAGGGAGTAACCGTCACCAAAGTGACTCGTAAGGATGGCGGTCACGGATTCATTGTGGAGACTTCCGAGGACACCTATGACTGTGACTTTGTCGTTGCTGCCACTGGAGCATTTCAGGTCCCCGTAATCCCTGCCGTAGTCCCACAAGAAGAAATCTTCCAAATCCACTCATCCGACTACCACAACCCAGGGGATCTTCCCGAAGGCGGGGTACTCGTTGTTGGTGCTGGGTCTTCCGGCGTTCAGATTGCAGACGAGCTCCGCGACGCGGGCCGGGAGGTCTACCTTGCCGTAGGTCCTCATGATCGCCCTCCACGACGGTATCGAAACCGCGATTTTGTCTACTGGCTCGGTGTCTTAGATAAGTGGGATATGGCAACACCAGCGGAAGGCGCTGAACATGTCACCATCTCAGTTACTGGCGCTAAGGGCGGTCACACCGTGGATTTCCGAGATCTCGCGGCTAAAGGAATCACGCTCGTAGGGCGCGCTGGACCATATGAGAACGGTCGCATGAAGTTTGCTGCAGACCTCGCACGCAATATCCATGAGGGAGACGAAAACTATCTTTCCCTCCTTCGGGAGGCAGACGCATTCATTGAACAGAACGGGCTAGATCTCCCTGAAGAACCCGAGGCCCACATTTTGGGCCCGGATCCTGAATGCGTAGCAAATCCGCTACAGGAACTCGAGCTAAAGGCCAATGGGGTGAATAGCATCCTTTGGGCCACCGGATATGGGCGCGATTACAACTGGCTGAACGTAGAAAACGCCGTCGATAGCCAAGGTACTCCGATTCACAACCGTGGAGTCTCCTCTGCGCACGGTGTTTACTTCGTCGGACTGCCGTGGCAGTCACGTCGTGGCTCGTCATTTATTTGGGGCTGCTGGCATGACGCTAAGTTCGTCGCAGATCAAATCAACATTCAGCGCAACTACCGCGATTACCGCCACCCCGAAGACTGAGTCCCTCACTTTCATCATCCCAACTACAGAAAGGCTTCACCATGAAGTTCACGCGAATCCGTCCTTTCAACACGAAGGACACTTACCCAGAACAAAATCTCTCCAATGATCTGTGCCAAGCAGTGGTCGCTAACAACATTGTCTTCCTCCGTGGCCAGATTGGCCAGGATCTAGACACTCGCGAATCTGTCGGCATCGGTGACGTCGAGGCACAGGCCGAAAAGGCAATGGCAAACATCGACATGCTTATGAAAGAAGCAGGCGGAAGTCTCGAGAACATCGTAAAGGTCACCGTCTACCTGACAGACATTCGCTACCGCGAAGCCGTTTACAACGTAATGGGTAGGTGGCTTAAGGGCGTGTACCCCGTTTCTACAGGACTTGTAGTTGATGCATTGGCTCGCCCGGAATGGCTCGTCGAAATTGATGCGACAGCCGTTCTAGATAACAACTAGATTTCGATAACCATTCTGAGCCCTGCGGGGGCGACGACGCTTCTCACCGCCCTCCGGCTCCTCAATCATTGGAAGGCTTATGACTTTTTCAATTATTGCTCGCGACAGCTCAGGCGCCATTGGCCAAGCTGTTTCGTCCTCTTCACCGGCCGTCGCTGCTCGCTGCCTTAATCTTCGTAGCGGGATCGGTGCGGTGTCTTCCCAAAACATCACCGACCCACGGTTCGGTCCGGCGATTTTGGGGCGACTCGAAAATGGCAGTACAGCTCAAGAGGCGTTTGACTGGCTCAAGGAGAATGACTCCACGCTGGATTACCGGCAAATCACAATTCTTCCGGCGAAGGGTCCAGGTTTCTCTCACTCTGGAGTCCACACGCTCGGTACGCACAACCAGGTTGTTGGCGATAACTGCGTAATCGCCGGAAATATGCTCGCGTCGGAAAAGGTTATCGACGAGATGCTTAACCGATTTGAAAGCACTAGCGGTGAACTTGAGTATCGTTTGCTTGAAACGATGATCGCTGGGCTGGAGGCCGGCGGTGAAGCTGGCCCAGTTCAGTCTGCTGGTTTAGGCGTCGTTCGTGACGCTGGGTGGATAGAAACTGACCTGCGGGTGGACTGGTCTGATGCGCCGATTAATGAACTTGAGAAGCTACTCGAAATTTGGATGCCCCAACGCGATGACTACGTGACACGCGGAAAATCACCGCACACCGCTCCTTCCTATGGGGTGCCTGGCGATGAATAAGTATAAAGAGAAGGCGCGCGAAGCTGTCCACGAGGAATTGAATTCACTCATCGAGCTTTCTGAATGGCTCCATGAAAATCCCGAGATCGCTTGGGAGGAGGTTGAGTCATCTAAACGATGTGCAAACTTCTTACGTTCACGCGGCTTTGATGTTGAAGAGAATTACGTAGGAATCCCTACATCATTTCATGCAGTGAAAGGCTCGGGTTCTAAGCGAATTGGGATCATGGCGGAATACGACGCACTGCCAGGTATTGGGCATGCCTGCGGCCATAATCTGATTGCTGCAATGTCTCTCGGGGCTGGTATCGCTCTTTCCGAGGTCGCGGAAGAACTGGATCTCTCAGTAGAGATTTTCGGAACTCCAGCAGAAGAAGGAAAGGGCGGGAAGGTTGAGATGCTAGACCGCGGCGCTTTCGATGGGCTGCACTTTGCAATGATGTCGCACCCCGCCCCCGTTGATGTCGTAAGGGCTAAGCCGTTCGCCGTTCTACATTGGGAAGTAAATTTTACTGGGCATGCTTCACATGCGGCTTCCTACCCCACCCAAGGTGTCAACGCTGCCGATGCTTTCACAATCTCAGAAGTTGCCATTGGTTTACTGCGGCAGCAGCTACCCCCAACTGTGCGTGTGCACGGGATTGTCACTAAAGGTGGTGATGCTCCAAACGCTATTCCTCACCGCACACAAGGGCGCTGGTACGTACGAGCGTCAACGATGGAGGAACTGGAGGCTACATCTCAAAAGGTTATTAACTGTTTCAAAGCTGGGGCTCTTGCTACCGGCTGCGAAGTCTCCATCATCGATGAGTCGAAACCATATTCCGACTTCGTTACGGATGAAGCGGGCCTTGAGTACTACGAGAAAAACGCCCTTCTTCTTGGCCGCGACTTACGCACAGATGGGCCTGAAACATTAATGAGTCAAGCCTCAACTGATTTTGCTAACGTCTCCCATATAACTAGGGCGATACACCCTTATATCGGTGTGGGTTCTTATCCTGTTTTGAACCACCAAGAGGCCTTCGCCGATGCATGTGTAGGAGACGTCGCTAACCAGACGCTTTCGGATGGCGCCACCGCTCTTGCTTGGACGGGAATTGATGTCGCCCTGGATTGGCTGGAGGAGCATTCCGGCTGATTGCATTTCCAAAGCGAACGCTATGGAGAAGAACCCTTCTCAATCAGTTTGGGTTCTTCACCTAGCTCGTGACCGGTCACAGACCAACAGCACCAGACCAACAACAATCCACAGCCCCAGCGACCACCACGCATGGCCGAAGCCTTGCCCATCAAAGAAGGACAGCGAGCGGACTAGGTGACCCGTCGCGCCGATGGGCATCCACTGCCCCAACGTCGACCACCCGGCAGGCAGCAGCCACGGGCCGGTTGCCAGACCCGACAGCGGGTTCGCTAAGAAGATAGTCAGCACGGCACCGATTCCAATACCCGCGGCACCCATCACCCCCGCAAGGCCTGCAGTCACCGCAGACGTCGCAAGGATGCCCGCAGCGATAGCCATCCACTCGGCAGCGAAGCTGCCACCGAGGGTTCCATAGACGGAGTGCAGCATCCACGTAGCAACGAGCCCGCCGAAAAGCGCAATACCAACGAGCACCCCCAGCTTGACCCATTTCTTGCCACGAAATGCAAAGGTGGCAATGACAGCGGAAATAATCCCGCCAAAGGCCAGCGGCAGGCCCAACAGTGCGATACCGCTCGCCTGCGGGTCCTCCGCAGTCGTCGGCGCCAGCTCCTGCTTCTCCACGGACATTCCTTGTGCTTCAAGCTGGCCAGCGAGGCCATCAATCATCGTCACGTAGGGAGCACCATTTCCCGCAGCGGTGAACGCACTCGCGCCCTGCGGGGAGATGACCAGTCCACCAACAGCTTCACGCTGCAGCACCGCGTCGCGCACCTCGGCCTCGCTGTGCTTCACGACGATCTCCGGAGCCTCATCCCCCGCCGCACTCTCAATCTTCTGCGAGATACCTTCGAGCATGGGCTCCGGCGCCGAAATGGCAACCGGAACGCCAGCCGGACCCGATGCAAAGGTGGGCGCCAAAAACGCCCACAGCATAAGGCCGATGACGACGGGGATCCCCACAATGGCAACTATCGATTTCACAGCAACCGATGGCTGCTTTCCTTCCTGACTTTTCACCGCTGACACTTCCAACCTCCAAACGGAACAGGGTGTTTCACTTACAAAGTGGAGCATAGTGTTCCGTTTGGTATGATGCAAGCTGTGAGACAAGACGCAGCAGAAAACAAGCAAGCCATCGTCGCAGCAGCCAGGCAGCTGCTCATCAGCGAGGGACCGGGCGTGTCCATGCGCTCCATCGCCAAGAAAGCCGGCGTGGGCGTCGCCACGGTCTCACGCCACTTCCCCGAACGGCTCTCCCTCCTCGATGCCGTCACCGGCGCGGAGGTAGCACACATCAAAGAAGAGGTGGACAGCCACCTACAAGGTTTCGACGAGGATCCCGAAGGCACCTGGCGCGATATTATTCATCGGATCGCCAGCCTTAACTTCGCCGCGGTTGTTCAAGCAGCGGCAGCCGAGGTGAATACTGCCTCATTCTCAGACGATGACGTGCAGGAGATCGCTACCCAGCGCAAAGCTGAACTGAAGTCGATCTACCAACCGATTATCGAACCCACGCGACAAGCAGGTCTCTGCCCCGAGTCCCTCACCCCGCTCGAACTTCACATCGGCATCGGTCTCATCACCCGCCCGCTGCCCAGAACACCAGTGAGCGCCGACTACCTATCAGGTATACAAGCCCAGCTCATCGATACGCTGCTCGACGGCCTTAAAGCCCAAGCCCGTGCCAACTAGTTGAGGCGCAAGTACATTACAAACACGTATAGCCCCACCGAGGAGAACATTCTCGGAGGGGCTGAAAGCAAGCCGGAAGGCTCAACGTATCCGCTAAGTGAAGCGCAGATTTCTGCGCGCCTACTTAGCGGTTGATGCGGGTGTACGGGTGAACGTAGTTGAGCTTTTCTGCCGGCATCGGCAGAATCAGGTCGTCACCGTACGGGCTGGAAGCACCAGCAAAAGGTGCAGTAAGTTCAGTAATAGCGTGCTCGCGGGGGCTGTTCTTCGGCCAAGCCGGGGATACGAAGCCTTTGTTCTCGTTCGACATGCTCCTTATTATTCCAAACCCCGCGGCAAAAAGTAACTTATTCACCCAACGAGGGCCCCATGCCTCCCCCGCCTACTAAGCTTGAGGGCCATTATGACCTCCCCTTCACACCGCGCCCGCGTTACCGAGAGCTACCGCGAGTGGCTCAGCCAGTTGCCTGACAAGGACCTGCGCGCCCTGCTCAGCAACCGCAGTGATGTTCTCTCACCCGCACCGAAGGACTTTGATGCGTTGGCCTCGCGCCTGACACTTCCGATGCACGTCGCGGATGCCTTAGCGGCAAGCAATGCCGAGCAACTAGCTACTTTGGAGGACATCGCACAACGCGGCGGCGAAATAGCCATGGTGGAAGACACCAACCCTGCAATCACGAAGCAGCTCAAGGAGCGCGGTCTCGTCTTTGGTGACGCCCCACAGGTGCGCATCGTCACCGCCGTGATGGGCTCACTTCCCACCGGCTGGTCGTTGCGCAACCAAGTAGAGTTCGATGAGAAGGATCTAGCCGCGCTTGCCCCCGAGGAGCGCCGAGTCCTTGATGCTTTAAGCAAAAGCGACGGCATGGGCTATACCACCGACACCGAGCCGGACATCAACTCCGAGGATCCCGCCAAGCGCCTGCTGGCCAAAGGTTTTCTGGAGCGTATCAACGCGCACTCTGTGCGCTTGCCGCACTCGCTCGCCCGCCTGCTGGCTGGTGATACCACCCCGCCCATTCCCACCACCCCCTCGGGGCGCGCGGGCACCCCGGAGCCGGATGCCAGGGCTGACGACGCCGGTGCCGCAGCTGGCCTCGAAGCCGTGCGTGGCATGGAAAGGCTCCTCGAGTTGCTCGGCAGTCATCCGGTAACTCTGCTCAAGGATTCTTCGGTCGGCGTTCGCCCACTCAACCAGCTGGCCAAGGATCTCGCTCTGGAAAAGGAGGAGGTCGCGCGGCTCATCTGCTTGGGCCACCACGCTAGGCTTCTCCACCGGGGTGAGCCGGATGGCTTAGAGGGCCACTTCCTCGCGCCTACCACCGGCTCCCAGGACTGGCTCGAGGCCGACCTCGGGGAGAAGTGGCGCATTCTTCTCGACGCCTGGCGTACCTCCCCCTGGGCCAGCTGGGCTGAGACCCGGGTGCTCGCGGAGGATAGCCTCGTGCGCCGCCTGCCGCGCTTCCGCGCTTTCGTTCTCGGCGTCTATGCACACTCCGCAGTCGCGCTGAATGACGATGAGTTCTGGGAAGAGTTGCGCTTTCGATCCCCACTCTTTGCCAGCCACACGCGCACGGTGACCATTGAGCAACTGCGCGCCGAAGCCGAATGGATCGGTGCTATAGCGCTGGGCAAGGCTACCCGCGTGCTGGGTGATTCCGCCGCAGCCGCCACACTCGTCCCCGAAACGGTCAGCGAATTCATCATCCAGCAAGACCTCACCGTCCTCGTTCCCGGCCCCCTTGAACCAGGCACACACCGCACCCTGACTTCCCTGGCGGACCTCGAATCCCCAGGCCTAGCCAGTGTGTACCGCATCAGTGAGGCCACTATTCGCCGCGGCATGGACCAGGGGCTCACCGCGCAGGAAATGATCGACTTTTTGGAAGCGCACTCCCCGACAGGCGTGCCGCAGGCATTGGGCTTTGCCATCGGGGACGTCGCCAAGCGCCATGGCACCCTCCGCAGCGGGCCAGCACTGTCCTATCTGCGCAGCGAGGACCCCGCGCTCCTGGAGCTTGCCGTCGCATCCGTTGCCGGTCTGCGCCTGCTCGCGCCCACCGTCGCGGTATCTCAGCTGCGCGTGGGCGAGCTGCTGGAGAAGCTGCGCGCTAAGGGCCTCTCCCCCACTGCGGAGGATGAATCCGGCGCCTCCCTGGCCGTCGCCCCCGAGCCTTACCTTTTGCCCACGCCACGCACTAAGCCCCGCAAGCGCGAGCCTGCCTCGGTGGATGAAGCCGTGCAGGCCTTGCGGACATCAGCGCAGAACCCGAGTGCGAACAAGGAAGAAGATCCGGATCCCCTCACGCTCGCCCGCGCTGCCGCGCGCTCCCACGCCGATATCGTGATTTCCTATGCCGATAAGAGCGGCGATCTCCGCACCGTGACCGTGAAGCCACTGTCGGTGGAAGGCGGCTACATTGATGCCCTAGGCTCAGCGGGCAAACCCGTGCGCTTCCCAGTTCACCGCATTTCCTCCGTCCGCTTTGCCGACAGGGATTAAATCTTTCCCTGACGCCCAGAGTAGAAAGGCCTCATCATGCCCGGACCACTCATCGTCCAATCGGACAAGACCGTCCTCCTCGAGGTGGATCACCCGCAAGCCAACGAGGCTCGCGCAGCACTCGCGCCTTTTGCGGAGCTGGAGCGCGCGCCCGAGCACATCCACACCTACCGCATCACCCCACTAGCCCTGTGGAATGCGCGCGCCGCCGGGCACGATGCCGAGCAAGTCGTGGACGTTCTGGAGAATTACTCCCGGTTCCCAGTGCCGCAGGCGCTGCTGATCGACGTCGCCGAGACCATGTCGCGCTACGGCCGCGTGCGCCTGCTGGCTCATCCAGCCCACGGTCTCATCCTCGAATCGGACGAGCCCGTCATCCTGGAGGAGCTCACCCGCACCAAGAAGGTCAGCGAGCTGCTGGGCCCGCGCATTGACGACAACACCATCGCCGTACCGCCCTCCGCGCGCGGGCGGCTCAAACAAGAGCTGCTCAAGGCCAGCTGGCCCGCCGATGACCGCGCCGGCTACGTCGACGGCGAATCCCACCCCATCGCGCTGAGCACGGAGGAGGTGGACTGGGAGCTTCGGGATTATCAGCAGTATGCCGCCGAATCCTTCTGGTCCGGTGGCTCCGGCATCGTGGTCCTGCCCTGTGGCGCGGGCAAAACCATCGTGGGTGCTGCTGCCATGGCCAAAGCACAGGCCACCACGCTCATCCTCGTGACCAACACCGTGGCCGGGCGCCAGTGGCGCGATGAGCTGCTGCGCCGCACCAGCCTCACGCCAGAGGAAATTGGCGAGTACTCGGGTGAGAAGAAGGAAATCAAGCCGATTACCATCGCTACCTACCAAGTGGTCACGCGCAAGACCAAAGGTGAATACCGGGCGCTCGAGCTCTTCGATTCCCATGACTGGGGCCTTATTATCTACGACGAAGTCCACCTCTTGCCCGCCCCAGTCTTCCGGATGACCTCCGACCTGCAATCGCGCCGCCGCTTGGGGCTGACCGCCACCCTCATCCGCGAGGATGGCCGCGAGGGCGATGTCTTTTCGCTCATCGGGCCCAAGCGCTATGACGCGCCGTGGAAGGAGCTGGAATCCGCCGGCTATATCGCCACCGCGGACTGCGTCGAGGTGCGCGTCGACATGACGCAGGAGGAACGCCTGCTTTATGCCACGGCACAAGCGCGGGAGCGCTACCGGATTGCGGCGTCGGCAGGCGCGAAGCTGCGGGCCGTCGACAAGCTGCTGAAGAAACATGAAGGTCAGCAGGCACTCATCATTGGCGCTTACGTGGACCAGCTGGAGGAGCTCGGCGAGCACCTCAACGCACCGGTAATCGACGGCAAGACCTCCACCGCCAAGCGCGAAAAGCTCTTCCAGCAATTCCGCGAGGGCGAGCTGGCCACCCTCGTGGTGTCCAAGGTGGCGAATTTTTCCATCGACCTTCCCGAGGCTGCCCTGGCCATCCAGGTCTCCGGCACCTTTGGTTCCCGCCAGGAAGAGGCGCAGCGCTTGGGCCGCCTGCTGCGCCCGAAGAAGGACGGGCAGGAGGCCACCTTCTACACTCTCGTGGCGCGCGAATCGATCGACGCGGAATACGCCATGCACCGCCAGCGCTTTTTGGCCGAGCAAGGTTATGCCTACCGGCTGGTGGACGAAGTAGACTTGTGAGCTGATGAAGATTTTCAAGTTTGAAGTCAACGAAGACTTTGCCAAGAAGAACAACGAGCTCCTGCGTGATTCCTCACGCCTGCGCAACTCCGGCCTCGTCATGGGCCTCGTGCTTATTATCGGCGCGATTGCCGTCTATTTTGGAATCGACGCCGTCTGGCGCATCACGCTGGCGGTCGGTATGGCGCTCTTCGGCATCTTTTGCGCCGTCATCGGTGTCTTGGCTTCGAGCAAGGTTGGCTCGGCCCAGAAGCTCTACGACTCCTATCCGCTAGCCCCCGCGGTCGTCGCGGAGGTCAACGAGCGCGACATGGTCCTCATGGCTTTGGTAAATACCAACGTTGACCCGAAGGCACCGCCGCGGTGGGGCGCGTGCCTGCGCACCGTCAGCAACATCCCGGGTATTAAGCGCACCGTGGGCACCAAGGTCCCGGTGGCCGCGGTCTCCGGCCAGCGCAGCTCAAGCGATAAAGACCACTGGCAGCAGATCACTCCCATGCCGATTGCCTGGGGCACCCCGGATGCGGAAACCGTGACGATTGCCCGCAAGTCCATTCCGGAGGATCAGTGGCAGCGCCTCGAGCGCGCACGCAAGCGTCTGACCGATGTGAAGGCTACGAAATACGATCTATTGGTGCTCTAAATGACTGTTGAGAGACTACAAGAATTTGGCGAAACCATCTTCGCCACCATGACCGCCCTTGCCGTGGAGAATGACGCGGTGAACCTTGGCCAGGGTTTCCCCGATAGCGACGGCCCGCAGCGCATGCTGGAGATTGCCCAGGAGAATATCGCCGGCGGCAACAACCAATACGCTCCCCTACGCGGGGTCCCAGACCTGGTCGACGCCATCGCGGAGACCTACTCCGTGCCGCAGGATCACGTCGTAGTCACCGCCGGTGCCACCGAGGCCATCACCGCCACGGTGCTTGGCCTAGTGGAGCCCAGACACGAAGTCATTGTCCTCGAGCCTTACTACGACGCCTACATCGCCGCCATCGCGCTTGCCGACGCCACCCGCATCCCCGTCCCCTTGAAAGAATCCGGCAACAGCTGGGACATCGACGTCGATGCCGTGCGCGCAGCCATCACGGACAAGACCGCCATGGTCATCATCAACACCCCGCACAACCCGACCGGCTCGGTCTTCTCCCGCGAAGCACTCACCGAGCTCGCCGAGCTCTGCGTGGAAAAGAACCTCCTCGTATTAGCTGACGAGGTCTACGAAAACCTCACCTTCGGCACCGACCACGTCAGCATCGCCTCCCTGCCGGGAATGGCTGAGCGCACCGTCACGGTGTCATCTGCCGCCAAGTCTTTCAACTGCACCGGGTGGAAGACCGGCTGGGCCATCGCGGAGCCAAAGCTTCTCGACGGCGTCATCAAAGCCAAGCAATTCACCACCTTCGTCTCCACCACGCCCTTCCAGCCGGCCGTGGCCCATGCACTGCGCTATGAACAGGAATGGCTGGACGGCATGGTGTCTGAGCTTGCAGAGTGCCGCAGCATCCTTGTGGAGGGCCTCAAGCAGCTGGGATTCCACGTGCATGACACCGGCGGCACCTACTACGTGGTTGCCGATATCTCCTCTACCGGTTTAAACGGCATCGATTTCTGCATGCAGCTGCCCGAAACGAAGGGCGTAGCCGCCATCCCGCTGGCCGCCTTCACGGACAACCCGGAACCGTGGCAGCACAAGGTGCGCTTTGCTTTCTGCAAGCGTCCCGAGGTCATCCGCGAAGCCGTGCGGCGTCTAACTGCAGAGTCCTAAGAATGCAGGCTCCTGCACATGCCCACCACACCAAAGTCCTATTCCGAGCTGACTGATCAGATCCAGCGCCAACTCGACTCGATCGTCGACATGGCCGTTCAGGTAGATCGCTCAGGCGTGACACACGTTCCCCTCCGTAGTCGCTGGACCGTTGCGGGACTTCTGAACCATCAGCGGTACGTCATCCGGTTTTGGATCGCAAATGTTGTGGTAGGCGCCGATCTTCCGGTCCCGTGGACCGACGACTCTCCACATGAAGACTGGAACGCGGATCCCGAGGTCACGGTCGAGACCTTCGTCGATGCCCTTCGACAGGAGTGGGAAGATGCCTTGTCTTTGCTTGCAACGTATCCACCGGGAGAGCCTGCATCCCAAGCTGACGAGGACGGCAGGCACCCCACTGTCGACTGGGTGTTGTCCCACCTACTGGCCGAAGTATCCAGGCACGCCGGACACATGGATGCCGTTTGCGAGATACTCGAGCTTTCACCCGTCGATTAACATCCACACGCCGGTGACTGGCACAGTGCCTCCGCGCTGACATGGGTTGGAGGACTTCCTGAGAATGAAGGGGCATGCTGCACCTCCAGCCCTAGTACCGTCCTAGTCTTTAGGAGAACCGGGTTCTACAATCAGCGCGAGTCCCGAAGCAAGGTCTGCCAACAACTGCTTCGCCGAGTCCACAGGAGCATTGAGGTAGTCGATCGTCAGCCCGTTGACCAGCGCAGTGACGAGGCGAGCACCTTGCTCAGGAGACAGTCCTCGGGCTAGCTTTCCGAAACGTTGCGCTGCTTCGAGACCTTCAGCCACGCGCGCCCGAAACTTCGTCACCTCGGCGTCGTATAAGTCAGCCAGCCATTCGCGCGTCGAGGCAGCAGCTCCCACTATGACCCACACAGCGGAATCCTCGCGCTGGACAGGTCCAATTGGCAAGAGTTCAGCCAGGCGACCGTGGAACGCCGCGTGAAAATCCGTCGCATCGGTTTGAGTAAGGGCCCGCGACTCCTGGCGCTGCAACGACCTGACAAAAGCTTTCGCGATGATGTCGTCCCGTTTACCCATCTGGTACTGGACAGTCCCAGGCGCGACGCCAGCCTCAGTGGCGACGTTGCGCACGCTCAGGGCATCGAGACCCTGGCTGACCATCACTCGAATGGCAGCATCAGCGATCACTGCGGCGGTGCCGGTGATGGGTATGTTGCGATCAACGGACATGGAGCTCCAATCTTGCGTAGCTCAGATGCGATGAGCCATTCATAAGTGTAGTTGCACTCGCGCATTGCGCCTCGTACAATCGTATCAAGCCCGCGATTAATACGAACGTATGAAGTGGGATTGAGGCCTCGTGTGACGCCAAAGGTCAACCTCCCCGCAAACACCCGACTACTGGAGAATTCCATGTCAGACTTCCTTCCCCTTGCTGGCCTTGCACTCGTAGATAGTTTGAGTGCAGGAACCCTTGTCATTCCTATTGCACTGATTGTTATCTGGCGACGAGTACGTTTAGGCCTATTGGGCACCTATCTCGCTACGATCGCCACGGCCTACTGCTGCCTTGGTATTGCGCTTCTATTAGGGTTCGATGCGGCAGTATCGAGGCTTTCTGGCGTAAGCGAGACTGATTGGTTCCAGTGGGTGACGCTTGTTCTGGGCGCGGGGCTTTTCATCTTCGGTGTGTTCTCGCCAAACCCCAAAAAGCCCGCGGCCACGCAGACCGCCAACGGCGAGGTGTCGAAGAGTCGGGCTTCTCGCCTTGCACGGGGCGCGTCACTGAGTGCGACCGGCATGGTGGGGCTTGCGCTAGGTGCTGCCGTCGTCGAGGCTGCGACTATGTTGCCTTACCTGGGCGCAATGGGAATTATCCAGTCTATGTCTTTCGGGTTTAGCGGCAAGGTCGCGCTTATTGCGGGTTACTGCATCATCATGGTCCTACCGGCAACTCTTATGGCTGCCATTGCAGGCGCAGCGGGGCCGGCTATTTTTCCTCGTCTGGAGCGCGCCATCCGTCGGCTGGAGTATGAGGCGAAAGTGACGTTGCTGTGGATCGCGGCAATTGTGGGAGTCTACATGGCGGCATCGAGTGCACAAGGGCTCGGATTGATCGGTTGAGTGCCAAGTTGAACGTTGAGCGATAGCGCCGATTGAAGACCCCTTCCTGCAGCGCTAGCCCCCGGCCCGTCATAACGGCGGCCGAGGGCTACTGAGGTTACCCTCGTTTAGTGGACACCCT
>NZ_KV818321.1:0-474 GCF_001814885.1 Corynebacterium sp. HMSC068G04 | reverse complement strand
GCTTCGTCCCTGTCGAAAGGAGTTTACAACCCGAAGGCCGTCATCCCCCACGCGGCGTCGCTGCATCAGGCTTCCGCCCATTGTGCAATATTCCCCACTGCTGCCTCCCGTAGGAGTCTGGGCCGTATCTCAGTCCCAATGTGGCCGTACACCCTCTCAGGCCGGCTACCCGTCGACGCCTTGG
This sequence comes from Corynebacterium sp. HMSC068G04, assembly GCF_001814885.1. NCBI lineage: Bacteria > Bacillati > Actinomycetota > Actinomycetes > Mycobacteriales > Corynebacteriaceae > Corynebacterium > Corynebacterium sp. HMSC068G04. Next base: position 290 of record NZ_KV818321.1, on the reverse strand, counting down.
TAGGCCATTACCCCACCAACAAGCTGATAGGCCGCGAGCTCATCTTGCACCGAAAAAACTTTCCAACCACCACACTAAAGGCAGTTCATATCCGGTATTAGACCCAGTTTCCCAAGCTTATCCCAGAGTGCAAGGCAGATCACCCACGTGTTACTCACCCGTTCGCCACTCGAGTACCAGTGCAAGCACTGGCCTTTCCGTTCGACTTGCATGTGTTAAGCACGCCGCCAGCGTTCGTCCTGAGCCAGGATCAAACTCTCCACAAAAAAGGCCGTGAAAAGCCCAAACCT
>NZ_KV818320.1:0-6002 GCF_001814885.1 Corynebacterium sp. HMSC068G04 | reverse complement strand
ACCTTCATCAACCGCGGTGGCTTCATTCCGGCACCGGTGCACGGTTTCCGCAACTAGTCAGCGCACGAAAGTCTGCATCGCCGCCCAAAGCAATGGGGTGTCCTTAACGTGGCCGTCGCGAAACCACGCTTCCGCACGGTCACGTTGCCACAAGTTCATTGCACGCGCCGGATTAGATGAATCTAATGCTTCATCGGCTGCAAGAATCAGTCGCCGCAACGGTGTAGAGGGAAGGTATGAATCCGTGGGTATCGTCCACGAAGCAGCGATGACGTACTGAGCGCCCCGCAAATGCGCGGCCAAAGACAAACCCATGGGTTCGAGAAAAGTATGGTCGGTACCAGAACCACACCCAATGAATGCCACGTGTTCAGGGAACACGAACTCTTCATCGCTTAGAATCTCACCGGCGGTCAACGGATCGTGCTGCCCCGTGTCATCAACACAACACAAGTGGAGTGCTGATGATGCCCCTGAGGAGGTGAGATCCTGTCCCACGCTAACGTGTCCCACGTACAGAAAAGCGGAAGCTTTAGGCAGTACGGACTTGAGCCACCGGCGATCTAGATCACTACGTCTAGCTAGTTCAGAGAAAACGGTCGCTGTGGGAATAAGGTTTCCAGTTCGCCGCCCTAAAAGTGCTGCTAGTTCATCGTTGTCTTGGGGTGGTCCCAGGACCGAGCCCAACGCCGAAGTCGGTTGGTATCCAGGAACTTTAGGATCGATGACAGCTATAACCCCGCGCCGTGTTCCGTTAACACGCAAACGCGAAGCTCCTTTATCGCGGCGTTTCGCAAGGCGGGAAGCATTGCGGGGAATAGCTATAGCGACGTCCGCAAAGTCCAAAAGTAGCGTACGATGATTTCCTGCAGTTTCTGTTTGAATACGCAGGAGTGCCCATGGAATCCGAGCTGCAGTTGGAGATACATGGATCTTCATGCAAACGCGCTCGGCGCCATGCCCAGAACGTCGAATTAACGCTTGGGTCAGTTCAGTGGGAAGAAGACCATCAGCTAGTCTTGCCCCAAAATCCGCCGATTCTTGTGGAGAGGCCAATGGACCACTCAAGGCGCGGTCGAGCGCTTCCTCCGCAGATTCAGCAGGGCGAGCATTGGGCAATGCCTCCTCATAAAAGTTGAGAAGAGTCTGGCGTAGCGCTGGGTCAAGACGAGACGCGTGCGCGTCTTCCTCTCCTTCCCAGCGCCACGTGATCCAGCAAGTGCTTGCCTCAGCAAACCACAAGGTCAGGACTTGTTGCCCACTCACCACGTCTTACCTTGATTAACCGCAGGTAATCTTCAATTCGAACGGCTTCGTTTCCATGCTGGTCGGGTTTTGTGGATCGGTCACAATGCCCTCACCCGACACGGTGTAGCTGTCGCCGTCCTTCGTCGCCGTAGCGGAGCCCATCGGGCTACCCTCAGCGTAGGCCAGGGTATTTCCATCTGCATCCATCATTCCGACACCCTTCACCGTGGGGTTATCATCGGTGGAAAGCATTGCGGAGATACCAGCTGTACCGGAACCTACTGCGAGATTCATCGTGCCAGCTGCCTCCTGGCATACGATGGTTTCGTCTTCTACCACGATGGCCTGGCCATCAACTGTGGCTTCATAGCTTCCACCGATTGAAGCGGTCTTCGCATCTGCATTTGCAGACTCATCTTCGCTGTCGTTTGATTCTGCATTCGCATCAGAATCTGTACTAGAGTCTTCAGTCTTTTCAGCCTCGTTGGCAGCAACTTCGGTGGTAGCGTCCGCAGACTTTTCGCCGTTGTCGCCTTCAGATTGAGAACAGGCAGCGAGCGTTGTCAACGAGACGGCGGCAAGAAGAGATACGAGAGACTTAGTGATCTTCACTGGAGTTCCTTTCTTTGCATTTAGCTGTGCATTCGAGTGCCAGCTAGCCTCAGTATTGGAGAATGCTAGCTCTACCACTCACAAAACTGGTCCCCCAAAGGGGGGGGGGATTCGATGCCTTCAATCAGTAAAGAGCAACGCACTCTTCGGCAAAGCTCAACCTGTCGCGAGCTCGCAGTCGCTCCTGAGCAAAGGCCCTAATACGGTTGCGCACTTCCTGGCTCTCGTTGACATCAACCCCAACTTGTACGACCACGTCAGTCCAATCTTGAAGCCATACCTCAGCTACCGTGAGACCTAACGGCACAGACGCGAATCCCCGCTTGTCGAGATATCCGTGGGCTAATTCCTCAGGTCCGCGAAGCACCCGCACCTCAAGGCCTTCACCGTTTGACTGCTTATCAGCGAGTAATACTTGGATGTCTAGCACCGGATTCGGAGCCGCTTCGACATGCCAGTGAACGGGATTCTCTGTCGCATCAACTACATGTGCTGGCAGCCCTTGCCACGCCGGGGAGGATGTACCACTAAAAATGGGGCCCGTGATCGCACACTCTTGAACTGTGCCCGCGACCAAAGCATAGTCAGATTGTGCCTGGTTGTCCCTTGTTCTGTTTAAGGACACTGAGGTGTCCTCAGTACGAGAAAACTGATACCCGTCGACGATTGTTTCTACCTGCATAGCCACGTCGTTCATCTCACGAACCAGCCCCTCATCACTCAGCTTGGGTACCCCATCAACGGCACTGGTCGGCCACCAATCTCGTAGCCACTGGCCATGAGCGAGCTTTCGAAGCGCCAGTAACGTCTCCAGATTCCATTGAGCAGCGACATTGAATGCTTTTCGCATGTTGGGGTTCTGCGCCGACTGTACAAATTCAACATGGGCAGGCTCTCCGATGAGTTCCCACAGCCAATCGCATTCGTCTTCGTCAGTGATCGTGATGCGTGGCCGGCTCCTTTCGGGCTCGTCGATATTCCACTCCAATAGCGCTCCCCTAGCTTCAACAGCTTGGATAAGTGGAAACTCTGAGAAACTAATAACGCCCGATGACCAGGCTCCATCTTTCAATGTCCACTTCATCAGGAGCTCCTCTCAAGAGACTTACGGATTCTTGCGCGGTGGTCAAGAATGACAGAACGGGTAATGCCGGTCAGCAATTCTTTAGGGCTTTCAGCCGGGGGACGTGCCCTAATTTCGCGACCGTGTAGTCGAGACCATAAGCGGTTCAACCAAGGCTTCCAGAAATCTTGCAAATCAGCAACGATCTTGGTTTGGTCAGCATGGATGGCTCCCCCAGCACATAATTGCCGTCGCAAGTGCATTACATATGCCTCCCTCCGTATTCTTTGCTGGAGCTCGCCTACAAACCCCTCTGCCGCTCCGACGTCGTCAGAATCAACGTGAAGCAGCGGAGTTAGCTGAGGTGCTATCACCGTGCCAACAAGGAATAGCGCTTGGCTTCGGGCATCGTGGAGGCCAAATGCATCCACTGCCCTTTCAATCTCTTCGATCACGATTTCCGCAGCTCCGACCTCAGAGTCTGCGTCCCGATGCCGAATTAACGCTGCCCGCACGCGCTGCTCAATGGTGCGGTCAAGCGGAAGAAATGCCGAACCTAACAACTCCGGTGGAACAAGGGGATCCTTCTCAGAAAGAGAAACTGTTTGCGTTTTAGGGACAATAGCTTCCAGAAACTTCTCAATAATTCCTTCTTGATCTCGCATTTCAAAAGCGATAGCCCGAACGTCTTCTGTAGCCACAAAGGCTTCAAGACTCTCCCCTGACTGATCAAGAAGAGCAAGCGCTAGCCGTTCACTAAGTCCATGAGTTTGAGGGGGTACTCTTCTGTTGTACCAAGAGGAAGTCCATGTCTTCTCCGCATAGTCATGCGTTTCCTTTGACCTCAGCACCTCCATCACTTCTCTCGTGCTGGGGCCAATCGTATGTATGGAATCTAGTAGTGCACTAACGAGCTCGCTTACATCGCCCTCGGGGGCTCCCCTAGTAATGGCGAGCTCATAAGCTCGGGGATAATAAAGCTCCTGGGGATTCCCTTCCGAGATTCCCAGTGCTTGTCTCATTTCCTTGAACTCGAGATACCACAAGGACGTCCATGACAACGCCTCTCGGGAATCAACCAGAAGCTGGTACATCTCGGCAGCGTCCGCGGGGTTCAACAGTGCCTTGGCGAGATGCTTTCGTTCCCGCGGCCTAAAAACTAGTGGATCAAGTAGACATTTCTGTGTTCGTGCCAGAGGCAGACCCTTCTTATTTACTAGCGCAGGTGCGTCAATCTCTGCGGCGGTCCACGCATCCGCAATTACTGCAGTGCGTGGTCTCAAGGTAGCCATGGGCTTCGTTACCTCTCAACGTAAGTGTCCAAATCATCGACAACAAATTCCAATCTGTGCTTAGATTATAGTGTGTTCGATTCCATAAAAGTGCGTACTTCGGCACGAGCTTTCAGAGCTCGATGTGAGGAAGCAAGCTCGAAAATGCGGGCTGGCGACGATTCGTGGCGAGAAACCCCTGTCCATTGGAATTCCACGAAATTAACTAATTCGGAACAGTGTTCTAAGGGTGTCTCTGAGCTCAGCAACCTACTCTTAGAATTTCCTCAAGTCACTCGTGAAGCCAACCTTGCTTTGTCCATCGACCTTCTCCACGGAGCCCTTTCCACTATTGAGAGGAAAAAGCTAAGGGTCGACGACCCGTCTCAGTTGATGCGCCTCGAAGACCAACAATGGGCAATCACATTCAGCGTCGCTCAATCGCTTCGTTTCGCCAATAAGCTAGAGGAAGCCGAAAAGAGAGTCGCTGCACTCGAAGAACTAGCTCCGCGAACACTTGAACCTGTACAACGCACTTTCCTAACAAAAATTGAACGTGCTGCGTTGTTTATGTGCCAAGGACAACACAATCAGGCCGCTATAGCCTATCGAAACATACAAGCCTTAGCTCGAAGTCTCGGCACTTCTTATCTTGGAATCGTTCTTTTAGGAGTGGCACAAACCGAAATGATGCTTGGTGATTATGCCGCTGCTGAGCTAAACCTCAACCGTGCAGAGCCTTTGATAGGCGAAGATCCGAACCACGCGCCAACCCTGCAACTTACACGCGCTTATTTGCGTCTCTTGAGCGCACATCCAGAGTGGGTTAGCAGTGTTTCTCTTGCTATCGCACAAATTGGAACAACCATAGTCACGGTTGAACCGCAAGTTAGCAAACAAATAATGCTTATACAGGCACATCGATTACATCTAGAAGGCCGCCACGATGAAGCTTTACATACCCTCGAAGCGTGTGCAGCCCTGGCGTACGACCAACATGACGTTTGTTTCTTCTCTGATGTCTTGCAACAGCAGGCTTTCGTACACCAACGCCTTGCACATGCCACTAGCGATGTTGATGAGGCCGCACAACATCACCGGATCGCGATGCGAAAGCTCTCGCAGGCCCGCGCCATTCGTCAGGAGCACGGGCACAAATTGTCTACGGCATCGATCGATGTGACGGCAGCCGAGTATATCGTTCAATGGCACGATCGCTATCACGGTGTGTCTCACAATGAACTTAGAGAAGCCTTCCAGCGCATCATCGCGGCTATGCGGACTATTTATAGCGTCAGCCAAAGCATTGCGGAGAGCAGAACCCGCTATAGGTTTGTACGTTCAAGGTTGCGACATGCCTTTGAAGCCTCTTGTTCATTGGCACTTTTCCTTGGGGATACTCCAGCGCTTTCCGCCCTCATCGTAGAAGCCACCGCACAGTATGACTGGAGCGTAGTTCACAAGGCTGACACCGATAACTGAGAACAACCTATCCGGTGGATGAGGAGTTGGCCTACTAGTTTTCGAATGTCGGCGCTGTTGCCCCGGGCCCCCTCATTGAGGCACCCAATACTCTCCTGTTCCTCAGTAAGCCGGCCCAAGCATCACCAGACGGCTCCCCATGGCAGCACGCTCTCCCGACGAAGGTAACGAAGGTCCGTTTTATGGTGCTGCTTCTCGGTAATCACTAGCGTTGCGTAGTTGCGCCTCAAGCTCCGCAATTATCGGCAAGGCCAGCTCGTGGGTGAAATGGCTTCAGAGCGCCTCGGTGTCCCGTTCGGCATCATTGACCTCTCCCTCGCTCCCAC
>NZ_KV818319.1:123793-125899 GCF_001814885.1 Corynebacterium sp. HMSC068G04 | reverse complement strand
TGTCCTACCGCGCTGGCTATGAGGCCGACACTGCTGCAGCTGACCCCGAATCTGGCATCGACCTGAGCGAGTTTGAGGGCAACGGCCTCCTTTTCGTCGGCACCGATGACGCAATGTGGCAAGGCGACGCGGCCGCGAAAGCTCTGGCCGCACAAAAAGAACCCGAGCCCAACATCTATGAAGGCGCCGGCCACCTTCTCCACGAGAGCATTGACGAACTCATGGGCCCCTCTTGGGAGACCATGATGGGCGGTACTGTCACTGCCAACCGCGGGGCCAAGGTTGAATCCGACCGCATCCTGCTTGAGCGTCTGAAGCAATGGCACGAGCGTTAAACACACACGTAGTGAATACATCGACAGCAAAGAAAACAAGCTGAGGCATCCGACAACCACAACTTCGAGGCATAAAATGTACCCCGCCGCGTCCTCTGACCTACGCGACGGGGTACTTGCACACCGGCAGAGATGCCAGTGGCCATGAGCCTCCACACACGCAGCTTAAGGAAAGGAAAAGCTTCGGTGGAGACCCAAGACTTAATGAAATAACGACATGTATTTCGGAAATATCAAATAAACACAATCAAGTTATGAACTAGGTCTTGCTGCCGGAGCACAACACCCCGGCAGCAATGCCCTACTCCATCAACTCTCAAGTTGGGTGGGAGGTTAACGCTCCTCCCTAAGCGGTGTTGTTAGAGGAAACACATCCTACGGTTCTCCTACTTGGAGGAACCCTCGTCAGCACCCGGTGCACAAGCATCAGCCAACAGGCCGATAGCCAAAGCACCAGCAGCAATCAGAGCCACAGCACCAGCAGCCTGGCGGGAGTCAGCACCGAAGCGCTTGAGCTGAGCGTCAATACCAGCCATCTGCTTAGCCAACGGGCCGTTGAAGGTGTTGGTCTGCTGCTGCAGACGGGTGTTCAGATCCTGAATCTGCTTGTTAATCGGAGCAACAAACTCCGACAGACCCGGAATGTTCATCTGGGAAGCCAGACCAACCGGAATCAGGAACAGCAGCGGGATACCAATACCCAAACCGGTGTTGATGCAACGCTCAGACAGGTTGGAAGAACCATTCCAGTCAGGCAACTTCGAGGAACCGTTCGGGTCCTTCTCCGGCTTGGACTTCGGGTTATTCGGATCGGTCGGCTTACCGTTGTTCTTGGAACCAGTGACCTCATCACCATCGTTGGTGCCGTCACCATCGGTATCAGCCTTCTTCGGGTCAGTCGGAGCACCCTTCTCACCCGGCTTAACCTTGTTGCCATCCTTATCGAACGGGTTCTTGGAGCCGTCTACCTCATCTCCGTCATTGATGCCGTCACCATCGGTGTCAGCCTTATTCGGATCGGTGCCAAGCTCCTTCTCCTGCTCGTCAGTCAGACCATCACCATCGGTGTCCTTGTCCTTCTGATCCTCATCACCCGGCTTGTCATCCTCGCCCGGCTTGTTCGGATCAATCGGCCACGGGAACCAACCACCGTTGTTACCGCCGTCGTTGTTGTCCTTCTTCGGCTTGGTGATCTTGATATCAATCTCACCGACCTTGTTGCCGTCCTTGTCCTTGACAACAACCGTGGCATCCTGCGGATCAGTACCCTTCGGTACGGTCACCTCGATCTCACCGGTCTTCGGGTCGATCTCAACCTTGGAGCCCGGAATCTTCTTTCCGTCCTTGTCAAGGACATCGCCGGTCATATCCTCAGTCGGATTCTTGACCTTGTCATCCAGTTCCTTCGGCTTATTGTTGGCAGGAACCTCATCGGTCTTGTCACCCGGAACAATGCTCGGCTTGTCGGCGTTGTCCTCGGAGTCGTCACCACCCTTGAAGTCGCCCTTGTCGAGCGGGTTGGTGCCGTCCTCCTTCTCCTGGCCGTCGTTGACACCGTCACCGTCGGTATCCGGGTTCTTCGGATCCGTACCGTCCTTGATCTCGTCGCCGTCCTTAACGCCGTCACCGTCGGTATCCGGGTTATTCGGGTCAGTACCGATCTCAATTTCAGTACGGTCGGTCAGACCGTCACCATCGGTATCCGGGTTCGTCGGATCCGTGTTGCCAGGCTCACCGTTCTCGTCGAACTTGTTGTCCTTGTGCGGGTTCT
>NZ_KV818319.1:19373-123693 GCF_001814885.1 Corynebacterium sp. HMSC068G04 | reverse complement strand
ACCTCTTCCTTATCGGTCAGGCCGTCACCATCGGTATCCGGCTTCGTCGGATCGGTCCCAATCTCCTTTTCTTCACCGTCGGTCAGGCCGTCACCATCGGTGTCCTTATTCTTCGGATCAGTCGGAGCTGGGTTACCGTCTTCATCCTTACGGTTGACCTCGTCACCGTCGTTAACACCGTCACCATCGGTATCCGGGTTCTTCGGATCGGTACCGTGCTCCTTTTCCTCACCATCGGTCAGGCCGTCACCGTCGGTATCCGGGTTGTTCGGATCAGTACCGTCCTTTTCTTCCTGGGCATCCGGAACACCATCACCATCGGTGTCGGTGTCATCGCCCGGGAAGGAATCCGGATCCTTCGGATCCTTATTGTCCTTGACCTCGTCACCATCCTTGTGACCATCACCGTCGGTATCCGGGTTATTCGGATCGGTGCCGATCTCAATTTCCGTACGGTCGGTCAGGCCATCACCATCGGTATCCGGGTTCGTCGGATCAGTGTTGCCAGGCTCACCGTCCTCGTCGAACTTGTTGTCCTTGTGCGGGTTCTTGGAACCGTCGACCTCTTCCTTATCGGTCAGGCCGTCACCATCAGTATCCGGCTTCGTCGGATCAGTACCAAGATCCTTCTCTTCCTTATCGGTCAGGCCATCACCATCGGTGTCCTCCTTGGTCGGATCAGTACCGTCCTTGACCTCGTCACCGTCGTTGATGCCGTCACCGTCGGTGTCCGGTTTGTTCGGATCGGTACCGTGCTCCTTTTCCTCACCATCGGTCAGGCCATCACCATCAGTATCCGGATTGTTCGGATCAGTACCGTCCTCCTTCTCCTGCTCATCGGAGACACCATCACCATCAGAATCAACCAAGATAGAGGTAACAACGGTCAGCTTGAACTCATCCGTTGCTTCCTTGCCATCCTTCGTCGCCTTGACCTCAATGTCGTAAGACTTAAGTTCAGCGTCCTCAGGAACAGTGCCCTCGATGACGTTACCGTTGAGCTTCAGGAACTCAGGCAATCCAGTAACGGAAATCTCTGCACCGTCGGTAGCCTCGATTGGGATGGAAACCTTCTCGCCACGAGCAACCCTCGTGTCAGGAATAGCATCGACCTTCACATCAGAATTAGAAGCGTCCGGATCCTCAACGGTAACCGTCACATCAACGTTGTCCTTAGAACCATCCGGGTAAGTTACCTCCACCGGAACAGTGATCTTTTCGCCAGGCTTCGCATCCTCCGGAACCGTAACGGTGACCTCACCGGTCTTCGGATCAACCTTTACATTGTCCTTCGGCAACGGCTTCTCATTACCGTCCTTATCGATGTACTTCGGAGCCTTGTCCTCAGACTCATCCGGAGCAAACGTGGTGCCATCCGGAGTATCGGTGTCGTTACCCTCGCCGTCCTTGAACTTCGGAGCATCAACCTTGGCATCATCACCAGGCTTACCCTTGCCGTCCTCGTACTTTGGCTCGAACTTGTCGGCGTCCTTGTCACCAGGCTGCTCCGGAGCATCCGGATCCTCAACGGTAACCGTCACATCAACGTTGTCCTTAGAACCATCCGGGTAAGTTACCTCCACCGGAACAGTGATCTTTTCGCCAGGCTTCGCATCCTCCGGAACCGTAACGGTGACCTCACCGGTCTTCGGATCAACCTTTACATTGTCCTTCGGCAACGGCTTCTCATTACCGTCCTTATCGATGTACTTCGGAGCCTTGTCCTCAGACTCATCCGGAGCAAACGTGGTGCCATCCGGAGTATCGGTGTCGTTACCCTCGCCGTCCTTGAACTTCGGAGCATCAACCTTGGCATCATCACCAGGCTTACCCTTGCCGTCCTCGTACTTTGGCTCGAACTTGTCGGCGTCGCGGTCGGTGGACTCAACGACGAAGCGTGCAGTACCAGTTGCGGTCGTGCCGTCCTTGTAGGTGACCTGGACCGGAACCTCGATGCTGTCCTCGTTGGCTGCATTATCCGGGAAGGTTACGGAAACCTTACCGGTCTTCTCATCGACGGTGACGGTGTAGCCCTCTGGAGCCTTGAAGGTCTCAGGCAGCGCGAACTTCGTCGGCTCCTTGGTTGCGTCCTGGTTCTTCAGCTCCTCAGCAGTGAGCATCTCGACGTCTTCGGTCTCCGTGTTATCGAAAGTCGGAGCCTTGGAAGGGGTTGCCTCACCAGGCTTAGCCTTAGTCTCCTCGTAGTGTGGCTGCCAACCAACCAGAACCGTGAATGCGTCGGCCGCAATAGCCTGACCGCGCTCCCCGGTCTTCTTGTTGACCGGGTACAGGTACGCAGTGAACGTCGTCGTGGACTTAACACCCGTGGTGTCGAACTGGCAAGACGGAATGGTGCCGGCCGGCTCCGGATCCACCGGCTCACAGGTCTTCTCTACCTTACCGGTGTCACCGTTAACCCACTCGATCTGGTACTGCAGGCCGTCAACCCACTGGATCGGCAGGCCAGCCGTCTTGGTATCAACCTTGTCGCCCGGCTTTGCGGGATTCTGACGAGTGTCCTTTTCAAGCACGTCAAAGACGACGTAGTCCGAGTAGATGACGTGACGGTTCTCCAGCAGGTAGTGCTCGCCGGCGCCGTAGACCATGCCACCAGCCCACTTGCCCTCACCGTTGAACACGTACTGGTCACGCGGCAGGAAGGAGTTGTTGTAGAACGGCGTGAACTGACCAAGCCCCTCAGTCTCCTCCGTAGAGAAGAACAGCCAGTCCCAGTTCACGTGCTTCGGAATGTTCTTGATGCCACGACCAGTAACGGACCTCTCCCAGCTACCGACGTCTGCAGCAGGCGCAACCTGGCCAAACAGGTTATAAGCATTGTGCTTCGAACCGTCAGGGAAGGTCACCTCAGCACCGTTATCACGCGCCAGGTCGGTGTAGATGAGCGCGCCGTCGTCGTAGCCACGGTCGACGTTGTTGGTTGTCCCGGTATTTCGCCCAAAGGTGCCCTTGAACTGCAGCGTGTAGTCGCCCTTGCTGTCGACAGTGGCTTCAGAGGTCTCGGCAATCCACTTGTCCTTGCCCTCTTCCGCCATCTTGCGCTTGATCCAGTTCTGCAGCGCAGTCTCGTTGCGGTTGGTCCAACCACGCCCGCGGATCTCGTCGAAGCCAAGATCCTTAGCAGCCTTCGTCTTGATCTCGTTAACTGCGTAGTCAGACAGGTAGGAACCGTAAACCTTCACGCCCGTTGCCGGCACATCGGCACCGTTCATCTTGTTCATCAGGCTCGGAGTGAACGCGCCCTGCGTATTGTACAGGTGCCAGAACAGGTTGCCCTTGATCTGGCCAGGACCATTGCCAACCACCGGGTTCTGATCAGCCTTGTCACGGTGCATCACGTCATGGCGGGTCTTCTCACCAAATGCGAAACGAACGTTGGTCACGCGGTCCGGGCCAACGAGCCAGCCCATGCCACCCGGGGTGTCGTACGTAGCGGCGTTCGGACCCATGTGGCCGAAGTTGTAGCCATACAGCTGCGTGAAGTTTTCCGTATCCGGGTTGTCTACCCACACACGGATCTTCTCGTACTGCGGGCCATTCGGGTCCGCATCGAACTTGACTACCTCGCCCTTCGCATTGTTGAAGGGCTTCATGTGAATGGTGTAGCGACCATCCGCGCGGGTAGTGGTGGTGTACACAGGCGAGGTCACACCGCCCTTCTCAGTCCACTGAGCGTAGACGCGGACACCTTCCATCGGAATCGGCTTCCATGGGTCACGGGTGCCCGGGTACACCGAGAGGTCACCGTCGCGCTGGTGAATGACGTAACCTTCGATCGATTCGTTAGCGCCTTGATCGGCACCAGACTCAATCGCACCTTCCTTGGCTGCCCCTGGGGTAAAGGTGTAGCGCTGCTCATCCACCACAGACTGGTAGGCACCATTGTGCTCACCCGGGTACTTGACACCATTACCGGCGGTGTTCGGCTGGCCAGCCTCGGCCGGGGTGCCAGCGACTGCGGCCACATTGTAGTTCGGGGTTACCGAGTGGACGAAGGGGCCCACCATGGCAACAGAGAGAGCGGCAGCTGCAATCGTCGTGCCGCGACGACGAGCTGATCCGTTGAAACTCTTCATTTTCATGAAGAATCCTTTCTTGAGAAAAAATATGTATCCGGTCAGCAGCCCGCCCCCGGTCAGATTCCGAAGCTTCTTAGGCGTTCCTGAAGGCAGACTGGACTCAAGCTGAGACCCTCCCCCCCCCCGCCGCTTCCCGCAAGGGCAAAATTCGCTCTCGGTTAACGGTGTCCATGCACGTCATAGCCCATTCCGCGAACGAAAACTGCTAAACCCGCAGGCCACAGGCGGCTCCAATGCTTATGCCGTTCACAGGTTGCTCTACGTTCGTAATTTAGGTCTCATACAAATTACCCCCGCCACACCCTTCTTCATGGGGTGCCGGCGGGGGTAAAGAGTAGATAACTCTACCGGCTATTCGCGGCGTGTCTTACACGGATATCCCTCTCGAAGGTGTAGTTACCTCCATCCCCCGTCACTGCTGTCGAAGCACGGGCCGCACCGCCTTTGCGATGACATAGGCCAGCGGCACCACAACGACCAAGGTGACCAGGAGCCTAATAAGCATCCAGCCGAACTGGGTTGCAAGATGCTCCACATCAAAACCAAGCGCGATAATGCCCACAAGTCCGCTTACCACTACCGCAGCAAAACCGGCGAGGCTCCCGCTAAGAAAATCGAAGCGGGCATATTTACAGCCGAAGAAAACGGCCTCGATGACCGGGACAATGATTACTACCTCCACTACGACTCTGGGGCCTACGACGCCATTGAATGCATAACCCAGCATGACCGACATGACATAACCCACAAATGCGGCCAACGGTTTCTGGACAGTTAAGGCCGCACATAGCCCGGCCAGGGGGAAGAGCGCTGCCGTCCCAGAAAGCAGCGGTAGCAACACATGCGTTGGGAGAGGCTCATCTTCTCCCATGACCAAGCGATTAATAAACGCTCCCCTTCCCCACAATAGGAGCGCGCCAGCAATGACATAGCCGGCAACAATAAGAGCATCAACGCCCGTCCACGCGCGTGGTTTCGGGGCAGGCTTTTCGAATCCAGTGTTCGGAAATGTCATCGGTCGGCACCTTCCTGAGCACGAGCACTGGGGTTCTTGTGCCCTTGTTGACGCTATTGTAAGAGAACCCAAAGTTTCGCGCAGGACGGCGGCTCCGGAAGGGACGTCCCGGTCCGGTGCTACCGATAGAAAAGACCCGCACCTCCTCCCCACCAGTGTCTGGCGGGTGAAGTGCGGGTCTGTGGTTTCCCTCGGTGTCGAAGGACTAAAGGACTAGGTCGTTGACGAACCAGGTCCTAGAAGGTGTAGTCCTCCTCCAGCGGGACGGAAGCGCCGGTGAACTCACCGAAGCCATCGTCGCCGTAGATGGAATCACCGTAGGTCGGAATGGAGTACGCAGCATTGCGTGCAGCCTCAGTCGGCTTCACGCTGATGTTGCGGTAGCGGGAAATACCCGTACCAGCCGGAATCAGCTTACCGATGATGACGTTCTCCTTGAGACCAATGAGCTGATCCGAGCGCTTGTTGATGGCGGCGTCGGTAAGCACACGCGTGGTCTCCTGGAAGGACGCAGCAGACAGCCAAGACTCCGTAGCCAGCGAGGCCTTGGTAATACCCATGATCTCACTGCGCAGCTGTGCCGGCTGGCCGCCCTCAGCGACCTGAGCGGCGTTGACCTGCTTGGCCTCAGAAAGGTCAACCAGGGTACCCGGCAGGAACTCGGTGGAACCGGCCTCAATGACCGTACCGCGACGCAGCATCTGACGGATGATGATCTCGATGTGCTTGTCGTGGATGGCCACACCCTGTGCACGGTAGACAGCCTGAACCTCGTCGATGAGGTGCTTCTCCACGCCGCGGCGGCCGAGAACCTCCAGCACGTCGTGCGGGTCAGCCGCACCACGCATGAGGCGGTCACCGGTGCTGACGTGGTCACCGTCGCGCAGGGAGCGCTCGATCATGGCGTCCGGATTGGACTCCATCGGGCGGCGAACCTGAGCCAAGCCCTGGCGCTTCGACAGCTTCTCGTAGACCACGTTGTCGGAACCGTCATCCGGGGTGATGGTCAGGGTCCAGAAGTTGCCCTCATCGGACAGGGACACGGTGCCGTCGACGGAAGCGATAGGAGCACGGTTCTTCGGGTTACGGGCCTCAAAGAGCTCCTGAACACGCGGCAGACCACCGGTAATATCGCCACCGACACCACCCTGGTGGAAGGTACGCATGGTCAGCTGGGTACCCGGCTCACCAATGGACTGCGCGGCCACGATGCCGACTGCCTCGCCGATATCGACCAGCTTGCCGGAGGCCATGGACTTGCCGTAGCACTTCGCACAAACACCAGCCGGGGTCTGGCAGGTCAGCACGGAGCGAACCTTGATCTCCAGAACGCCAGCGGCGACGATCTTGCGGCTGAGCTCCTCGGTCAGGTCAGCGCCTGCCTCGGCAATAACCTCGCCGTTTTCATCCTTGACATCGTTAGCCACGACGCGGCCGGATGCGGAGGTCTCCCACAGCTCGTGCAGGTCGTAGGAGCCTTCGGCAACCTCGACGCCGATCGGGACGCGCACGCCCTGACGGGTGCCACAGTCTTCCTCGCGGACGATGACATCCTGCGCCACGTCCACCAGACGACGGGTGAGGTAACCGGAGTCAGCGGTACGCAGAGCGGTATCCGCCAGGCCCTTACGGGAGCCGTGCGAGTTGTTGAAGTACTCCAGAACCGACAGGCCCTCGCGGAAGGAGGTCTTAATCGGACGGGTGATGTAGTCACCCTTGGAGTTCACAACCATGCCCTTCATACCGGCCAGGGTCCAGATCTGACGCATGTTACCGGCAGCACCGGACTTCACGATCATCGGAATCGGGTTGTCGTCGGGGTACATCTCCTCGACGGCGTTACCCACGGTGTCCGTGGCGTCCTTCCACAGCTCAACCAGGCGGTCGTAGCGCTCGCGCTCGGTCAGGGCACCCTGCTCCCAGTACTTGCGCTCGATGCGCTCTGCTTCCTTCTCATAAGACTCGAGGACCTCGGTCTTGTTCGGAAGAACCAGAACGTCGTGCATGGTGATGGTCACGCCGGAACGGGTGGCCCAGTAGAAGCCCGCGTCCTTCATCTTGTCCAGAACCTGGGCAACGGTGATCATCGGGTACTTCGCAGCGAGGTCATTAATGACGTCACCCAGCAGCATCTTGTTGCCAGCGCCGCCCTTACGGACCATGACGCCCTCGAGGTACGGGTAGTTCCACGGCAGCAGGTCATTGAACATGATGCGGCCCAGGGTGGTCTCAGCGAGCCAAGCCTGGCCCTTCTGCCAACCATCCGGGAACTGCTCTGCCTCAATGTCTGACGGCGGACGCAGGTGGGAGATGCGCACCTTGATCGGGGCCTGCAGGCCCAGAACGCCGCGGTCACGAGCCATGATGGCCTCCGCGTAGGAGGAGTACACGCCCTGGGCCGGTCCGTTTTCGTCTGCGGGAGCGTAAGCTCCCGCGCCACCGATCTCGTCCTCGCCCTTGTCCATGGTGAGGTAGTACAGGCCGGTAACCATATCCAGGCGCGGCATAGCCAGCGGCTTACCGGAGGCCGGGGACAGAATATTGTTGGAGGCCAGCATCAGCACGCGTGCCTCAGCCTGCGCCTCGGCGGACAGCGGCAGGTGGACTGCCATCTGGTCGCCGTCGAAGTCAGCGTTGAAGGCCTCACAAGCCAGCGGGTGCAGCTGGATGGCCTTACCTTCGACGAGCTTCGGCTCGAAGGCCTGGATACCCAGGCGGTGCAGGGTCGGTGCACGGTTCAGCATCACCGGGTGCTCGGAAATGGCCTCTTCGAGGACGTCCCACACCTCAGGGCGCTGGCGCTCCACCATGCGCTTAGCGGACTTGATGTTCTGCGCGTAGTCGTTTTCCACCAGGCGCTTCATGACGAAGGGCTTGAACAGCTCCAGAGCCATGAGCTTCGGCAGACCACACTCGTGCAGCTTGAGCTGCGGACCAACGATAATCACGGAACGGCCGGAGTAGTCCACGCGCTTACCCAGCAGGTTCTGGCGGAAGCGACCCTGCTTACCCTTGAGCAGGTCAGACAGGGACTTCAGCGGGCGGTTACCCGGGCCGGTGACCGGACGGCCGCGACGGCCGTTGTCGAAGAGCGCGTCAACGGACTCCTGCAGCATGCGCTTCTCGTTGTTCACGATGATCTCGGGAGCGCCGAGGTCGATCATGCGCTTGAGGCGGTTGTTGCGGTTGATCACGCGACGGTAGAGGTCGTTGAGGTCGGAGGTGGCGAAGCGGCCACCGTCCAGCTGCACCATCGGGCGCAGCTCCGGCGGGATCACCGGGATAGCGTCGAGCACCATGCCGGCCGGGTCGTTGCCCGAGCGCAGGAAGGCCGCAACAACCTTCAGGCGCTTGAGGGCACGCATCTTCTTCTGGCCCTTGCCGTTGTTGATGATCTCCTTGAGCTCCTCGGCCTCAGCCTCGAGGTCGAAGTTGCGGATGAGGGTCTGGATAGCCTCTGCACCCATGCCGCCGGTGAAGTAATCCTCGTAGCGGTCAACCAGCTCTTCGTAGATGGTCTCATCGATGATCATCTGCTTCGGAGCCAGCTTGATGAAGGTGTTCCAGATTTCGTCGAGGCGAGCGACCTCGCGCTCACCGCGCTCGCGGATGTGCTGCATTTCCTTGTCGGCAGCGTTCTGGACCTTGCGGCGGGCGTCGGCCTTGGCGCCGGCGGCCTCCAGCTCGGCCAGATCCTGCTCGAGCTTGGCAGCGCGCTCAGCGATCTCGGACTCGACGTCATCCTCCACGTCCTTCTTCTCCAGCAGCATCTCAGCTTCCAGAGTGGACTGGTCATTGTGGCGAGCTTCCTCGTCCACGGAGGTGATGATGTTGGCAGCGAAGTAAATGATGCGCTCAAGGTCCTTCGGAGCCAGGTCCAGCAGGTAGCCCAAGCGGGAAGGAACGCCCTTGAAGTACCAGATGTGGGTCACCGGCGCGGCCAGCTCGATGTGGCCCATGCGCTCACGGCGCACCTTGGACTTGGTCACCTCGACGCCACAGCGCTCACAGATGATGCCCTTGTAGCGCACGCGCTTGTACTTACCGCAGGAGCACTCCCAGTCACGGGTCGGGCCGAAGATGCGCTCGCAGAAGAGGCCGTCCTTCTCCGGCTTGAGGGTGCGGTAGTTGATGGTTTCGGGTTTCTTGACCTCGCCCTTGGACCAGCGACGGATGTCCTCTGCGGTGGCCAGCCCGATGCGGAGCTCGTCGAAGAGATTTACGTCAAACACGTAATGTCTCCCTTTCATCCCCCGTCAGGGGGAAGTTGATGGCTTTGTATGTAGGTGGTGTTTCGTTATGCCCGCCGCCGTAGATAAGCGGCGGACCAAAAGCTAGGCGATGTCTGCGTCGGAGCGCTCGTCGCGGGACAGGTTAATGCCCAGGGACGGAGCGCCGTCCATGTCGTCTTCGTCGGAGCCAGACAGTTCCATCGGCGTACCGTCGGTGGAGAGAACTTCCACATTCAGGCAGAGGGACTGCAGCTCCTTGAGGAGGACCTTGAAGGACTCCGGGATACCCGGATCCGGGATGTTGTCACCCTTGACAATGGCCTCGTAGACCTTGACGCGGCCGACCACGTCATCGGACTTGATGGTCAGAAGCTCCTGCAGGGTGTAGGCAGCGCCGTATGCCTGCATTGCCCACACCTCCATCTCACCGAAGCGCTGGCCACCGAACTGTGCCTTACCACCCAGCGGCTGCTGGGTAATCATGGAGTACGGACCGGTGGAGCGAGCGTGAATCTTCTCGTCGACGAGGTGGTGCAGCTTGAGCATGTACATGTAGCCCACGGAAACCGGGTACAGGTAGGGCTCGCCGGAGCGGCCGTCGAAGAGGCGGGCCTTGCCGTGCTCATCCACCATGACGTCACCATCGCGGTTCGGCTTGGAGGAAGCCAGCAGACGAGAGATCTCCTCGTTGGTGGCACCGTCGAAGACCGGGGTTGCGGTGAGCGACTCCGGCGGGACGTCGTACAGCTCTTCCGGCAGGGTCTTGAGCAGCTCGGCGTTGGCCGGATCCTCGGTATCGATCTTCCAGCCGGCGTGTGCCAGCCAGCCGAGGTGGACCTCGAGAACCTGGCCGATGTTCATACGACGCGGCACACCGTGGGTGTTGAGGATGATGTCCACCGGGGTGCCATCCTCCATGAACGGCATATCCTCCGGCGGGAGAATCTTGCCCACAACGCCCTTGTTGCCGTGGCGGCCGGCGAGCTTATCGCCGTCCTGGATCTTGCGCTTCTGAGCCACGTAGACGCGGATCATTTCGTTGACGCCTGGGGCTAGGTCGTCGTCATCCTCGCGGGAGAAGCGGGAAACGCCGATGACCTTACCGGTCTCACCGTGCGGCACCTTCATGGAGGTATCGCGCACCTCGCGGGCCTTCTCACCGAAGATGGCGCGCAGCAGGCGCTCCTCCGGGGTCAGCTCGGTCTCACCCTTCGGGGTGACCTTACCGACGAGGATGTCGCCCGCGCGGACGTCAGCACCGATACGGACAATGCCGCGCTCGTCGAGGTCACGCAGAACGTCATCGGAGACGTTCGGGATCTCGCGGGTGATCTCCTCCGGGCCCAGCTTGGTATCGCGAGCATCAATCTCGTGCTCCTCGATGTGGATCGAGGTGAGGATGTCTTCCTCCACGATGCGCTGGTTGAGGATGATGGCGTCCTCGTAGTTGTGGCCTTCCCACGGCATGAAGGCAACCAGCAGGTTGCGGCCGAGGGACATCTCACCGTTGTGGGTACCGGGGCCGTCGGCAAGCACCTGGCCTGCCTCGACGCGCTCACCCAGGGACACCAGCGGGGTCTGGTTGTAGTTGGTGTTCTGGTTGGTGCGCTCGAACTTGCGCAGCATGTAGGTATCGCGCTGGCCTTCGTCATCCATGATAGTGATGAGGTCCGCGGTGACGTTCTCCACCACGCCCGCCTTCGGGGTGATGATGAGGTCACCAGCATCGTAGGCGGCGCGCTGCTCCATACCGGTGCCCACGTACGGGGCCTCGGAGCGCACCAGCGGCACGGCCTGGCGCTGCATGTTCGCGCCCATGAGGGCACGGTTAGCATCGTCGTGCTCGAGGAACGGAATCATGGCGGTTGCCACGGAAACCATCTGGCGCGGGGAAACGTCGACGTAGTCAACGCCGGCGGCGTCGGTCACGCCGATATCGCCGTCCTTGAGGCGCACCTCGATACGGTCGCCGGTCAGGGTGCCGTCGGCATCCTTCTCAACCTCTGCCTGCGCAATAGCGAAGCGATCCTCTTCATCAGCGGTGAGGTACTCCACCTGGTCGGTGACCTTGCCGTCTACAACCTTGCGGTACGGGGTCTCGATGAAGCCGAAAGCGTTGACGCGGGCGTAGGAAGCCAGCGAACCGATCAGGCCAATGTTCGGGCCTTCCGGAGTCTCAATCGGGCACATGCGGCCGTAGTGCGAAGCGTGGACGTCTCGCACCTCGATGCCGGCGCGCTCACGGGACAGACCGCCCGGGCCCAGCGCGGACAGGCGGCGCTTGTGGGTCAGGCCGGACAGGGAGTTGTTCTGGTCCATGAACTGCGAGAGCTGGGAGGTGCCGAAGAACTCGCGGATGGCAGCAGAAACCGGGCGGACGTTAATCAGGGAGGTCGGGGTAATCGACTCTGCGTCCTGGGTGGTCATGCGCTCGCGAACGACGCGCTCCATGCGGGACAGGCCCACGCGGACCTGGTTCTGGATGAGCTCGCCGACGGTGCGCAGACGACGGTTACCAAAGTGGTCGATGTCGTCGGTGTGGATGGAGATCATCTCACCGTTCGGGGCCTTCATCTCACGCTCGCCGGCGTGCAGGCGCACGAGGTACTCGAGGGTGACGGCAATGTCTTCCTCGGTCAGGGTCATCAGACCGTCGTGGTCTCCACCCAGGCCGAGCTTGCGGTTGACCTTGTAGCGGCCCACCTTGGCCAGGTCGTAGCGCTTCGCGCGGAAGAAGGAGTTATCCAGCAGTGCCTGCGCGAGGTCACGCGTGGGCTGCTCGCCCGGGCGCTGCTTGCGGTAGATCTCCAGCAGAGCCTCATCGGTGTTGGCCACGCCATCGGACTCGAGGGTGGACATCATGAGCTCGGAGAAACCGAAGCGCTCCTTGATCTGCTCCTCGGTCCAACCCAGGGCCTTAAGAAGCACGGTGACCGGCTGGCGGCGCTTACGGTCGATGCGCACGCCGACGGTGTCGCGCTTGTCGACGTCAAACTCGAGCCACGCACCGCGGGAAGGAATGACCTTCACGGAGTGCAGCGGGCGCTCGGTGGACTTGTCGATGGTCTGGTCGAAGTAGACACCCGGGGAACGCACGAGCTGCGAGACGATAACGCGCTCGGTGCCGTTGACGATGAAGGTGCCCTTCTCGGTCATCATCGGGAAATCACCGATGAAGACGGTCTGGGACTTAATCTCCTGGGTGTCGTTGTTGATAAATTCTGCGGTGACGTACAGTGGCGCCGAGTAGTTGATGTCTTTCTCTTTGCACTCGTCCACGGTGTTCTTCACCGGCTCGAAGCGAGGCTCCGACAGGGACAGGGACATGTTGCCCGAGTAATCCTGGATCGGAGAAAGCTCCTCGAGGATATCCTCAAGGCCGCTCGTCACGCGTGCGTCTTCGCCGCGCTCTGCCTGCTCGCGCTCGCGCCACTCGGGGGTGCCGATGAGCCACGCGTAAGAATCGAGTTGTAGATCGAGGAGGCCCGGGACGGCGATAGGCTCGCTGATTTTAGCGAAGGAGTATCGCTTCGGGGCTCCAGGGATGTTGGCCACTGACTTGGTCTGGCGGGAGACTGCCAAGATGGGTCCTTCCAGTACCTCTGGCGGATTGCGGCCCCACCCTGGCCGGTGAGGTGCAAAACCGCTGGTAGATTTAGCATTCGGTCTGCTGTGGAATGACTGGGTTTAGAATGCACAAAATCACCTTGTCAAGTCGGTTTTACCATCACCGCTCGAAAGGCTAAATGTGCACTAAAGATCCAGATTCCAGCGCAACGAAATAGCCTATAGCATAATGGCGGCCTTGTAAAGGCGAAACGCGCCCACGGCGTGTCGCTACGTAGATCCGCACGCGCGGGCCCCTAGCACGCGCAGCTAGCGGGAGTGGCGGCTAGTGGGACGTCGGAAAGCGCCTAGCGCCCCAAGCAACACCAGAAGCGCACCGATTCCGATGCCGCCCCAGCGCACCCACTGCCCCACAGCACTCCGCGGGAAGCGCTCGGCCTGCTGGAGCAGCTCCGCGCGGGATTCCTCAGAAGTCGCACCATTGAAGGCGAACTGCACCTCACGCTCGTTACCCTCGCGGTCGGCCCAGTAGTCCTTGATATCGACGTCCATGCCCACGACGAGTCCGGTGGCTTGATCCACGTAGAGGTCCCGGGTTGCGGCGTGGAAGAGGTAGCCCTGCTCGGTGGAGCCATCCTCGTTGCTCAGCGTGGTCGTCGTGCTGCCAGCATAGAGGGTAGCCACGTTGGTGGGCTCAATCTCCTGGCGGTAGCGGTAGACCGTGCGGCCGTCGATGTCGAGGGATTCTTCGAAGACGGCGTCGGCCGCCTTGCGCAGCACCGGGTCAAAGACCGGGTAGGTAGTCTGCTCGGCATCGGCGGGCAGCTTCAGCCAGTAGCCCTCGACGGGCACCTCCGCCGTGGGCGAGCCCATGGTGTGGGAGAGCGCCGCCGGGCCCGTGGCCTCACCGCTGAGGCGGTCAACGGGATAATTCCACACGCGGGCAAAGCTTAAGTCCTCCACGTTGCCCGTGCCGCCGCGGATGGCGGACTCCCCCACTCGCAGCGTCGCCGTCTCCTTGTCTGCTGGGTCCTGGATGTCCAGGTTGAGCTGATAAGTCATCGGCCCCTCATACTGCGTAACGCCCTCCGCGGATAGCTCCTGCGCGGTAGCATTGTCATCCTGCAAAGTCCACGTCGTGTCCTCGATATCCAACGGCAGGCGCGGACTAAAGCTCAAGAAGCTCGACGCCGTCAGGCCGGCCGCGATCAGCGCAACGCCGAGGCCGAGCAGGAGGACGGAGAAGATGCGGGACTTGGGCAGCATGGTGGCTTATCCTACCGATTCGTTTGCTCAAAACACATTTCCCCGGAGGGTGCGTTTCAGATTCACGTGGCGTTGACGGGGGCTACCGGAGCGTTTAATAGTCTAAGGATAAGTGCCCCACATCACACTTGAGATCGGATCGGCAGATTGCAGGAACCAATGAAGAATGACCCCCAAAGCAAGAACAGAGACTTCCGCCTCTACCTATGGTCAGACCTCGTGGCTCAGATAGCTGGGGTGGGAGCCGGGCTTGCTATTCCAGTGGTCACTCTACGTTTGAGCGATAGTCTTACCCTTGCCGGCCTGTATGGAACCATCACTGGAATTGCGGCACTGGCAGGCGGCATCATCGGCGGCTCTCTTGCGGATATGTGGCGCCGCAAGCCACTCATCATTGTGACCAACGCGCTGGCTGGGATACTCAACCTCGCGTTAGCGGGCCTCATTCTATCCGGAAGCTTCTCCCCCATCGTCTTCGGTGCGCTACTCGGGAGCATGATGCTCTTTTACCGAATAGGCCAAGCTTGCTCCGACCCTTGCCTGCCCCAGCTCGTTGAAGAAGAACAGCTCGCCGCCAAACAAGGGCTCATCCAAGCACGTCTGCAATTTGCGGGACTCATCGGCCCCACTGTGGGCGGCGCACTTCTAGAAGTCAATGTGGCTCTGCCCTTCGTGTTTGTCGGTCTGGCAAATTTCCTCACCATCGTCTTCTTCCTCTTCATCAGGGCTAACCTAGACCCCGCAAAGAAGGCAGAGAACAAGCTCCTACGCACAACCAAGGAAGGCTTAGCCATCGTGGCTCGCTCGCCCCTACTTCGCGGGCTCATTGCCATGCAAACACTGTCGAACTGTGCAATTAACGGCTCACTGTTCATGGCCGTCCTCATACTGGAGGAGGGGAACAACCCTGGATGGGTAACGGGACTAGCCCGCACGTCCATCGGCCTCATCGGGATTGTGGGTGCTTTGTCGACGGGTTGGATGCAAAAGAAGTTTTCCTTCGCAGCCCTTCAGGTAGGCACATGTGCCTGGGTTGCTGCATCAATCGCATGTGGTGCCCTGCTCAGCCCCAGCCTGTTGATGATCATCCCGCTAGGACTGTCCGTTCTTACAGCCCCAGCCGCCGGCGCGGTAACCTATGCCGCACTCCACAGGCTTATGGCCGAAGAAACATTTGGCCGAGTCACCAATATCCAAATGAGCACCGTCGTTTCACTCTCTAGTGTGTGGTCGACCCCTCTGGCCGCAATATCTCATCGCTGGACCTTGACCACTGGTTTGTGGGCAAATGCGCTCGCCGGGCTCCTCGCAATCGGGCCCGCCCTCATCTTTGTGCGCAGAGCCGATCGCGCCCTTGCGCAAGCAGACGCGAAGGAGAAAGAGGACTCCCCTAGCCACTCATAAGCGTAAGTCAACTGTTTCTATGAGTGAGAGTCGGCTTCTTCTTTGTGATTCCACGGAACGATAGCGCTGACATCCGTGATCTGGCGAGCTTTCCACAGATCGTATTCCTCTTGGAGTCCGAGCCAGAACTCCGCGGAGTTCCCAAAGTAGGCCGACAAACGCAAAGCCATATCGGCACTGATACCGAGCGTACCGCGGGTAATTTTGGACACTTGAGAGCGGGTAGTGCCAATGTCGTTGGCCAGGCGATACTGGGTAATACCACAGGGTTTGAGGAATTCTAGGAGAAGGATTTCTCCAGGATGCGGAACAGGAACAACATCAACATGAGTATGCGCGTCAGTGGTAGTCGATAAAGTCAACGTCAACAGCTCCTTCGGGTGTCCACTTGAATATGATGCGCCACTGCGAGTTGACGCGAATTGAGTAGTAGCCCTCTAGGTCACCCTTGAGCCGCTCCAACCGGTTTGCTGGTGGAATCCGAAGGTCCGTGACATTTACAGACCGCCCAATCATAAGTAACTTGCGGCGCACTACCGAACGCAATTCCGATGGAATATATCGCGGCGGCACACCATCCTGATGGAACCGCTCGAGACTTCTACGCCGAAATTGCACACCCCAATAGTGTCTCTTTTTGACCCTAGTGTCAAGACCTGACACGAAATGTTTAGAATCCGCTGGGCCATCGGGGTCCCGACAAAACGGGAACAACCCCGCACCGCGCAAAAAGCGGAACGGGGTTGTTGGAGCGCAGCGAGTGTACTGCGCAGGAAAGCTTTAGTAATTCAGGTGAATTACTTGAGCTCGACGGAAGCGCCAGCCTCTTCGAGCTTAGCCTTAGCAGCGTCAGCGTCGTCCTTGGAAGCACCCTCGAGGATAGCCTTCGGAGCACCCTCAACGAGCTCCTTAGCTTCCTTCAGGCCCAGGCCGGAGACGATCTCGCGGACAGCCTTAATAACGCCGATCTTCTTAGCGCCAGCGTCGGTCAGAACGACGTCGAACTCGGTCTTCTCTTCCTCAGCGGCACCGCCGGCAGCCGGGGCACCAGCAGCAACAGCAGCAACCGGAGCGGCGGCCTCAACGTCGAAGACCTCCTCGAACTCCTTGACGAACTCGGAGAGCTCGATGAGGGTCATTTCCTTGAAAGCTTCAATGAGCTCGTCCTTGGTGAGCTTAGCCATGATTGGCATCCTTTCTCATTGTTCCTAGCCGCACTAGGCAGCCAGATAAGTGTGTGTGTTTAAGTTGTGCGCCTGTAAGTGGCGTCTTAAGCTTCCGCAGCCTTCTTGTCCTGCAGGGCCGCAGCGGTGCGGACCATCTTGGTTGCAGGAGCGTTGAATACGGCGGCAGCCTTTGCCATAGAACCCTTCATGGCGCCAGCCAGCTTTGCGAGGGTGGTCTCGCGGTTGTCCAGCTTGGCGATGGCCTCAACCTGGTCGGCAGACAGAGCGTTGCCGTCCATGTAGCCACCCTTGATAACGAGTGCCTTGTTGTCATCAGCGAACTTGGTGATGACCTTCGCAGCATCCACTGCCTCGCCCTTGATGAACGCAATAGCGGTCGGGCCAGTCAGGTGCTCGTCAAGACCCTCGATGCCAGCTTCGTTGGCAGCGATCTTGAAAAGGGTGTTCTTGGCGACGGAGTACTCAACGTCAAAGCCGAGGTTGTTACGCAGCTCCTGGAGCTGACCCACGGTCAGGCCACGGTACTCGGTAAGCACGATGGAGTTTGCACCCTCGAGCTTCTCCTTCAGTGCCGCCAGGTCTGCGGTGTTCTTCGGGTTTGCCATTTTCTACTTCGCCTCCTTTCGAAACATCTCTTGTGTTTTCCGCCGGGGCCTTCCCTACTCCGCTTGCCCGATGGACAACCGAAATAACAAAAGCCCCGTGCAAGAGCACAGGGCGCGCGCGGAAATCCGCGCTTATTCGCAAAGTGTCTCCTGCGTGGGCCGCCCTCTAGGATGAGGAACCTTCGATCCGGATATCCGGATGACCGACGGTCTTCGGTGAACTTTGACTCGGCCTCAGCGGGCCGTTCAAACTTCGCTAGGTACCTTACAACCCGACCTGTCATAACTCCAAATTGCTCCGCTGAGAGCTTTCGACGCGGGTTCCTGCATGAACGTTGTCAGTCGCTGAGCACTCCGCGCGGAACGATGACGGGGGCGTCGCTGCGTGGGTCGTCCCAGATCTCGACGTCGATGCCATAGGCTGCGGCCAGCACTTCTTTCCGCAACGCCTGGCGGGGCGTTCCCTGCGCGATGACCTCGCCGTTGTTCATGACCACCATGGTGTCGGAGTACTGCCCGGCCAGCATGAGATCATGCAACACGACGACGACCGTTTTCCCAGCGTCGGCTTGCTTGCGCACGAGCTGCAGAACGCTGATGGCATGGGCTGGATCGAGGAAGGTTGTGGGTTCGTCGAGAAGCAGCACTGGCGTGTCCTGCGCCAAGGCCAGCGCGAGCCACACCCTCTGGCGCTGGCCGCCCGAGAGTGCCGCGATGTCACGGTCGATGAAGTCCGTAATGCCAGTCTCCACGCAGGCCTGCGCGATGATGTCGCGGTCCTTCGCGGACAGTCCCCGACCACGGCCCAGGTGCGGGTAGCGGCCGCGCGCGACGAGCTCGCCCACCCGCAGCCCATCCGGCGCCGTCGGCTGCTGCGGAAGAAGCGCCACGTGGGCAGCGGCTTCCTTCGGACTCATGGCGTGCACGTCCAGCTCGCCGATGTGCACGCTCCCCTGCCGCGGGCGAAGAATCTTAGACAAGGTCTTCAACAATGTGGATTTGCCGCAGCCATTGGGCCCGATAAGCGTGGTGATTTCGCCTGGGCGGGCCACCAAGTCAACACTCGACAGGATGTCTTCCCCATCCTTATAGCCAGCATGAATACCAGTGGCCGTAATTTCTCTGTCTTTCACTCGCTTTTATCCTCTCCGCCGTGCGGCATTCCACACCAAGATGACCAGGGCGCACCCTCCGATGATGGAGGAGACTGCACCCACCGGAGCGTCCATCGGCAACGCTCCAGCAATGACAGCGCACGCGCTCAACAAGGCAGCGCCTGCAGCACAGGAGACCAGTGGCACAGGCGTGGGCGTCCGGGCAACAATGCGCCCCACATGCGGGGCCAGAAGTGCAATGAAACCAATGGGACCGGCCACGGATACGGTCACCGCGCAGATGCCCGTAGCTGCCACCAGCAGCAGCGCGCGTGTTCGCGTGATGTTGACCCCGAGGGAAAGGGCCGAGAGATCATCATGTGCAAGGAGCGGCAGCTCCCGAGCACACCACAGGCCAAGAACCACGAAAGGAGTCAGCCCCACGAGCAGAGGAAGAATGACCTCCATCCGCACGAAACCCGTGGTTCCCGCCAGCCACAGCTGGGATTGCGCCGCGCGGAGGAGCTCGGCTGCGCGTAAGAGATACGCCACCAGCGCTTGGAACAGCAGGGAGAGCGCGATTCCGACGATGACGATGCGATTGCTCGTGCCGATTCCCCCAAGCGCCACCAGCAGGATGGCCGCTAGCACCGCACCCAACAGCGCGAGTCCGGCCCGCCACCAGAACATGGAGAGGCCGTCGGCAAGCAACGGCCGGGAGAATACCGTTCCGAGGACCACCATGACGGACGCGCCACCAGTCACGCCAAGGATGTCAGGCGAGGCCAGCGGATTGCGCGACATGGATTGCGTCCACGACCCTGCCAGTCCGAGCGCGGCGCCCACGATGAGGGTCGCTAGAGCTACCGGCATGCGCAGGTCCCAGACAACGCGGATTTCGCTGCGGCTTCCGCCG
This sequence comes from Corynebacterium sp. HMSC068G04, assembly GCF_001814885.1. Taxonomy (NCBI): domain Bacteria; kingdom Bacillati; phylum Actinomycetota; class Actinomycetes; order Mycobacteriales; family Corynebacteriaceae; genus Corynebacterium; species Corynebacterium sp. HMSC068G04. Next base: position 104,310 of record NZ_KV818319.1, on the reverse strand, counting down.
CCGTTGAGGATCTCCAGGACCCGCCCCGGGCTCAAGTCCACGGGCCCCTGCCCCAGCAGGAGGACATAGGAGCTTGCCGCGACCAGAACAAAGAAGCAGGTGGCCGCCCATATCCATGCCCGGCGCTGCCGCTCCTGGGAACGCAGTTGCTTGACGACGTCCCCCTTCACCCGCCCACTCATAGCTTGTGCTCCCCGCGGTGTACGGCCCAGATGAGAAATGGTGCGCCCACAAAGGCCAAGACGATGGACATCTCCAACTCAGAGGGGCCCGCGATGAGGCGGCCGAGAATATCCGCAGCGAGTACGGAGCAACCACCGAGCAATGCGGCTGGGGCAATCATCGCGGTAACTTCTGGCCCCGTGAACCGGCGCAGCAGATGGGGGATGGCGAATCCGACGAAGGCAATGGGCCCTGTCGCCGCAGTTGCGCATCCTGCTAGAACAACGATGCTCGAGGCAGCGCCGCGCCGCGCCAGCGTGGGAGAACCACCTAGAGCAACCGAGGATTCCTCCCCCATTGCCAGAAGATCGAGCGGGCGCGCCACACGTGCGGCGATGATAAACCCGATGAGCAATCCGACACCTGCGATGGCGACATCTTCTGGACCGCGCCCAAACGTGGAGCCAATGGTCCACCGGCGCATGCTGTCGAGGACATCCGTGGAGTACAGGCCGATCAACATGGCGCTAGAGCTCAAGGCAGCAGCAACACCTGCGCCGACCAAGACCAGCGTCAGGGGATCCTGAAACCTGCGGGACACACCCAGCACTAATGCTGTGGCCAGGCCGGCGCCTACGAGGGCGAGCGCTGTCCGCATCCCGGTTGAGGTGGCGACACCTAGCGCCGTCCCGAGGGCAACCAGGAACGAAGCTCCCGCGGTGATACCGATGAAGCCCGGATCCGCCAAGGGGTTTCTAGTCCAGGACTGGGCGATTACACCCGATACCGCGATTGCTGCTCCCGCGAAGTAGGCCACGAACGTGCGGGGGATACGCAAATCCCACACGATGTTCTCGATATCTGCTTCGCCTCCGCGGAGGAGGGCAGACACCAGATCCGGCAACGGAATAGCCCTCGAGCCAACCGCCAATGAGCACAGCAAAAGGAGGAAGGTCGACACAACCAGGGCCGTGGTGAGCAGTGCGCGGCTTCTCCCCCGCGAATCCAGTGCGTCTGCCTTGCCACGGCGTTGCGGGTACGCAACGCCGTGGATAGCGTCAGCCTTCCTCGGTAGTGCGAGCACTTAGAGCTGCTCTTCGAACTTGTTGACGGCCCACGGGATCGTCAGCGGGTTCGGCACGCTCATCGCATTGCCGGTGTCCGTGTCGAGGTAGCGGACGCGTCCATCCTTGACCACGTCCAGGCCTTGGAATGTGGAATCCTTCTTGAGTTCATCGACCGCACCGTTGTAATCCAAGACGAACAGATAGTCCACATTGTTGAGCTGGGAGTAGTTTTCCGGGGCATAGTCCACGAAGAAGCTGGAACCATCACCCTGCAGTTCCTTGGGGATCTCAAAGCCGAGGTCTTCGATGAACTGGCCACGGCCGTCTTCTGCCGTGTAGAGGCCCAGCTTCCCGTCATAGGGCATGAGGATGGCTGCGCGCTTGCCCTGCAGCTCCGGGTGGGAGTCCTTGAACTGCTCAAAGGCGCCCTCTGCTTGGTCAATGAGCTTCTCCCCCTCCTCTTCCTTATCCAAGGCAGAGGCGATGGTCTTGACTTGCTCATCCCAGGGGATCTGCCAGTCCTCGAAACCTTCGGGCTTCACGGTCAGCGGGGCGATATCCTCGAGGGATTTCTTCGCCTCCTGATCCACTGCCTGGTTCACGGCGATGATCTGTGTGGGGTCCGAGGCAGTGACCTGCTCTAGAACCTCGGCCGTGAAACCGGAGGCGGTGTTATAGATCACCTCGGGCTGGGCATCTCCCAAAAGCTCCTTCGCCCATGGGCCAACTCCGGAGGGATCACCATCCCCTTTCGCACCCCAGGGGGCCACAGCAACCGGAGTGATTCCGAGTGCCAGCACGGTATCGGCATCACCGAGCCCCAGGCTGGCAACGCGCACCTCCTCAGCACTGTCCGCACCCGCGCTGTCCTCGCCACTTCCGCGGGAGCACCCCGCTAAAGCAATCGCTGCCGCTGAGACAATAGCGAGCACGGTTTTCGCGCGCCGGTGGATAGCAACCATGGAATAAACCTTTCCTTCAACGGGAACGAGCATGCAAGCATTCGCACCCCTAAATTATTTGAGGCTAGCCTAACCTGTACGTTATGATGGTTTCAAATTTGGCCTCTACCTAGGATCAATTCCCTTGACGCATCACCGCTTATTGCCCGTCCCCCTCACCGGGAACACCCGCCTCAAGCCGCGGCTGCACCGTTTAACTTTTCACTCGCCGGCTTTTAGTGACTACCCCTTAGCCGGGCCTGACGAGTATTTTGGGCTCCTCATGCCCCAAGACGAGCAGGATTTTTCGCCCTTCCCGGTCGACGATGTCAATGTTCGCGCCGCCGTCACCCGATTGCCCGACGACATTCGCCCAGCATTGCGCTGGTACACAATTCGCAAGCTCAACCAAGAAGCGTGCACCATCGATGTCGACGTGGTGACCCATGGCGATAATGGCCCGGGCTCACGCTGGATCCTCAATGCCCAACCCGGGGATACCGCCGGAATATATACCGGGCAAGCACTGTGGCAGGCCCCTAGGAAGTCACAACTGTTACTCGCAGATGCCTCTGCCCTACCGGCGCTGTGGCACATCCTCGAGCACTACGAAGCCTTCTCACCGGAAACCTTGGGTGCAGTCGACGTCGTTGCCATGATCACAGACGACGCTGAAGTTGAAGACGGCTTGGAGGAGACGTGGCGCGGCAAGGTCCGCTCACTCACCATGGTCCTGGCTCCACACGACGAACACTGCACACGCGCCAGACAACTTCTCGGCTCCCGTTTCACCGCGGATACAGCGCCGGATTCGGTGTGGGTATCCGGCGAAGGGGACCTGGCCAAAGCAGTGCGCTCGATAGCCGTGCATGACTGGGGTGTGCCGCGCGAAGACGTCATCTGGTCCGTGTACTGGATGAAGGGCAAGCCGCGGCCTTAAAGCGGACTTCGCACGCATCTAATCCTTTTAACCGGCAGCGGATAGCCGGTGAATAACTCGGTGCGCTGCCACATGGTTCCCATCAGAAGGTTTCCGTCAGGAGGTTTCAGTCAGAAGGTTCACCTGCCCCCAAACGAACCTTCTTCGCTCCTCCATATGGTTTGTTTGCCCCCAAGAAAACCTTTTGACTAGAACCATCTACATCCAGCGTCCGCGTTTGCCCTAGGCCTGATGCATCTCCGCTTAAGTCCACGGCGTGGAGTACCTGACTTGGGTTACACAGTACAACGCGGGCCCCGGTGAAATCCGGAACCCGCGTTGTAAGGGGTCTTGTTTATCAGGCGGTTTCTCACGCCGCCCGCCCTGCAAGACTCAGGGTGTTCTCTCTATCTCTCATGCGCCTCTCTCAAACGCACAAGAATTAGTATGCAGCACTTTCCTTGAAAGGCCATCGTACTTAGCTGCCAATTACCTGTCAGAAAGATATCCGGCCGTGACCTGCATAAACAAAAGAGAGAAAGCGCGAAAAAGGCCCCAGCTCATCCAAGAGCCGGGGCCTAAAATTCGTTTACACAGACATCAATTAGTCGGTGTAGTTCTTCTCCACGGAAGCATCGACCGGGATGCCCGGGCCGGAGGTAGTGGAGATGGTGATCTTCTTGGCATAGATGCCCTTAGCGGAGGACGGCTTCAGGCGAATGATCTCGTCGTACAGCGCGCCGTAGTTCTCAGCCAGCTTCTCAGCATCGAAGGAAGCCTTGCCGATGATGGCGTGCAGGTTGGAAGCCTTGTCCACGCGGAAGGAAATCTTACCGCCCTTGACGTCAGCAACAGCCTTGGTCACGTCGGCGGTCACGGTGCCGGTCTTCGGGTTCGGCATGAGACCACGCGGGCCCAGCACGCGTGCAACGCGGCCAACCTTGGCCATCTGATCCGGGGTGGCGATAGCAACGTCGAAGTCGATGTTGCCCTCGTTGATGGCAGCGATCAGCTCTTCGGTGCCCACGATGTCGGCGCCAGCAGCCTTAGCGGCCTCAGCGTTGTCACCCTCAGCGAAGACGGCCACGCGGACGTCCTTACCGGTGCCGTGCGGGAGGGAGACGGTGCCACGAACCAGCTGGTCAGCCTTACGCGGGTCAACGCCCAGGCGGAAGACAACGTCGACAGTAGCGTCGAAGTTCTTGGAGGAGGTCTCCTTGGCCAGCTTGGCGGCCTCGATCGGACGGTACAGGCGAGAGCGGTCTACCAGCTCAGCGGCAGCCTTGTATGCCTTGGACTTGGTGCTCATAAGTGCAATTCCTTTTCTTGGATTGATGTGGTGATAGCGGGCCGAAGCTGGCCCTGCCACGCGCGATACAGAACGTATCGCGCATTAAATCGAATTTTTACTTAGCCGGGACGCCGTCAACGGTGATGCCCATGGAGCGAGCGGTACCAGCGATGATGCGGGCGCCGTTCTCAATGTCGCGAGCGTTGAGGTCCTCGAACTTGGTCTGTGCAATCTCCTTGCACTGATCCCAGGTCACGGAGCCAACCTTGTCGGTGTGCGGAACGCCAGAGCCCTTCTTGATGCCAGCAGCCTTGAGCAGGAGCTTCGCTGCCGGCGGGGTCTTCAGCTTGAAGTCGAAGGAGCGGTCCTCGTAGACGGTGATCTCCACCGGCACGACGTTGCCGCGCTGGGACTCGGTCGCAGCGTTGTAGGCCTTGCAGAACTCCATGATGTTGACGCCGTGGGCACCGAGTGCCGGGCCGACCGGCGGAGCCGGGTTAGCAGCGCCTGCCTCGATCTGGAGCTTGATCAGGCCAGTGACCTTCTTCTTGGGAGCCATCGAATTACCTCTTTCCTGTGGTACCGGAGTGCCGCCACGATGAATAACAGCGCCCCGTCCGGATGCTCACGCATTGTGGGCCACCGGAGGATGAACGTTTCAAGATGCGCAAAAGCGCACGGCGTTCAAGTTTAGAACACCGTGCGCCCAGCTCAAAATCGCTTTTTAGGAGATGCGCTCGATCTCCGTCGGGGACAGCTCCACCGGGGTCTCGCGGCCGAAGATGGACACCAGGCCCTGCATCTTGCCGGTCTCCGGGTCAATCTCGGAGATGGTGGCGGAGACGGAAGCCAGCGGGCCAGACAGGATGGTGACGGCCTCGCCCACCTCGAAGTCGTGCGCGTAGGCCTTGGCGGCCTCCTTCTCCGGCATAGCCACGACCTGCTCGCCTTCGGAATCTGCTGCGGAAGCTTCTGGAGAGACCGTCGGATCGTTCGGCATGAGGAACTTAGCCACGTCGCGGATCTTGACCGGGGTGGCGTTACCTTCGTTGCCCACGAAGGAGGTCACGCCCGGGGTATCGCGAACGACGGACCAGGCAGCGTCATTAAGCTCCATGCGCACCAGCACGTAGCCCGGCAGCAGCTTGCGCTTAACTACCTTCTTCTTGCCGTCCTTCTTTTCAATGGCCTGTTCGACCGGCACAACGACCTCAAAGATGGAGTCCTCAACCTCGAGGGTCTGTGCACGCATATCGAGGTTGGTCTTTACCTTGTTCTCGTAACCGGAGTAGCACTGGATGATGTACCACTGGCCAGGCTGCTTCTTCAGCTCGCGGGTAAAGGCGCGCAGGCGGGACTTGTACTCAGCGTCGGCTGCTGCGGCGGCGTCCGCGTCAGCGCTTGCCGACGCCTCCCCTGCGCCCTCGCCTTCAGCCTCAGCCTCGTCCGTGCCGCCACCGAGGGCGGCTTCGGCGGCCTTGGTAGCAGCTTCCTTCTCGGCGGCTTCCTTCTCCTCTGCGGAGAGCTCCTCCTGCGGCTGCTGGGCCTCCTCGGTAGCCTCGACCGCCTCCGCGGCCTGTTCCTGGACGTTATCGATCATGGCCTGCTCAAGGGAAGTGCCAGTGTTTTCTTCGCTCATTGTCTGCTACTCCAAATTGGTAATTATTCTTCTCGTCCCCACCAGGGTACTCGGCCGGACTTGGGCAAAAAGTATCCCGCCGTTTCCCCTAGTCGAGCTAGCGGGAAGGCGGCGGGATGAAAGTATGTAATTAGTTTACTAAGGCGCGAGGATTGCTTCAACTCCGAGGCCAGTCAGCGCGTCCACGCCCCACACCAGAGCGGTGAGGACGATAAGGAAGGCGAAGGTCACCAGAACGTACTGAACCATTTCCTTGCCGGTCGGCCAGACAACCTTCTTGAGCTCGGAGGCAACCTCACCCGGGAAGGAGCCGACGGATCCGCCGAAGGAATCTTCCTTCTTGTCCTCGACGCGCACAACACGCTTGTCAGTGTAGGAGCCGGTAGAGGTGGTCGCTGCGCCAGAGAGCTGACGCTTGCCGGTTGGGCGCGGAGCCCCGGTGCTCGGCTGCTTTTCATCGCTCACGGCGATTCCCTCCTTGGAAGTGATGTGGCAGGGGCGACAGGACTCGAACCTGCAACCTACGGTTTTGGAGACCGTTGCGCTACCAATTGCGCCACGCCCCTCTGCGTGCCCTTTTGGGACAACGCACAACCCTACCAGAACGATGATTCCCCATGGAAACCACGTGCCGTATAAGGCTGGGAGTCGGTAGTGAAAAAGCGCCCGTATGCGGGCGCTTTTCTTTCCCGGTAGCGATGGCGAGAATTGAACTCGCGACACAGCGATTATGAGTCGCTTGCTCTACCACTGAGCTACACCGCCATATTCACTTTCTGAAAGCTTCCAGAAACATGAATGGAGCCCCCTGACAGAATCGAACTGTCGACCTTTTCCTTACCATGGAAACGCTCTGCCGACTGAGCTAAGGGGGCACAGCCTCTTTGAGTCACGGAGTTTCTTCCGCTGTGCTCTCGTTGAAGCCTTGAAAAGATTAACCCGAAACGCTTAAACAACACAAATCGCCAGTACGACAAGGGTTTTTGCGCACTTTTCAGGCACCTAAACTCACACGCATCACCCTTGCACCACTCTCGCGGTAGACCACCCCCACTCCAGGCGCGCCAAATCCAGCTATTGTTGATGTATCAAATACTTTATGTGCTCTAGGGAGGACACATGAGCTCTGGTACCCAGAAACAGACACCGAAGGACTGGGCCGGCGACGCCCAGAATGCCTCGACGGACGGCGAATTCAAGCGAGACACCAACTACATCGGTGACCGCATCCTCGCCTCAGTCACTGGTGACAATCCACAGCCCTCCGTGAGTGGCAGTGGCGAGACTTTGGACTGGCCGGTGCAGCCCCACCGCTACCGTCTCATCGCCGCGCGCGCTTGCCCGTGGGCACACCGCGCCGTCATCGTGCGGCGCCTGTTGGGACTGGAAAATGTCATCTCCTCAGGCTTGGCGGGCCCGACCCACGACAAGCGCTCCTGGACTTTTGATCTCGACCCCGACGGGCTCGACCCAGTCCTGCGCATCCCCCGCCTGCAGGATGCGTATTTCGCACGCTTCCCTGACTACCCGCGAGGCATCACGGTGCCAGCCATCGTGGAGGAATCCAGCGGCAAAGTCGTGACCAATGATTTCAACTCCATGGTGCGAGACTTCCAAACCGAGTGGACCGAGTACCAGCGAGAAGGCGCGCCCAACCTGCTGCCGCCATCCGAGCAGCAGGAGGAGATGGAAGAAATTAACGACTTCATCTTCAGGAAACTCAACAACGGCGTGTATCGCGCGGGATTCTCCGCATCCCAGGAGGCTTATGAAGAGGCCTATGCGGATGTCTTTGAGGTCCTCGATTGGTTGGAAGAACGGCTAGCCCACCGCCGGTTCATCATGGGTGAGCACATCACGGAGACCGATATCCGGGCATACACCACCCTGATCCGCTTTGATGCCGTCTACCACGGCCACTTCAAGACGAACCGGAACAAAATCAGCGAGATGCCGAATGTCTACGGCTACCTGCGCGAACTCTTCCAGACCCCGGGCTTCGGCGATACCACCGACTTCACGGAGATCAAGCAGCACTACTACATCGTCCACCGCGAGATTAATCCCACCCAAATCGTGCCGGCCGGTCCGGATCTGTCTGGGTTGGCCCAGCCCCACGGCCGCGATCATCTGCCGGGTGCACCATTCGCTGAAGGCACCACCCTGCCGGGGCCGTTGCCTGAGGCCGAGCAGTTGAAGAACCCCGCGGACTTCCAGCGATAGCGATAAGAAAATCCCGCAGACACATTTTTGCGTCTGCGGGATTCATGTTGTGCCAGGTAGAAGATTCGAACTTCTGAAGGCAATGCCGGCGGATTTACAGTCCGCTCCCTTTGGCCGCTCGGGCAACCTGGCAAGCACTCTTGAGTGCGGTTATGTACTTTACTACGAACTCCCGCCCAACATGCAAATCGCCAGGCAGGAGGGTATTTTAACCAACGCGCTGAACGGTATAGTCCGCCAGCTGGCGCAGAGCCTCACTAGCCGTGCACTCCGGGAGCAGGGAGAGCTGGTCCTCGACCACGCGCAGGTACGCGTTAACGTCGGCCAGCGCCTTATCGCGGCCGCCCGACTGCCACAGCAGCTCGATGGCGCGCTGTACGGAGGCGTCGTCCTCAAGCGGGCCCGTCAGCAGCGCGCGCAGCTCATCGCCAACCTCGCCTTCCTCCTCCAGGGCATAGAGCACCGGCAGGGTGAACACACCCTCGCGCAAGTCCGTGCCCGGGGTCTTCCCGGATTCCTCGGAGTCGGAGAAGATGTCGATGACATCGTCGACGATCTGGAAGATCATGCCCACGGCCGCACCGATTTGGCGCAGGGCCTCGCACTGCTCCGGGCCCGCACCCGCGTGGTAGGCACCCAGGTAGCCGGCGGACGCGATCAGCACCGCGGTCTTTTCCCGGATCACCGCCGTGTAGTGCTCCACGGCATTGGCTTCGCCAGCACCGATGGTTTCCCGCATCTGGCCGGTGACGAGCTCCTCGAAAGTCTCCGCGAAGTGCTCCACCGTGTGGGTATCCAGCTGGCTCATCAGTCGCGAGGCGTGCGCGAGCAGTGCATCGCCCGCCAGAATGGCCACCGAGTTGGTCCACCGAAAGTTCGCGGAATCCACGCCGCGGCGGCGCTCCGCCTCATCCATGACATCGTCGTGGTAGAGCGTGGCCACGTGGACCATTTCCACCACGGTGGCCGCCTTAATCACCTCGGGCGATTGCGAGCGTTCACCAAACTCGGAAGCCAGCAACGCCATCATCGGGCGGAAACGCTTGCCCCCGGCCAGGGAGAGGTGGCGCACCTTGTCTTTAATGAAGTCCTGCCCGCGGTCGAGCTCCGTATTCAGCAGGTCCTCTACAGCAGCCATCCCGGCGTTGATACGCTCGGTGAGCTGCGCATCCCCCAAGTCCACGTGCTTGGCGTGAGTTTGGCCGTGTGACATTAAACGTGTTCCTTTAAGCTCAAAAATCCTAGTGTTTACTTACCGTAGCCCATGGCACGGCCCTCAACACACTTGTGGCCACTATCCCGTGCAATGATAGTCCCCATGTCGGAGCAGATCGATTCCACCCTTGTTGACGTCGCCATCGTAGGTGCCGGGCCCGCCGGCGCTGCCGCCGCTATCCACGCCGCACGCGCCGGCCATGAGACGCTGCTTGTCGACGCCTCCCCCTTCCCCCGCGACAAGACCTGCGGCGATGGACTGACCCCGCGCGCCATGCACCAGTTGGAGCTCCTCGGCATCGAGGTCAACGCGTCCTACCGCAACCGCGGGCTCAAGCTACACGGCTTCGGCGGCACCGTGACCGCTCCGTGGCCTGAGGCCTACCCCTCGCACGAAGGCACGGCGCTGCCGCGCTATGAATTCGACGCGCTGCTGGTTGACGCCGCCCGAGACGTCGGCGCGCAGCTTATAACCGGCACGGCAACGCAGCCGGAGCTGGACGGCAACCGGCTGGTCGAGTTCTCCGTCGGCAAGCGCCGCGTGCGCGCCCGGTGGGTCATCGTGGCCGACGGCGTGCGCTCGACATTTGGCAAGCAGTTGGGCCGCACCTGGCACCGCGAGGAGGTCTATGGCATTGCTGCACGCGCTTATGCCGATTCACCGCAGGACGGCGAGGAATGGATGCACTCCCACGTTGAGCTCAAGGACCCCGAGGGCGTGGTGCAGCCGGGCTATGGCTGGATCTTTCCGCTGGGCCAGGGGGTCAATATCGGCTTGGGCGCGCTCTCTACGGCCGCCCGCCCGGCCCGCCTCAACACGAAGAAGGCGCTGGATTTCTACGCTGAGCAGCAGCGTTCGGAATGGGGTCTGGGCGAGCTGCGCAACGTCACCTCGGCGATGCTGCCCATGGGTGGTGCGGTGTCTGGAGTTGCCGGCGCGAACTGGATGCTCATCGGTGACGCCGCCGCCTGCGTCAACCCGCTCAACGGCGAGGGCATCGACTATGGCTTGGAAACGGCGGCGCTCGCCGTGGAGATGCTCGGCACCAAGGACCTCACCTTGGCGTGGCCAGACCGGCTACGCGCCGAGTATGGCGAGGCCTTCCTACTTGCCCGCACCGCCGCGCGCCTGCTGACCTACCCACAATTCCTGCCGCTGGCCGGACCTGTGGCCATGCGTGGGCCGGTGGGCCGCATGCTCATGCCGGCCGCAGCGCGCCTCATGGGCAACCTCATCACCGACGAGGACAAGGATCTGCTTGCCCGCGCCTGGCGGCTGGCCGGCGGGGCGGTCTCCGCGTTGCGCCGCGATACTCCCCTTTGGTCCTGAGCCCTTTGGCCTTAGGGCCCCTAGGCGGGCTTCACTGCGGAGTGCAGCGCCACGATGCCGAAGGTCAGGTTGCGCCAGCCTGCTTGTTCCCAGCCGTTGCGGTTAATGGCAGCGGCCAGTTCGTGCTGCTCCGGCCACGCACGGATGGACTCTGCGAGGTAGATATAGGCCTCCGGGTTGGAGGAGACCACCTTGGCAATCGGCGGCAGCAAGCGGGTCAGGTATTCCTTGTAGACGGTGCCGAAGACCGGGATGACCGGCTTGGAAAATTCCGCTACTGCCAGGCGCCCGCCGGGTTTGGTCACGCGCGCCATCTCCCGCAGGCCCAGCTCGAAGTCGTGGATATTGCGCAAGCCATAGGAAATGGTCACCGCGTCAAAAGTGTTATCCGCAAAGGGTAGGCGCATTCCATCGCCGGCCACCTTGGGTACATCGCGCTCCGCGCCAGCTGCAAGCATGCCGAGGGAAAAGTCACAGGCCACGCACCACGCGCCGGACTTGGACAGCTCTTCCGTCGAGACGGCCGTTCCGGCAGCCAAGTCGAGGACCTTCTCCCCCGGCTTCAGGTTGAGCCGCTCGCGGGTCAGCCGGCGCCAGCGTGCATCCTGACCAAAGGACAGCACCGTGTTGGTGATGTCGTATTTCTTGCCCACCGCGTCAAACATGCGCGCGACATCGAAGGGCTTCTTCTCCAGATCTGCCTTAGACACAAGCGCCTAGTTTAGGCGACGCGCGCTCCCAGAGCGCGGGCGGCCCAACGCGGCAGCTCCGGACGCTGGCCCAAAATGGTCAGCGGGACCTCACGGACATTCTCCAAAACCTCGTCGTAGTAGCCCAGCAGCTGCTCGCACAACGCCGGCCAGGTCTTGGAGGCAATCGACTTCCGGGCGTTCTCCCGCAACTCCTGGTGAATCTCCGGGTTGAGCAGCGCGTCCACCGCATTGGGGAGGTCCTCGACGAACGTTGAAACGTCGAGAAGCAGCCCGTTATAGCCCTCCTCGATGAGGTCCACCGGGCCGCCCGCGCGGGGGCCGATGGTGGGCACGCCCGAGGCCTGAGCCTCCTGGATAGCCTGGCAGAAGGTCTCGAACTCGCCGGCGTGCACGAAAATGTCGAGGCTTGCATATGCGGCTGCGAGCTCCTCGCCACCCAGCGCCCCGGTAAAGACCGCCTCCGGCAGCTGCGCCTCCAGCAGCGGGCGCTCTGGGCCATCACCCACAATCACGAGCTGGATATCCTCACGATCATTGAGCGCGGAAAGGCGGTGCACGCCTTTTTCCGCGGCCAACCGGCCCACGAAGCCGACGATCTTCTTGCTTCCTGTGGGATCCCACTCGCGGCGCAGCGCCTCCGAGCGCTTCGAGGGGTGGAAGCGCTCCGAATCCACGCCGCGGCCCCAGTGACGCACGTTCTTGATGTGGTGCTTCTCCAAGTCGGCGATGGTCAGTGAGGAGGGCGCGAGAGTCATTTGGCACGCATTGTGGATGGTGCGCAGCCACTCCCACACCCCATAGGCCAGCGCGGAGGCGTGGTACTTGGTGGCAAAGCCTGCCACATCAGTCTGGTACAACGCCACGGCCGGAATACGTTGTTGGCGGGCGGAAAAGGCCCCCGCAGCGCCCAGCACGAAGGGACTGGCCAGGTGGATGATGTCCGGCTTGAATTCTCGTAGCGCCTCATCCACAGCGGAGGTGGGAACGCCGACTGGGAGCGAATCCACTAACGGCACGCGCACGGTGGGCACGCGCACGATGGTGAACCCGAGGTAATCAGGGATCTCCTCCTGTCCATCCCGAGCGCCGGGGGCGATGACGATGGCCTCGTGGCCGTGCTCGTGGAGGTGCTCGAGGACACGCAGCACGGAGTTGGTCACTCCATTGACGTTAGGCAAGAAGGATTCCGCGACGATGGCAACACGCATGCGCCCCATCATTCCTTTCCTGAGTGCTCGGTTGGTAAAGCACGTGCTAAATTCCGGTTAATTTTCCCGCTTGCCCACCACAAGGCACCCGCTAACAGGGTAGCGACGGCTGCCGAAGACAGCGCCGGAATGATGGACAGGGTCCATTCGCGGCCTTCTACCTTGACCAAGTCCGGGTTGCTTTTGGCGTAGAGCACCCAGACCTGCTGGCCTTCCCCTAGCCCGGTGGGATAAAGCAGCCCGGTGGGTGGGGTGTGGTAGATACCTTCGGCATCCTGGAAATCCACGAAGGTGCGCAAGGTGCCGACATCCGTCACCGTGGCCAGGGCGCGCCCGGGGTTGGCGTTGATGGTGCGGTCGTTCAAGAAAGGGCCGATGACCATTCCCGCCATGCCCACTAATGCCGCGGCATACAGCACCAGGATCAGCTGGCGTACCCGGCGCCGCGGCATTTACTGGCCTACCTTGGCGTTCAGCGCCTCCTGCAGCGCGCGGCGCGAGGACCGGGTGGTATGCGCCTCCACGACGGTGACGCCGGTGGAGTATTCCTTGAGCTCTGCGAGAACATCGAGAAGCTCCTGCGCCGAGCTCACCTCTCGGTGCTCAGCGCCGCAAGCCTCCGCCAGCTTGGCGACGCCCACCCCATGCGGCGTTCCAAACGCCTTCTCGAAGGAGGGGCGCAGGGGCTCGCGGCCTTGCTCGAGCACCTCGAAGATGCCGCCGCCGTCGTCGTTTGAAACGACGACGGTGAGGTTCTCCGGGCGCGGATTGTCCTCGGGGAGGATGAGGGAGGTGGCGTCGTGCAGGAAGGTGACATCCCCCATGAGCGCCACGGTGCGCGGGGCGCGGGGTGCGTCGGCCTCGCGGGACTGAGCGGCCAGCGCAATACCGATGGCCTGCGCGACGGTGCCGTCGATGCCGGCAGCCCCGCGCGGCGAGTAGGTCTCGACCCCGTCGAAGGGCAGGCCGATAAAGGAAGCATCCCGCACCGCATTGGAGGCGCCCAGGACGAGGGTGTCGCCGACGGCGAGGGTGTCCCCCACCGCGGCGGCGACGTGGAGGCCGGTAAAGCCGATCTCGGGCTTGGTGGCGTCCTCACCGGTGGTCTCCGCCAAGACCTCACGAACACCGTCGGCCGCCATCTGGGCCGCGCCTTCGCAGATTTTCATCCACTCGCGGGTGGGCGCGCCGCTGATTTTGACGGTGGTTCCCAACTGCGCGGACTCACCGCGCGGGTTGGTGAAGTCCTCCGTGCGGGACAGGCAGATGAGGTCGATATCGGGATCACTGAGCAGTGCCAGAACTCCGCGGTGCAGGGTGGGGTGGCCCACGACGATGACCTGGTCCACCTTGGTGTTGACCACGTAGTCATTGGCGGACACCTGAGCGCGGCGGAAGAGGTGGGCCGCAGCCGGGTGCACCGGGTGATAGGGCGCGGGTGCCGTGGGCTCGGCGATGGTGGGGACGTCCTCCAGCCCATCTACTTCCCAGGCTTCGTCGCCCGCGATGACAAGGGTGTTGCGGCTGAGATCGACGGCCACCTCGCCGTGGTTGGACCAGCGCGGGGTACGAGCGCGGTGCTGCGTACGATCCGTCGGGGTACCGGGCAGCTCCTCCCCTACCAGCGGGGCATCGAGGGCCACGTTGATGTGCACCTGGCGATCATTCAGGAAGCGCTCGGCGACGCGCGGGATATCACCCGTGGTCTCCACCTGGGTAGTCTCCGCATACACACCGAAGATGCCGGGCTGCTCAATAGTCTGGGAGGCCCCCGTGCCCACCAAGCGGGCGGGGCGGTCCGCGCTGATGACGGCCAGCGGGGTATGCGAGTAATGCGCCTCCACCATCGCGGGCAAAGCGTTGGCCACCGCGGTGCCGGAGGTCATGACGATGCCGACGTGCCGGCGTTGGACGCGGGCGAGGCCGAGGGCAGCGAAGGCGGCGGAGCGCTCATCCAGGCGGGTATGCACGCGAATATCGCTGCGCGCGAGAAGCGCCAGAGACAGCGGCGCGTTGCGCGAGCCGGGGCAGAGGACGACGTCAGTGAGGTGCCGCGAGAGCTGAGCAGCGAGTGTTTCAGCCAGCTGCATCGACTCCGGCTGCGAGGACTCCACGGGCTGTGTATTAGGCGTACTAGGCATTCTCTGCACCGCCCGCACCGGGCTCACCGTTGCCCGACTCTAATTCACCGAAGAGATCGTTGAGCAAGCTCTCTAGGTCAGATCCGCCTTGATCCAGCTGATCTTGGATGCTCGGGGGCAGCTCCGTCGGGACCTCCGGCGGCAGCTCAGTAGGAATCTCAGTGGGGAGGCGATCCCACGGAGATTCCTTCGTGGTGGTCACCGTAGTGGGGACTTCGGTGGTCACGGTCTCGGTGACCGGTTCCGGGGCGGGTTTGTTGGCATCTGCGGCCGCACCGCGCCAGAGGAAGAACAGCACGCCGGCGAAAACGACGGCGATAGCGGCGATGGCCGCGAAGACATAGGACAGGGCTCCCCCGCCCTTCTTCGGCTCCTCCACCTGGTAGCTCGACGGAACCGGGTCATACTGCGGCTGCTGATAGTTCTGGTCATAGCCCTGCTGATAGGACTGGCCGAAAGCCTGCGTGTTCTGGGAACCGGGCTCCGGGAAGTGCTGTTGGGGACGCTGTGGCGGCTGCTGCTGGGGCGCGCCGAACTGGCGGGTTTCGTTCTCACCGTTGACGCGGCCGAACTGCCGCGTCTCGTTGTCGCCGTTGTTGTTGGTCATGGGATTTACCTTATCGTGCACCCGCGCCACTTAGCCCCCGGCCGGTGGGCGTCTCACCCGCCGCGACCTGAGCCGGTGTGCCATCCGCCACGACCTGTCCGCCCTCCGCGCCTGAGCCCGGGCCCATCTCGATGACGCGGTCAGCGCCAGCGATGAGGTGGCGGTCGTGGTCTGCCACCACGACGCTATGCGAGGCATCCACCAGCGAGTGCAGCTCAGTAATGAGCAGGTCAATATCGGCCGGGTGCAGGCCCACAGTGGGCTCATCCAGCAGGTAGACGGTATGGCCCCGGTGCGAATTGCGGGAGCGCTGAAGCTCCGTGGCGAGCTTGATGCGCTGTGCCTCACCGCCGGAGAGCTCCGGTGCACCCTGGCCTAGGCGCAGGTAACCCAGACCTACCGCTTCCAGGGTTTGCAGCGCGTGGAGGATCGGCGCTTCATCTGCAAAGACCTCTAGGGCTTCTTCCACCGTGAGGTCCAGGATGTCCGCGATGGTCCGGCCCTGCCAGCGGATGGACAAGGTGTCATCGTTATAACGCTGTCCCTGGCAGTCTGGGCACTGGGTATAGGAGCCGGGCAGGAAGACCAGTTCGACCTCGATCTGGCCGGCGCCGCCGCAGGTATGGCACTGGCCTTGCTTGACGTTGTAAGAAAAGCGCGAGACCGTCCATTTCTTCTTCTTGGCCTCCGGCGTGGCGGCGAAGAGCTTGCGGACATTGTCGAAGAGGTTGGTGTACGTCGCCACCGTGGAGCGCGGGGTTCGGCCGATCGGCTTTTGGGTAATGGAGACCACGCGCTTGACCTGCTCCGGGCACTCCGGCCCCGTGAGCGTGTCATGGAGTGCGGCCAACAGTGTGGATTTACCGGAACCCGAGAGCCCAGTAATAGCCGTGAACTGGCCAAGCCCAAAGTCCACGTCGAGGCCGTCGATGGTGTGCGAGTGCACCTGGCGCAGCGCGATATCCCCGTGAGCCGAGCGCGCTTCGGCCTTGGGCGTGGGGCGCGGGCGGGCCAAGGCACGCGCAGTCGGGGTATCGGCGGAGTCCGCGGCCGCAATGTAGTCAGCAACAGGACCCGAGTACACCACCTGGCCGCCGCGCTCACCGGCGAGCGGGCCGACGTCCACGATCCAATCGGCGTGCTTGACCAGCTCCATATCGTGCTCCACCAGCAGCACCGAATTGCCCTCCGCGATGAAGCGACGGCACATGTCGAGCACCGCACCCCGTTCCACCGGATGCAGGCCCGCAGAGGGCTCATCCAGGACATAGGTCACGCCATACAGCCCGGAGCGCAGCTGCGCGGCCAGGCGCAGGCGCTGCACCTCACCACCCGAGAGCGTTTCCGTCGGCCTATCCAGGCTGAGGTGCCCAAGGCCGAGTTCCAGTGCGGATTCAAAGGCCGGAAGGAGGGCCTTAAGGAGCAGGTCTTCAGCGTCATTCGGTTGCGGCTTTTGGGATTTGAGGAGCTCGTAGGCCTCGCTGAGCGGGAGGGCATTGAATTCGTCGATCGGCAGCCCGGCGTAGGTGACCTTGAGCGCCTTCGCCGTCAGCCGGCGCCCCTGACAGGTATCGCACTGGCGGGTTTCCATGAAACTCAAGACGCGGGCACGCAGCGTATCCGACTTCGTCTCCGCATAGGTCTTGGTCAGGTAGCTGGCCACGGAGCGCCACGTGCCCTCGTAATTGCGCTGGATCTGATCCGCCCCGCGGCGCGGCTTGACGGTCACCACCGGGCGTTCCTCGGTGAAGAGGATCCACTCGCGGTCCTTCTTCGGCAGCTGCTCCCACGGCGAGTCCAGGTCATAGCCCAGCTCCTGGAGGATGTCGTGGAAGTTCTTGCCCGCCCAGGCCCCCGGCCAGGCGGCAATGGCCCCCTCCTCGATGCTCAAGCGGGGGTCCGGCACCATGGAGGCCTCCGTGGGCTCATGCACCACGCCGGTGCCCTGGCACTCCGGGCACATGCCCTCCGGGGTATTCGGGGAAAAGGAATCGGAGTACAGGCCCTCCGGGTTGTCACCACAGCGCGAGTAAAGCAGGCGCACGGAATTAGACATGGCGGAGATCGTGCCCACGGTGGAGCGCGCGCTGCTTGCCGACGCCGACTGTTGCAACGCCACCGTCGGCGGCAACCCCTCGATGCGGCCGACCTGCGGGTCCACCGCTGAAGCGATGAGGCGTCGAGCAAAGGGCGCGACAGATTCCAGGTAGCGGCGCTGGCCTTCGCCATGAATAGTGCCAAAGGCCAGCGAAGACTTGCCGGAGCCGGACACCCCCGTCACGGCCACGAGCTGGCCGCGCGGCAGGTCCACATCCACGTTGCGAAGGTTGTGCAGGTGCGCATCTCTCACGGAAATCGTCATGCCCGCCAGCCTACGCTGACCTCCGGACATGGACCGTGAGCTGTGATTTTAAAGGTGCGGCCAACATTCGCGCACGCGCTCAAACCACCAGTCGCGGCGCTCGCCCGGCGCGGCGAGCGCGCTGAGGCGATCCGGGTCGGGGGCAAGGGCTTCGGCGCGCAGGTGACCGTCGACAAGCTCGCGTGGTGCTGTCACATCCTCAAGGAACAGCGAGCCGGTGGCCAGGCCCGCGGCGGCCGGGGTGACGTCGATGTCTTCGTCGTCATAGATCTGCGGCAAGGCGGCCACGGCGGCAAGCCCCATGGAGATTCCCACCGAGGTATCCAGGGCGGAGGCCACCGTGATGTCCATGTGGCGCTCGCGCAGGTGGGAGGCTACCTCGAGTACTTTGCGCACACCGCCCAGTGGCGCGGGCTTGACCACGGCGACGTCCGCTGCCTGCAACTCCGCCACCCGGTAAGGGTCACTGGCCTTACGGATGGATTCATCGGCCGCCACGCGCACGAAAATCCCGGCGCGCATGAGCTGGGTGCGCACCTCCTTGAGTTCCTCAACGGTCTTGCACGGCTGCTCCATGTAATCCAGCGGCATCATCTCCTTTGCCGCAACAACGGCTTCTTCGACGCTCCAGCCGCAGTTGGCGTCGACGCGCAAGACCGGCACGCGGCCCTGAGCTTCGATATGGGCGCGGACGGCAGCCACGCGGGTGATGTCATCCTCCAAGCTCTGCCCTTTCTCCGCCACCTTGATCTTGAAGGTGCGGCAACCGGGGTAGCGCGCCATGACCTCGGGCACCTGCTCGGCGGGGACCGCGGGGATAGTGCCGTTGACTTCTACCCACTCGCGCACGGGTGTCGGAAAGCCCTCGTAAGCCGCCTCCAGTCCGGCGGCGAGCCAGCGGGCGGATTCCTCCGCCCCGTACTCCAGGAAGGGGGCGAACTCGCCCCAACCCGCGGGGCCGTCGATAAGCAGCGCCTCCCGGGTAGTAATGCCGCGGAATTTCACGGCGAGTGGAAGGGATACCACGTGGGCGCGGTCGAGGACGTCATCAATATGCATGAGGTTCATCGTACGTGTGGGGGGCTCAGCGCGACACCTGTCATAGCCGGTGTTAGGTTATAACGGTAAGTGGATATAACCAGAAGAAGGATCCTCAGATGCTTTACCTTCTCATCGCACTGCTGGCCATCGCCGCAGTTGTCTATCTCATCTATAAGAAAGTCCACGCCGCGGCCTCCATCTTCGCCGTTGGCGTAATCCTGCTCATGCTCGCCGCTCTCACCGGGCGCGCGGACTTCCGCACCACCGAAATCGAAGCCACGGGCAATGCCTTCTATGACCAGCTGCTCGTCGTGGATGCGCTATTCAAAGCACGCTTCTCCGGCATCGGCATGGCGATTATGGTGCTCTTCGGCTTCGTGTCCTATATGCGGCACATTGGTGCTGATGCCAAGACGGTCGTGGTGCTCTCCTCACCGCTCAAGCGCTTCAAAGGCTCCTACTGGCTGGTTCCAGTGGGCTTCATCTTGGGCACGCTGCTCTCGCTGGTGATCCCCTCGGCTGCAGCGCTATCCCTATTGCTCGTGGCCACGCTCCTGCCGGCACTCATCGCCGCGGGCCTGACACCCCTGACCGTGGGCGCCATCGTGGTGACCTCCTCCACCATCGTGCCCACGCCGCTTGAGGCCGGCCTCATTCAGGGCGCCGATCTCACCAACATGACGCCAACCGAGTTCGTCTACGGCGCCGTCGCCTACGCCACGGTGCCCACGCTCCTCATCACGGCCTTCGTACACATGTGGTGGCAACGCCACTGCGATAAGGCGGATGCCCGCAAGGCCGAAAGCTCCGGTGAGGTCAGCGCCGATTCGATGCACGATGACGCTACCGAGGAAGCCATCGCCCGCGCAGCCTCCCTGCCGGGTTACTACGCCGTGCTTCCGCTAATGCCGCTACTGCTCATCATTATCTCCGCCATTCTTAACCGTTTGGGTGTCATCCCCTTTGAGGGCGGCATCCTCCCGGTGACCGTGGTCTCCCTGTTCATCGCGATGATCATCGAGTCCATCCGCAAGCGCACCGTCACCAGTGCTGTGGATTCCATCTCCAGCTTCTTCAAAGGCATGGGCGAAGGTGCTGCGGGCGTCGTGGCCCTGCTGGTGGCTGCTGCTGTCCTGGTGGAGGGTATTACGCAGATGGGTGTCATCGACATGCTCATCGACGCCGCCGAGGGCTCCTCCGGCGCCGCCGTCCTCATCGTCCTTGTCTTCGTCGCTGCCACCGCCGCGATGGCAGCACTCACCGGTTCCGGTACCGCGCCCTACTTCGCCTTCTCTGAGGTGGTGCCCAACCTGGCTTCGCAGACCTCCATCCACGCCCCGCAGATGCTCACCGCCATCTGGGGTACCTCCAACCTGATGCGCCAGGTCTCCCCGGTCAACGCCGCGGTGCTCATTGTCTCCGGCGCTATCAAGGTCAACCCCATCCAACTGGTCAAGCGCACCTCCGTGCCCATGATCGTGGCGACGGTGCTCAACACGCTGTTTGCGTTCATGTTTATTGGGTAGCGGTTTCCGCGCGGGCTCAACGTTAATCACGGAGCCTGCGGTACGTTTTGGTAAATAAGGTCCCCCAAATCCGAAAAACTGCGGGCATATTTACGAAAACGTACCAACCAACCGTGCGCAACGTACACAACGATCAAATAAGGCCCCAGATCATCGAAGTTTTCGGCCACTATTTGTTAGAAGTGTCACGCCGCCAATGCGAAGCCTCCTGCCTGCCGTACAATTGCACAGACAATCAATCCCATTAAGGGTTAAAGGAGGAACCATGCTACTTGCTGAAGCCTTGGCCGAGCGCGCCCAGGCGCAGGAGCGCCTCAACTCGCTGAGTGACCGCCTCGCGGCGACGGTCCGCATACAGGAAGGCGACGAACCGGATGAGAACCCCACGGATCTCCTCCGCGAACTCGAGGGCGTGACCAAGCGCATCGACGAGCTCGTCATCGCCATCAACGCCACGAACACGGCCACCGCGTTCGACGATGAGATCACGCTCATGGAAGCGCTGGCGCTGCGTGATGGTCTGCTGCGCAAGCGCCGCATCTACCAGGGATTGGCCGAGCGCGCGGGTGCGCGCCAGGACCGCTACTCCCGCTCGGAGATCAAGTTCGTGGCCACCGTGCCCGTGCCGAAGTTGCGCGAGCGCGCCGATGATCTGGCCCGCCAGTACCGCGAACTGGATACCCGCATCCAGCAGCTGAACTGGAATACGGAACTGATAACTAAATAAGGTCTGCCGCTAGTTGTGCCGCATTCTTGCGGCGCTTTCGCTTTGTGTCGCATTTTTGCGGCACGTCATGTCGCGCGCCACGCGCGCGACGGTAGCCCACACTTTTCGCAGCGAGCGCACCCCTTCTGGGCAGGGAAAAGTCCAGTGCTTCTCAGGCGCCTTCGTAGCGCAAGAAGGCAGGGAGGTTCGATTCCGTCCCACTGTATGGTGTACCGCGCTGGTACGGAGTACACGTGCACATTGACGGGGATAATCCCGCAGTATTGTTTATTGTTTATCACCGCCGCGCTGGGCGAGAGTGTGGGTGAGGGTTGGGAATGGGGACTATACTTCCGGCGCACCGCTTTCCAATTAAGCTGGTGTGCCATGAGCGAGCAGAAGAACTACAGCACCGATAATCCTTTCAAGCCGGAGCTCTGGCAGCCCGTCGAGGGCTTTGAGGATCTCACGGATATCACCTATCACCGACTCATCAGTGACGGTCCAAAGCCCCAGCGCAAGGACGGCATCGTCCGCATCGCCTTCGACCGCCCCGAGGTGCGCAATGCGTTTCGCCCGCACACGGTAGATGAGCTTTACCGCGCGCTGGACCACGCGCGCCGCACTCCGGATGTAGGAACAATACTTCTCACCGGCAACGGGCCTTCCCAGAAGGACGGCGGCTGGGCGTTTTGCTCCGGCGGTGACCAGCGCATCCGCGGCCGCTCCGGCTACCGCTATGCCACGGAGCACGCGCATGATGACGCAACTGCCGACGAATCCACCGTGGACACTGCCCGCGAGAAAGTCGAGGGCGGCCGCCTGCACATCTTGGAGGTCCAGCGCCTCATCCGCACCATGCCCAAGGTGGTCATCGCCGTGGTTAACGGCTGGGCCGCCGGCGGCGGGCATTCCCTGCACGTGGTGTGCGATATGACCATTGCATCCCGCCAGGAGGCCCGCTTCAAGCAGACCGACGCCGACGTCGGTTCCTTCGACGCCGGCTATGGCTCGGCTTACCTGGCCAAGATGGTGGGCCAAAAGTACGCCCGCGAGATCTTCTTCTTAGGCCGCACCTACGATGCACAGCGCATGTACGAGATGGGTGCGGTCAACGAGGTGGTTGACCACGCCGATCTGGAGGACGCCGCCATCAAGATGGGGCGCGAAATCAACATGAAGTCCCCCACCGCCCAGCGCATGCTCAAGTTCGCCTTCAACCTCACCGATGATGGCCTCATGGGCCAGCAGGTCTTCGCTGGAGAAGCCACCCGCTTGGCCTACATGACCGACGAAGCCGTCGAGGGCAAGGAATCCTTCTTGGAAAAACGCGAGCCCAACTGGGATGACTTCCCGTACTACTACTAATCGTCATTCCTCGAGGAGAATCCACAGTGCTGTATTTCGCCATTGCCCTCGCTGCCATCGCGCTCATTGCCGTCATTGCGTCTCGAGTGTGGATGTTGCGCCGCATCCAGCAGGCTCAGAGGGACGGTGAGCGCCCCTTCGATCAGGAGGATGAGCTCATCAACCCTTACGAACACCGCGGGCGGTAACCTAGCTAACCGTGACCATCCTCTCTCCTCTGCCTGTCAATCCACATGACCCCGCCGCCATCCTCCCTGATCTGGAAGCGGCCATCGCAGGACAAGCCACCTTCCTGCCCGTCCCGGCGGAGGACTGCACCCGCGCGCAGCTCCTGCGCAACCACATGCGCGCAGGAGAACCCATTAACTCCTCCATCGCGCTGGTCGTGGCCACCTCTGGGTCCACGGGCACACCGAAGGGCGCGCAACTCACGGCTGCCAACTTGGTCTCCAGCGCCGATGCCACGCACCGGGCTCTCGGCGGCACCGGCCAGTGGCTGCTAGCCATGCCTGCCTCCCACATCGCGGGCATCCAGGTATTGGTGCGCTCCCTCGTCGCGGGCGTGGAGCCGCTCTGCCTTGACCTGTCGGAAGGTTTTTCCATCCCCAATTTCGCCCGCGCCGCGCACGAGCTGGCCGCCACCGGGGATCGCTCATACACGGGACTGACCCCCATGCAGCTGGCCAAGGCCATGGATTCTCTCGAGGGAATCGAGGCACTGCGCACCTTTGATGCCATCCTCGTCGGGGGCGCTGCCACCCACCCGCAACTATTGGATTCGGCGAAGAAGCTGCGCATCAATATCGTCACCACCTACGGTTCCTCAGAAACTTCCGGTGGATGCGTCTACGACGGCCGTCCCCTCGATAGCGCTCTTGTTCGCATCGGCGAGGAAAACCGCATCTACCTCGGCGGGCCCATGATTGCGCAGGGCTACCGAAACGTGGACTCAGACGCCTTTATGGTGGATGAATCCGGCACCTCGTGGTTTGCTACCTCCGACGCCGGCGCGCTTCACGACGGCCACCTCACCGTCACCGGGCGCCTCGACAACATCCTGAACACCGGCGGGCTCAAGCTCCACCCGGAGCAGCTCGAGCAGCACATCCTGCGCGTGCCGGGAGTGGAGAGCGTGTGCGTGGTTGGCATCCCCCACCCACGCTTGGGGCAGATGATCGTTGCCGCCTATACCGGATGGGCGGATGTCGGCGATATCCTCGTGGCTCTCGATGACGTTGGCCTTCCCCGGTGGCACATCCCCAAGGATTTCAAGCGCCTGCCTGAACTCCCCACCACCGGCCCCGGCAAGGTTGACCGCCTCGCCGTCGCCCGCACGTGGGGCAGCTAAGCCTCCGCTTCGCCAAAGCTGCGTACGGCAATGCCGCGCGCAGCGGATTCCCCGAGGGGGAAGTGCGCACCGCCGTCGACGGCAACCTCGAGCACACCCGCAACCGAGGGGGCAACGACGGACAATTCCACTCCCGGCCGCACTCCATTTTTATCCAGGTAGCGCAGAAATTCGCCATCCGCGTCAGTGACCTGCTCCACGGTGACGGGGGTCTGCGCGGGGACGTCGATAAGCGTAATGCGCGAGACCGGCTCGGCAGTGCCATCCGGGGCAGGGATGGGATCACCATGCGGATCGCGGGCGGGGTTGCCCAGGAAAGAATCGAGGCGTTCAACGAGCCTGTCGGACGTCGCGTGCTCTAGCATTTCCGCCTCATCGTGCACCTCATCCCAGGTATAGCCCAGAGTGCGCACGAGGAAGGTTTCCAGGAGCCGATGCCGGCGCACCATTGCCACAGCCAGCCGCCGGCCTTCCTCAACAAGCCGAACACCGAAGTAGCGTTCGTGTTCCACCAGCCCCTTCGCGGCCAGGCGCTTGACCGCCTCCGACGTGGTGGGCAGCTTCTGCCCCGCCGCTTTAGCTAGGTCCCCCAGCGGCATCGCGGTATTAGCGCCCTCTTTCTCCTCATAGGTCCAGAGGATCTTGAGGTAATCCTGGGTGCGTTCGGGCAGCTCACTGATGTGCATACCCCCATCGTAGTTCAGCCTATTGCTTCCAAAGGTTTCAGGTCTTATGCTCTTTCAAGTTCAATCTATTGAACATCGACATTCACTTTTAATAAGAGAGGTTTCCCGTGAAGAAACTTATTGCGCTTCCCCTCGCTTCCCTCGTGGCTGCCACCGCGCTGACTGCCTGCACCAGCAGCGACTCCGCCGAAGCCCAGGACGACAATCTGACGATCTTCGCCACGACTGGTTACTTGGCTGATGCGGCCGCCAATATCGCCCCGGACGCCGACATCACCACCATGGTCGGTCCCGGCGGCGATCCGCACACCTACCAGCCCACCACGCGCGATATTGAAAAGATGCAGGACGCCGACCTCGTCCTCTGGAATGGCCTTCACCTCGAGGCGCAAATGGTGGACCAGCTCTCCTCCCTCGGTGAGAAGCAGCTAGCTGTCGGCGAACAGCT
Source organism: Corynebacterium sp. HMSC068G04 (assembly GCF_001814885.1). Classification (NCBI taxonomy): domain Bacteria; kingdom Bacillati; phylum Actinomycetota; class Actinomycetes; order Mycobacteriales; family Corynebacteriaceae; genus Corynebacterium; species Corynebacterium sp. HMSC068G04. The sequence goes on along the minus strand of NZ_KV818319.1, from coordinate 79,369 downwards.
CGATACTGCTGACCTTCTGCCGTGGCCCGAGCAAGGTGACAAGGGCGAAAAACTCTACGACCCGCACATCTGGAATAGCCCCGAGCTGTGGAGCCAGGTCGTCGATCATATCGGCACCAAACTCGGCGAAATCGACTCTGACAATGCCGAAGACTATGCCGCGGCCGCCGATGAATATGAAGACAAGATTGCAGCCGCGCATGACAAAGCGGCTAAGGAACTCGAAAACGCCTCCCCGCGCGTCCTCATCACCGGCCATGACGCCTTCAACTACTTCGGCAAGACCTTCGACTTTGAAGTCCAAGCCACCGACTTCGTGACCACCGAAGCCACCAAGTCCGCCACTGAGATCTCCGAGCTCGCGGATACGATCGCGGAGAAGAAGGTCCCCGTTATCTTCCAAGATAACCAGGCGAACCCACAGGCCATCACTTCTCTCAAGGAAGCCGTAGAAACCCGCAACTGGACCGTCACCATCTCGGATGAAGAGCTCTTTGCCGATACCCTCGGCCCGGAAGCCCCAACCGATACCTACCTCGGAGCCTTCGAACATAACGCTAGCGCCGTGGCGAAAGCACTAAGCTAATGCTCAGCGTAGGAAACCTCACCGCCGGCTATCCCCGCACGCCGGTGCTTCACGACGCCTCCTTCACCCTCACCCCCGCGACTATCACCGGGCTGGTGGGTGCGAACGGGTCGGGAAAGTCTACTCTGGTCCGCACGCTGGTAGGGCTCCTTCCGCCTCTAGCCTGCGGGTCGATGACCTTCGATGGCGTCGATCTGGCACATTTTCGGCAGCGGCTCGGATATATGCCACAACATGCGGATATCGACTGGAATTACCCTGCCACCGCCTTCGACATCGCCCTGATGGGCCGCACCGCCGGGCTGCGCTGGTGGCAGTGGCCCAGCCGCGCTGACAAAGACGCCGCCCACGCAGCACTTGCGCGCACCGGAATGCAGGCACACGCGCAGCTGCCGATTTCCGCCCTGTCTGGTGGTCAGCGCCAGCGCGTGTTGTTGGCGCGCACGCTCGTTAGCGAGCCGGAATTCATCATCCTCGACGAGCCCTTCGCTGGTGTCGATGCCGCGAGTCAGCGCGCCATCATGGATGTACTCAAGGAACTGCGCGAGAACGGCGTGACCATCCTGCTGGTGCATCACAACCTGGCGGAGGTCGCCGACTTTTGCGATGAGGTCCTCATGGTCGGCCACGGCCGGCTCATTGCTGCTGGCCCCACCGAGCAGGTACTTACCGAGTCCGCCATTGCCGACATGTTTTCCCTGCCATCATGAACCCACTCGAGCTTCTTCAGAACTACACCTATACCCAGGCACTCCTGGGCACCGTGCTCATCGGTGGCTGCGCTGGCGCGCTAGGCCCACTGGTATATGTTCGCCGCACCAGCCTGCTGGCCGATGCCATCTCGCATTCTTCCCTGCCTGGACTGCTCACCGCCTTCCTCGTGGCCACCGCCATTGGCTGGGACGGGCGAAATGTCTGGCTTCTTTCTTGCGGCGCCCTGCTCACCGGAACCCTCGCGGTGGGGTGCATTCACCTCATCCCGCGGTTAACTCCCCTGGGGCAAACCACTGCGATGGCGGCCACGCTAACCACATTTTTCTCGGTGGGCATGCTGCTCATGCAGTATATTTCCCGCCGACCATTGCCTGGCAAGGCCGGAATCCAGGATTATTTGCTGGGAAATGCCTCCACGCTCACTCGCGCGGATGTACGGTCCACACTCATCATCGGTGGCTGCGTGCTGCTTTTTCTTTTCCTCATTCACACCCGGCAGGCCGCAGTCACTTTTGATTCAAGTTTTGCCCAGGTAGCCGGCATCCGCACCTCGTTCCTCAACGCGGCTAGTTTCTTCGCCCTCACCGCCATCACGGTGCTCGGCGTCAAAGTCGTCGGCGTAGTGCTCATGGTCGCCGTGGTCATCAGCCCTGCCGCCGCTGCCCGCCCCTGGACCACGCGCTTGCTACCTTTCATCGCGCTCTCCGGGTTCTTCGGCGCGGCCACCGCTGCTCTCGGCTGCTATGTCTCCATTGCACACGGCCCGCTGCCCACCGGTCCGGTCATCGTCTTGGTTCAGGCGGCGCTCGTCACCATCAGCCTCCTCAGCAGAAAGCTCGCCTCATGACCCTCGCCGCCACCGCTTGTCTCCTTGCCGTCCTGACCGCCTTGGCCTGTGCTATCCCCGGCACCTTTGTTGTCCTCAAAGGCCAGGCCATGCTGATCGACGGCATCGGCCATGCCGTCCTTCCCGGAATTGCCGTCGGCTACCTCTTTACCGCAGATCTAGATTCACCCATCTTGCTCGTTACCGCGGCCGCTGGCGCCTTGGTGGTGGCGTTGGGAACTGACGCACTACAGCGCAGCCCGCTGGTGACTGCTGATTCCGCCCTCGGATTGGTCTTTCCCGCCCTGTTTGCCGCCGGAGTCATCCTGATTTCTACGCACATGAGCCACGTGCACCTTGATGTCCACGCCGTTCTCGTCGGTGATCTCAACCTCGCGGCCTTCTCCAATCCCAACTATTGCTACATCATGGCCGCAGTGCTGGGTATCAATGCTCTCTTCCTCGCCCTTACACTGCCGCGTTTATCCGCCACGACTTTTGACGCCGATTTTTGTGCCGCACGCGGGGTGCCCACGCGCGTTCTTCACATCATATTTATGACCGTGGTTGCCTGCACCGCCACCGCCGCCTTTCACGCTGCCGGTGCCATGCTGGTCATCGCTCTCATGGTATTCCCGACGATGACCGCGCGGCTGCTTACTCAGCGCGTGCCCACGCTGGTGTTGACCGCCTGTGGCGTTGCCGCTATCAGCGCGGTCGTGGGATTTTGGGTTGCCTATGTCCTTGACGCGGCTACCTCTGCCGCAATGACAGTCACCAATGCCGTTATTTTCGTTGCAGTGCTCATCATCTACCGCTTTCGCCAACGCACCAGCTCATTGCCGCAGCACACCACACCAGTGGCACAATAGTGAGCATGTCTGCCTATTCCGCCACTCCTGCCGATTGGCTCCAGGGTGCTCGCCCGCACACCTGGGCCAATGCTTTTGCTCCTGTTATCGCTGGTACCGGTGCCGCCGCCGCGGCCCACGGTCTGCACTGGGGACGCGCATTGCTGGCACTCATCGTGGCCTGGGCTCTTATCATCGGCGTGAACTACGCCAACGACTACTCCGATGGCATCCGCGGCACCGATGATGACCGCACCGGCCCCCAGCGGCTTACCGGCGGCGGGCTGGCCAAACCGCAACACGTCAAGTTCGCCGCCTTCGCCTCCTTCGGCGTGGCGGCTATCGCGGGCATCTCACTCTCCCTAGCTGCCAACGCCGCCTCGTTCATCCTCGTCGGCGCCGTGTGTATCGCCGGTGCCTGGTTCTACACCGGTGGCAAGAACCCCTACGGCTACCGCGGGTTCGGGGAAATCGCCGTTTTCGTGTTCTTCGGACTCGTCGCGGTCCTAGGTACCGAGTACACACAGGCCGGCCGCATCACGTGGACAGGCCTTGCCTTAGCCGTGGGTATCGGCGGTATGAGTGCGGCGGTAAACCTGGCCAATAACATCCGGGACATCCCCTCCGATAAGGCCACCGGCAAGATCACTTTGGCGGTGCGCCTGGGTGATAAAAAGTCCCGCACGCTATTCATGACCCTCTTGCTGCTGCCGGTACTACTCACCATCGGCCTAGCCTTCGATTCCTGGGCCGCGCTCGCTTCGCTGCTCTACTTCCCTCTCGCGCTGGGTGCTATCCGCACCGTCAACCGCGGCGCACGCGGCCCGAAACTCATCCCAGTACTTGGCATGGCCGGCCGCGCGATGCTGGTGTGGGCGGTTATCAACGCTGTAGCGCTGGCTCTGGTTTAACCACCGATTTAGCGGCCAGCCAGCTCCTCTTGGACCCACTTCTTGTGGGCCTTGCGCTGCGCGGAGTACTCCGCCAGCGTCTGAGTGGCTTCCATGCGCCACGTGGAGAAGATCAGCATGGACAGCGGCAGCGCCACAAACAACGCCAACAGGGCGGAGACCAGCAGCGGAAAGGTCCCGAGAACCGCCATGGCCAGCAGCTGAATCACCGCGGTGAGCACAATGAACAGCACCACGCGGGCAGCCCCGTACTTCCACAAAGCGACGCGGGAGCGGCGCTTGAGCGCCGGGTCCGGCTGGGGCGGTTCGGAGTTCTGGGAGGCGTTGGTGGTGTTTTCTGTCTGACTCATAATTCTCACTTTTGCTTTGCGGGCATTCCGTAGAATACAACGCATGGGTCGATTGATACTACTACTCTTGTTTGTCCTCGCGGCGGTCCTCGTATGGAAGGCCTTTGGTCCGTCGAGTTGGAATAAGAAGGTGCAGCAGACACAGCAGCCGCAGCGCCCCGCAATCAAGGGCCCAGACGATGACGAAGAGTTCCTGTGGAACCTAGAGAAGCAGCGCTTCAAAGAGCGCCGCGCCAGGGAGCGGGAGGCAGAGCGCCAAGAAGAAGAGCGCCGCCGTCGCTCACAGGGTTCACAAGGTTCCCAGAAACCCAAGGCCCCCGAGGACAAAGACAATAAAGCCGACGAAGCCTAAGCCTTCGGCTCGAAGGTCATCTCAAGGCCGAGGGCCTCAGCCACCGCAATCACCTTTTCCCAGCGCACGCCAGAGCCGCCGTGCTCGATGGTGTGCAGCGTGGAGCGCGAAATCCCGGCCTTCTCAGCCAGCTCCTGCTGCAAGATACCGAGTTCTCGGCGGCGCTGCGCAAAGCCCTCACCGAGAGCGATGAGCTGCGGGTTATCGCCCGCCGGCTTGCCCTGTTTGTGCCGCGGCTTAGGGGTATCCGCCATTTAGTTCAGCCCCGCATAGGAGTGCAGGCCGGAGACAACCATGTTGATGAAGAACAGGTTGAAGATCATGAGCAGCATCGCCGCGATGTTGATATACGGCGCGGCCTTGCGGAAGGCCGGCGTCGCGCGGGCGTGCAGGTAGGCGGCGTAGAGGATCCAGGTGGCGAAGGATACGGTCTCCTTCGGGTCCCAGCCCCAGTAGCGTCCCCATGTGGACTCGGCCCAAATAGCGCCCAGTACAATACCCAGGCCCAGAGTCGGCAGCGTCACCACGCCCAAGCGGTAGGCCAAGCGGTCCAACTTCTTAGCAGAAGGAAGCGGGCGGGCAAGCGCACCAAAGAAACCGGACTCACTGCCCTTCGGCTGGAACTCACGCAGCACGCTGAGCAAAGAAGCGATACCGGAGACCACGCCGATGGACGCACCCAACGAGACCACAGTGACGTGGATGGGCAGCCAGTGAGACTGGAGTGCCGGAACCACCGGAGCGGATTCCGCATAGAGCTTGGTGGAGCCGTAGAACATCAGCGCCAGAATCGGCGTGAGCAGCCACGGCCACAGAGTGCGCCATTCCTTGCGCTGCATGGCGATGGTCGCCACCACCATGGCGCCGGCGGTCACCATGAGCACGTACTCGTAGAGGTTGCCAAACGGGAAACGCCCCGTGGCCAGGCCGCGCAGCACAATGGCCGCCAAGTGTAAGGCGATACCCAACCACAGGAGCATCTGCGTCATGCCGCCGAGCTTGTCGGCGTTCTCCCGCTTCTTCGACAGATCCGCGTCTAGGTCAGCATCGGGGCCAGTGCTGGCTGTCGGGGGGACGTCGCCAAGCGCGGCACTGTCTGCCGAGGCCCCCACGCTAGCGAGTTCGCGCTGCTGCGCCACAGCAGTCGTGCGGGAGCGCATCGCCTCGATGATGCTGTGCATCCGGCCGTAGTAGACCAGGGACAACACCAAGGCGAGAGCATAAACGACGAACGCGGTTTGCACCGCGATGTCGGAAAAGTTGGACAGATTTTGATCAACCTGCATGAGTGGGAAACCTTGCCTTCACAATCGTGCCTACACCGTGCTTCACGCACGAGGCTGCATGAGCGGAGAGATTTATGGTGCTCATCAGAGTACCCCCCTTCAGCGGGAGTATCCAACTTTTGACGGATAGCTTTCTCACCTTTAGTCGGCGGAGTAGAGTTCGTCCTCCTCCACCTCATCGGGATCCGGCAGTTCCAGGAGCTCGCGGTGAAGCTCATGGAATTCCTCAGACCAGCCCGCGCGGTCGGTGCGGGCAAGACCGCCCATCTCAATATCGGTGCCACCATTGGCCCCCGGCCGGATGCGCACCCACACGCGGCGGCGCTTGATCACCAGCGAGCCAACCAGGGATACCAGCATGACCAGCGCGGACACGAGAACCCAGCTCTGGAAGGGGTCATAGGAAACCTGGTAGTTCGCAAACTCGGAGGCACCGTCGAAGGTGATCTTCGTGCCGTCGTCCAGCGTGACCGATTCACCCTGGTTCAGGTTGACGCGGTCGATCTTCTGCAGCTGGCCCGTGTGGACCAGGTTGGAATCGAGGGAGAAGAGGGACTGCGGGGTACCCGTGTCCAGGCCGGCATCGCCGCGGTAGATATCGATAGCCACGGCCGGATCCAGCATCGCCGGGTAGGAAGACTGCAACAGCTTGCCGCTCTCGCCGGACCACTCGGCGGTCGGGGCAAACAGGCCCTGGATGGCGATCTGGTTCTGGCGGCGCTCAAACAGGTCCGGGTACATGCCCGCCGGCGGGTCGAAGCGCATCACTCCCGACGAGAGGAAGAACGTGGTGTCAGTGGGCTGAAATTGGATGGTCTGCGTGCGCTTCTCACCGTTAGGCCACTCCGCCGTCATGGTCGGCGCAAAACCGTGGCCCTGCAGGTAAACGCGGTTTTTGTCAATGCGCAGCGGGTGATTGACCTGCAGCTGGTAGTCCTCCCAGGTCTCCGGGTCCGTGAAGATGTCGTCGCCGGCGGCATAGGACACGTTCGAGGTGAACATCTCCGCCTGGCCATTGGGCAGGTAGTCCGCGGTGAAGTCGTGGGCCAAGAAGCAGAAGGGGTGCAGGCCGGTGCCGTCGAATAGCGGGCCGGCGCGGAAGGAGTCATAGACGGAGGTGGAGGTGTTGCAGAACTCCGTGGATTGCGCCTGCTCTTGGGTCTGCCCCTGGGAGTTCTTCTCCGTGACCACGATGACCTGTCCCTCGTAGTGCACCAGGCGCCCGGCTGCCATGGTGAGCAAGATTGCCACCAACGCGATGTGGAAGATGAGGTTGCACAGCTCGCGGGCATAGCCGCGCTCCGCGGAGAAGGATTGCGCACCCGCGCGGTCCTTCTCGGGCGAGACCTCGGAGACCCGCCACTTCTTCAGCATGGTTGTGGTGGCCGCTGCGATCTCCTCCGGGGACTTTTCCGAATGCCCGGTGGCGTTGAGCGGCATCTTTTCCAGATACTTCGGCGCGCGCGTCGGCGGTGTGCGGTAGGCCTTGTAGTGATCCCAGGAGCGCGGGATGATGCAGCCCACCAGAGAAATCATGAGCAGGACGTAGATGGCCTGGAACCAGACGGAGGAGAAGACGTCGAAAAGCTGCAGCTTGTCGTAGATCTCCGCCACCTTGCCGTTGGTCTCAATGAAGTCGTTGACGTTAGATTCATTGAGCGAGCGCTGCGGCAGGAGCGATCCGGGAATGGCGGCGATGGCCAGCAAGAAGAGCAGCGCCAGCGCGGTGCGCATGCTGGTCAGCCAGTGCCAGGCCTTGCGGATATATCTCACGAAAAATCTCCTTTACAGCAGCGTCGCGCCATAGGACACGGTCCACTGGCGGATGGCGTTGATGAAATCTCCCCACAGCCCGGTCAGCAGCGCCAGGCCGACGAGGATCATGGCGATGCCCCCGAGAATCTGGATGGTCCGGGAGTGCTCCCGCATCCAGGTCACGGTGCGCATGGCCTTAGCGGAGCCCAGTGCCACGAGCAAGAAGGGCAGGCCCAGGCCCAGGCAGTAGCCAATAATGAGGATGGTGCCGCGCAGCGCGGTGGTTCCCTCGGTGCCGGCGGAGACAGACAGGATGGCAGCCAGCGTGGGGCCCAAGCACGGGGTCCAGCCCAGGGCGAAAACCCCGCCGAGCAGCGGCGCGCCCAGCCACGTGGTCCAGCGCCGCGGCGCCATGCGCGTGTCCTTCTGTAGTACCGGCACCACGCCCATGAACACCACACCCATGAGGATGGTGATGACACCGCCGGCGCGCATGAGGGTATCCGCGTTGAGCGTCAGCGCCGAAATGGCGCCGAAGACTGACACGGTGGCTAGGACGAAAACGACGGTAAAGCCCAGCACGAAGAGTGCTGCGGCACCGACGACGGCCCAACGCCGGCGCTTGCCGACGCCCACCCCCAACTCCTCGTCATAGCTCACCTCACCGCCGACCACGGAGGCGAGGTAAGAGATATAGCCAGGAACCAGTGGAACCACACAGGGTGAGGCGAAGGAGACCAATCCGGCCACGGCCGCGGCGAGCACTCCGATCAGGAGCGGGCCGGACACGGCGGCATCGGCGAAGCTTTGCCCCATACCGTCAGCGGCAAGGATCACTGTTCTTTCTCCAGTTCGTCGACGACCTCGAGGACATCCTTTTCCGTGATCTCGGTCAGGAAGACCGCGGCGGGGCGGTGCTGCTTATCCAGAACAATGGTGGTGGGCACCACGGAGGTGGGCACGCCGCCGAGGGCCGCAGCCGTCTTGAAGGGCGGGTCGTAGATGGAGGGGTACTCTAGGCCGTTATCGGCCATAAAGTCCCGGGAGATCTCCGGGTTGAAGTCCTTGACGTTAATACCCAGTACGGTGCCGACCTTGCGCTTTTGCAGCTCCGCGTGGATGGCCTGGAGGTCATCCGATTCGGAGCGGCACGGCGCGCACCACTGACCCCAGGAGTTGAGGACGACGATCTGGTCTTTGAAATCCGAAAGCTTGATCGTCGTGGACTCATCCCGCAGGTCCTCACCGGAGAAATCCTTGAGCGGCTTGCGGTCTTCCTCCGCATAGCGGATGGTGGTCTGCCCGCCGGGCGAGATGAACTCGAAGGTGCCGCCGGAAGCCACGGCGTTCTGCGCGTTTTCCTCGCTTTGCGCACAGCCTGCCAAGGCAAACACAGCAAGGACACCGGCCGCGGCGGCGCGGATAGTTCTGCGTCCCATTAGATGTCCTGCGCCGGTTCGGAGTAGAAGATATCGATGATCTCGCGGTCGCGGTAGACCAGCGAGGTCACCGAGGCCAGGTCGCATTCGCGGTCCCACGGCGCGTGGGCCAGGCGCTTGCCCAGCACGGTGCGCTGCACCATGACGATGGGCAGCTGGTGGGAGACCACAATGGCCTCGTGTCCCTCAGCCTTGGAACGGGCACGCTCGGCAGCGTCCATCATGCGCGCGGCGATCTCCTCGAAAGGCTCGCCCCACGAGGGCTCAAGCGGGTTGACCATGAGCGGCCAGCGCTGCGGGTTCCACAGCTGCGAGTTCCAGCCCTTGGTGCGCAGGCCCTCGAAGCGGTTACCGGACTCGATGACGCCCTTGTCGACGTCCACCTCCAAGCCCGTCACCTTCGCAATCGGCATCGCGGTTTCCTGCGCGCGCTGCAACGGCGAGGCCGCCAGGTAGGTCACGTCATGGCCTTCGAAGGCTTTCGCCGTGCGTGCGGCCATGGAATGCCCACGGGAGGACAAGTGATAGCCCGGGATGCGCCCGTAGAGGATCTTATCCGGGTTATAAACCTCGCCGTGGCGGACGAAGTGGACGATGGTGGTGGACATATGCCTGTGTCTATCCCCTCAACATGGTTGGTTTATTGCGGGCGCTGCGCGCTGGCAGCGGCCTGGGCGGCAGGCTTGAGAGCTGCCTCGATTACCTCAAAATCATTGTCCGTGAGCGCGTCAGAGACAAACCAGGTCTCGAAGGCTGACGGCGGAACGTACACGCCGCCTTCCAGCAGTGCGTGGAAGAAGGGAGCGAAACGCCAGGTATCGGCTGCCTGCATATCGGCGAAGTTACGGCCCTGGCCCTCGGCGAAGCGGATGGAGAACATCGTCTCCGCGCGCTGGATGTGGTGTGCCACTCCGGCGGCGCTCAGTGCCTCGGTGATGAGGCCGGTCAGGCGGTCCGCGTTGGCCTGCAGGCGCGGGTACAGCTCTTCGTTGGCCAGTTCCAGGGAAGCCAGACCGGAGGCCATCGCCACCGGGTTACCGGACAGCGTGCCCGCCTGGTAGACAGGACCGGACGGTGCCAGCGAGGCCATGACGTCGGCGCGACCGCCGAAGGCAGCTGCGGGCAGACCACCGGAGACCACCTTGCCGAAGGTCACCAGGTCACCCGCTACCTCATCGACGCCGAACCAACCCTTGTAGGAGGTACGGAAGCCGGTCATGACTTCGTCGAGGATCAGCAGGGCGCCGTCGGCATGCGCGATCTCCTTGAGCGCGGCGTTGAAGCCCTCCTCCGGGGCCACGGTGCCCATGTTGCCGGCGGCTGCTTCCGCGATAATGCAGGCGATCTCTCCCGGGTGCGCGGCAAAGGCCTCGCGGACGGCGTCGAGATCGTTGTAAGGGACAACGATGGTATCTGCGGCCGAAGCGCCGGTTACGCCCGGGGAATCCGGGAGCGCGAAGGTGGCCACGCCGGAGCCAGCCGACGCCAACAGCGCATCCACGTGGCCGTGGTAGCAGCCTTCAAACTTCAGGACCTTGGCGCGGCCGGTAAAACCGCGGGCCAGGCGCACGGCGGACATGGTGGCCTCGGTACCGGAGTTGACCAGGCGCACCTGCTCCACGGCGGTGCGCTTGACGATGTGCTCCGCCAACAGCGTCTCGCCCTCGGTCGGGGCACCGAAGGAGAGGCCGTCGGCAGCCGCCTTCTGCACTGCCTCCACGATGGCCGGGTGGGCATTGCCGTGGATCATCGGGCCATAGGAGCTGACCAGGTCGACGTACTCGTTGCCGTCGATATCCCAAAGGCGGGAGCCCTCACCGCGAGCGATAACGCGGGCTTGGCCGCCCACGGATCCGAAGGCGCGGACCGGGGAATTCACACCGCCCGGGGTGACCTTGGTGGCGCGCTCGAACCACTCGGCGGACTGGGACGTATTCTGCTGGTTTAGCTGGCTGGAGTTAGGCATAGCCCACATTGTATCGGTTTTAGCCCTATACAAAAGTTGGAGTCCCCTCGTGTCTTGCAGCCTCCTCTCCACCACCTCGCGAGCACCCTGAGCGCGCTCGCGCTGCGCACCCGCCATGGGAACGCTATGCTGGCAGCACACTGTTGATTCTGCCTTTCTTTAATTAAGCGCTGGGGTGCGCTGTGGGAGGCACTACTTAAGGGGGATTCCCATGGCATCGCGCCGTATTCTTGTCATTTTTGCTTGCCTTCCGCTTTCTGCCTGCGCTGCCACGCAGGCAGAACCTGCTCCGCGAGCCGAGCCCAACCCCACCACCTCGGCCCAGCTGCCTTCCTGGAAGCCTGATGCGGTACCCCAGCCGGTCAACCGCTTGGGTGACACCACCTCCATCGCGCCAGCTCCGGCTGAACCGGAACCTACGGCCGAAGCACCAGCTCCCGCACCCGTAGTAGCCGAAACACCCACGCCACGCGTCGAAGTAGAAACCGTCACCGTCCGCGCGCCAGCGCCCGCACCAGCACCGGCGCCACGCCCGGCCCCACCGCAGCGGCCCAAACCCAAGCTAGAACTGCCCGAGCCTCCGCAGATTCCCCTCCCGCCGGAAGTCCAGGAGGGTCTCGATCAGCTACCCAAACTGCCGCCTTTGCCGAAGGCGGAGGAGATCTACATCGATGTGCCCTTCTAAAAGTCAGATGCCACATACGTTTCGATCAAATAGTGGCAGAAAATCACCCATTTTCGGGACCTTAATTGATCGAAACGTCACCAGACCTCATAGCCTCGCACCATCTAAGGGTAGACCCTGATCTACCTCCTATATTCCCCCCACTGCGCATGACAAGACACATGCCCGAGAGTTAATCTGAACCCGATTTCAATGACGGCGTTAACCTGACAGTAAGGGATTCATGAATAAGAAAGCTCTCGGCATCACTGCTGGCGCTATCGCTGCGGTTCTCCTCGCAGGCGGCGGTGGAATGTACGCACTAACCAGTGGGTCTTCCGATATTCAGCTCACCGCAACCGATGTCACGAAAACCACCAAAGAAGACCTGATCAGTTCCGTCTCCGCCTCCGGAACGGTTTCTGCCGAGCGCGAACTCTCACTGACCACCTCGCTGACCGGCCCCATCCAGTCTTTAGACGCGAAGGTGGGCGATCGCGTCGAAGCCCAACAGTTGCTCGGCCGCATGGACACCACCGAAACCGAGCGCGAGCTCGAGGCCCAGCGCACCTCCCAGGAGGCCAGCAAGCTCGAGGCCGTCCACCAAATCGAGGATGCCCAGCTCCAGCTGCGCCAGCTTCAGGATTCCCTCGACCAAGGCCTCAACCCCGAGGTCAACAGCGCCCAGTCCGCCGTGAACTCGGCGCAGACCGAGTACGCCGAGGCACAGCGCAAGCTCGATGATGCCCTCGCTGCCAAGGGCGACCGCCCCGAGATTGCCGAAGCCCGCGCCGCCGTCGAGCAAGCACGCTCCGGGGTGCGCGATGCTGAGTCCAAGTCTTTCCAGTCCGCACTGGCCTCCCTCGGCACCGCCACCGAAGATCCTTCCGGAATCAACACTGCCAGCGCTTTCTTGAGCTACCTCGATTCTGACGAGGCCGTGCAGGACTCCGAGCGCCAGCTCAAGCAGTCCGAGGAATCCTATGGTCGCGTCCTCCGCGGCATCGACCGCGAGCTAGGCGAACAACAGCGCGCCACCGCCGCCTCCTACCAAGCGGTTGCCGATGCCGAACGCGCGCTGCAAGCCAGCAACCTCGCCATCGAACAGCAGATTTCCTCCCAGTCCCAAGCGGTGAACCACGCGGTGGAATCGGCGGCGTCGGCGAACGCGAACAATGCCAAGGAAAATGGGCCGCTGGAGTACCGGCTCTCCCAGGCCGACCTGCGCTCCCCATTGGCGGGAGTCATCACCGCCGTCAATGGCGAAGCCGGCATGCCCGCCGAAGGCCCCATCCTCACCGTGGCGGATGACTCCTCCCTGCTGGTGAAGTCCACGGTCAAGGAGGGCGATATCGCCCGCATCAAGGTCGGCGATGAAGTTTCGTTCACCTCGCCTTCCAGCCCAGGCAAGGAGTTCAAAGGCAAGGTCACCTTCATCTCCCCCACCGCTGAGCAGCCCGATGTCGAGGCTGGCGCAGGCGGCGGCTCCGGCAAGCCAACTGGCTCCTCCAAGCCCGAATTCCCCGTGCACATCCGTGTCGACGGCAACCGCGAGGGGCTGCGCCTCGGTTCCACCACAAAGGTAAAGATCATTACGAAGAAGGACAAGAACGTCATCACCGTGCCGCTCTCCGCCATCTATGAAGAAGGCGGCAAGAAGAACGTCCTCGTCGTCGACAACGGCACGATCCAGGCGCGCGAGGTCAAGGTGGCCAGCGAATCTGATTTCTCCGCCGCCATCTCCTCCGGCCTCAAGGAGGGCGAGACCGTCATCAGCCAGGCGGATACCCACAAGGACATGGTCGGCATGTCCGCCTCCGTCGATGGCTCCGATGATGCGGAAGAGAACGCATGAGCCGCCTCATTGAGATGCGGGGAATCGTCAAACGTTTCAACGAGGGCCTCGACAGCGAGCTAACCGTCATCCCGGGCCTCGATTTCAGCGTGGACGAAGGCGAATTTGTGGCAGTCGTGGGCCAGTCCGGCTCCGGCAAGTCCACGCTCATGAACATCATTGGCTTGCTCGACCGCCCCACCGCCGGCGAGTACCAGCTGGCTGGCGTCGATGCGCTGGCGCTTGGCGACGACAAACTAGCCTCCTTCCGCGGCCAAAAAATCGGTTTCATCTTCCAGAACTTCAACCTGATCGGCCGCATGTCCGCGCTGAAAAACGTGGAGATGCCCATGGTCTATGCGGGCGTTTCGACCCACGAGCGCACCCAGCGCGCGGAAGAGCTTTTGGAGATGGTCGGCATGAGCGACCGCATGAACCACCTCCCCAATGAGCTATCCGGTGGTCAGAAGCAACGCGTAGCCGTGGCCCGCGCCTTGGCCAACCAGCCGGAGATTCTGTTGGCGGACGAGCCCACCGGTGCGCTGGATTCGCAGACCGGCCGCATGGTCATGGACCTCTTCCACGAACTGCACCGCACGCATGGAAAGACCATTTTGTTCATTACCCACAACCCGGAATTGGCTGATGAATGCAGCCGCACCGTCACGATGAAGGACGGGGTGCTGTCATGAATTTCGCTGAATCCACCAAGATGGCGCTGACGAGCCTGCGCACCAACAAGATGCGCTCGGCGCTGACGCTCTTGGGCGTCATCATCGGCATCGCCGCGGTGATCTCCATCGTCACGCTCGGCCACTCCTTGCAGGCCTCGGTTCAAAAAGACTTGGACAAGGTCGGCGCTAATAACTTCACCGTTCAGGTCAAGGAGCGCCCTGAGGAGGGCGAAGAGGAAGAAGCCGACGATCCCTTCATGGGCGGCGGCTATGTCGAGGACGAGTCCTCGATGCTCACCCCGGACATGCTGGACCGCGCCAAGGAGGTCATGGGGGACCAGATCGCCGGCATCAATATCGGCGAGTACAGCTCCTATTCCGGCGCCCTCGTGGTCGAGGGCGAATCCGGGGAGGAGACCGCCAACCTCCTCATCCGCCCGACCAACCCGGACTATGTCTCAGGCTCCTCCTATTCCATCGTGGCCGGGCGCTTCCTCAATGAAGACGATATCGACTCCAGCCGAGCAGTAGCCATGCTGGATAAGGAGACCGCCACCAAACTTTTCGGTGCTCCTGAAGACGCCATTGGCCAATACGTAAGCTTCGAAACCCAAGAGGCCTCTCCTATTGAACTCGCCGTCATCGGTGTTTTTGAAGAACCGCAAACCGGCCCTCTTGTAGGCGGTGGCCCCAGCCAATCCGCCTTCGTTCCTTACCCGCTGGAAGCCGAACTTTCCGATTCCCCCGGTGCCGGCACCGCCTTCAGCGAGGTCACCGTTCGCGGCAACCCAGACTTGGATAAGTCCGCGGTGGCCAGCAACCTGCAGCGTGTCTTCGATAGCTATTACAAGGACAACCCGGACTACATGGTCAAAGTGACCGACTTCAGCGATGACCTCGCGTCCTTGAACCAGATCTTCACCACGATGAGCCTAGTGCTCGCGGCCATCGGCGGTATCTCGCTGCTCGTCGGCGGCATCGGCGTGATGAACATTATGCTCATCACCGTCACCGAGCGCACCCGCGAGATTGGCATCCGCAAGGCGCTTGGCGCACGCCGCCGTGATATCCGCATCCAGTTCATCACGGAGGCCATCGTGGTCTGCCTCATCGGTGGACTCATCGGCATCGCCATCGGCACCGCCGCCGGCATGGCGGGTGCGGCCGCCATTGGCTCACTCGTGGCACCGCCGCTGTGGGCGGTTATTCTCTCGCTGCTCTTCTCGCTGGCTATTGGCCTCTTCTTTGGCTACTACCCCGCGGGCAAGGCCGCAAAGCTGGACCCGATTGAGGCGCTGCGCTACGAATGATCCCTCTTCTCCTCCCGACTTATCAGGTATTCTGAAGCCCAAAAGTTCGGGGGGACTCCATCTTGGATAAGCGGTGCGTTTTGAGTTCTTCGCACCTCAACCCCCTCTTGCCGGTACTTCCAATCAAGAGGCACTCATGAAACTCATACAGCAAGACCTAGGTCATTCTGAGGCAGAGACCATACTTAGCGCATTGCCGGTGCCTCGCCGAAACACCTACCTCCACTTGGTTAAACAGCACGGAGGCACCGTTTACATGGAATACACATCCACAAAATCGATGCCAAGCTACGGAGTCCATGCAATTGGTAAACCACCAACCTATCGACCAGTCCAGAGCATTAAAGAGAACAGGCTACACGTCCTCGTTCAGACTCAACGAATTAGTTAAAGCAATCAACTCGCCGTCAGTCATGTTTCTCTAACTAGGAACCGAATTTCAATCTAAGGGACACCTAAGTTTGTGCTACAATGTGCTACAAAAGCTTCGCAAGAAACGAGATAGAGACAACATGAACCATAACCCAACCACCACCATTCGCATCCCACAATCCCTTAAGGACGATGCAAACGCAGTTTTTAAAGAACTGGGTATCACAATGAGTGCGGCAATCAATGCTTTCCTCTCTAACGTTGCACGCACTGGACGCATTCCTTTTGAATTCGACACAAAAGCAACGAGAAAGGCAACTCCTCCACGCCCCCATACCACACCCAGAAACGCAACATTAAACCAAGCTTTTCGCGCCAAGAAGGACGAATTTTATACCCAATACGAAGATATTGAAAAAGAGTTAGCGCATTATCCTGATCAATTCTCAGGAAAGAGCGTCCTATGCAATTGTGACGATCCTTTTGAATCTGCCTTTTTTAGGTACTTTCTCCTCAACTTCGAGAAGCTAGGCTTAGCAAGCCTAAAGTCAATTTGCTATGCATCCTCTCAAATTGCAGGACAAGACTACCCTCTGGAGGATGAACGACAGCCCTACATCACGACAGTGACGAGAGTCCCTGGAGAGGACTTAGTCTTGCCAGACGGTTCCCTTAATCTTGATCCAGTATTTGATATAGCTGGAAACTCGATCTGCCTGCTCGACGGAGATGGAGATTTCCGTTCTCCCGAGTGCATTGCACTCCTCAAAGAATCAGACATCATCGTTACGAACCCCCCATTTAGCCTTTTTCGCGAATACATTTCCCAACTCATTGAATACGATAAAACATTTCTGATCCTAGGGAACATGAATGCATCAACTTACAAGGAAGTTTTTCCACTTTTCCGAGACAATAAAGTTTGGTATGGGGAATCGATTCGTTCAGGGGATAGGAAATTTCACGTTCCCGACTCCTACCCCCTGGGTGCAGCAAACTGCGGAATTGACGAATCAGGACGCCGATTCATTCGTGTCAAAGGCGTCCGTTGGTTCACGAATCTAGATAACTCACGTCGGCATGAAAGAATCGAGCTATCCAAATCATACAATCCAACAATGTATCCCAAGTTTGACAACTACGACGCTATCGAGGTAGGCCGCACCATGGACATCCCCACGGATTACCCTGGTTTGATGGGGGTTCCTATTACATTCCTAGATCGCTACACCCCAGAGCAGTTTGAAATTGTGATGCTTGCGAACGGAAACGCACGCACCAATGTCTCACAAAACACCCTTACTTCTGCAGGATATATCCCCCATCCGGAAGACAGAGGCGGGGGTGGAATTATAAAAGGTCGGCGCTCTTATGCTCGGATCCTCATCCGGAGAGTTAAAAAATGATCCCTCAACTACGGGTTCCGTGCACTTACCAAGGTGGGAAGCAACGCATTGCAGCACAAATTGCAGACATACTAATTCACTCTGCCCCTGATTCAAACACTCCCTTTTACGACTTGTGCTGTGGCTCGGGTGCCATTTCGGTTGAACTCATCAATAGGGGAGTGGACCCAGCTCGCATCACCATGTTGGATTCAAGTTCATGGGGAACCTTTTGGTCTGCTATTGGAACAGGGACCTTTAATATACAAGTCTTTGCAGAGCTTATCGCAGATATCCCAGACGATAAGCGCCAAGTCAAAGATTATATGACGCGTCTATCAAAGCGTAGCCCTGATCAATACGAGGCTGAAATTTATCCAATTTTACAAGCATGTTCATTCGGCGGGAAACAACTATGGTGGGACGGTGTCGCTTGGAAGAATGCTTTTTTCCGAGAATACTGGCAGCCCACAGCCACCAGTGTTCGCCGAAGCCCAGCAAACCCCATGCAGCCCCAGCCGAAGGAATTGGAGCGTAGAATCCATGAGATTGCACGTCACGCAATAGGAGTGCAAGCGCACCGTTGTGACGTTTCTGAAATCCTAGAAAAGGAGGTTCCGGACAACGCCGTCATTTACGTCGACCCTCCATATTCAGGAACCACAAAGTATGGCTTCGGCTTTGATGTCAGGGAATTTGCCAAATATCTTCGCACTCACACCAATGCGTCGATCTTCATTTCCGAAGGAATCCCCTTGAACGATAATGCTATCGAGCTGACTCTCGGAGGCGCCAATGGTGGAATTTCAGGTAGGCGCGTAAAAAAGCATCGCGAATGGCTAACGCCCTTCCAAGATTCCTAGAAGCTTCGCTTGATCAGTACGGCCGTTATACGCAGTAATCGATGACGCTTTCATAAAGTTGCTAAGCTCTCCCCCATCAAAGACAGAAAGAAAGTAATAGTTCGGATTCAATCGAGTAAACGAGACGATTTTTTCAGGAAGATAGTGCCCACCATTAGCTTTTTCTCTAAACGTTGACGTAATTCTTTTTCCAGCTGCAGATACTCCGCGAATTTGAACACGCCACGTGCCGTTTGCTTTCTCACCTTCTGGAAACTTAATAATATTTCCCCCATAGTCGACACCATCAAAGTTAATAACAATCTCTTTCTCTACATCGGTATCGTCTGGGTCAAGGCCAAAAAATTCCACAGCCCCCCGCATGTATTTTTTATCGCTGTGGGCATACTCAGTCCCCGCAACCGTACCGCTAAGCAGTAAAGAGGTCTTTGAAAGATCAAGAATATTGCGGGAACCACCTGTCATTTTGCGTGTTTCTAACCACAAAGTTGCTTCCGTAAAATCGCTCGCATCAATGAGAGACGATAGATCGGGATTGTCAACTGTAGCATCTCCCGAAACAACGATTCCCTCAACCGTCTTGCTAAATGTGGATAAACCAGGTAGCGGAGCACGCTTACTCGAACCAAAAGAACTCTTCCTGTTTTCCCGATTTCCGCTTTTCTTTTTTGTATGGACTTTGCTCCTAACTTCTTTTTCTACATATCCATTCGCCTCTAATTCATCAATATCGGCCCGACTTTTAATCTGCTTCACAGTCTCAGTGTTAGAGCTCAACTTTGAAAGGTAGTTGTCTACAGATTGCTGCATCACTTGGAATTCTGGCTTAGCCAAGTCCAGTGAGAGTTGAATCGACGATTCATAGTTCGTCCACAATCCGCCTGCAGTCAGATTATTTGATCCAACGACGAGAGAAGCTTGCTTGGTCCCTACAAAGTTGAAAAGTTTTGTGTGGAATGTCTGGCCGTTTTCATCATGAATCACGTGGAGGCTCGTAACGATACTTAACAAGTTTACGAGTGCTTCAGCGGAAGTCCCATTCAAGTCAATGCCAACGAAAACATTAATTTCTCCACCTTTTTCACGAAAGCGCTCAAGCGAATCTTTGAGCCTTAGTACACCACTGTTCTTAGCGAAAGCGACAACAACGTTCAGAGTGTCATACTGCTCAGAATTAAGTAGTTCCTTGAGGTATTCCCCAAGCTGCGTATCAAAAGGTTGCGAAAACAGTTTCATGCTTCTGATCTTAGGAAATTTATAGCTGCGCGGAGGGGACAATTGGCCAAATACCTTGCCATTTCGAATTTGAACAGCGGCCCAATGTCTAAAAAGGTTCCTCACGAAAGATGGCCCCAGCTGTGCTGGGGCCAGAGCCTATTCGCCTTGCAGCTTGATATCCACAAATTTATCAGAAAAGCCCGACGCCTCCTAGTGCACCACCTTCAGCCCCATAATTCCACCAATGATCATGGCGAGGAAAAGCACCTTCCATACGGTTGCCGCCTCGTGCCCGGCGGCGAAGGAATAGATGACGGTAACCACCGCGCCCACGCCAGCCCACACCGCGTAGGCCGTGCCCACGGGGATGGACTTCATAGCCCAGCCCAACCCGCCCATGGAAATGGCGCAGGCAACGAAAAAGACCACCGAGGGCCTCAGCCGGCTAAAGCCCTCCGACTTATCCAGCGCCGCTGCCCACACAGCCTCGAAGGCACCGGAGAAAATCAGCACGAACCACGACATGGCCAGTCCTTTCTGGCCGTCTTGTCGCGTCACCGGGTACGGCTCCCTCGTCCGGGGCTCGCATGAATCGCGGCGAGCCTGCCCACAATAATGGCACACTGGGCGGCATGAAGATTGCATTCCTTGGTACTGGCCGCATGGGCACCGAGCTCGCCCGACACCTCCTCGACCACCATGAGCTCACTGTGTGGAACCGCACCGCCGAGCGCGCGCAGCCGCTGGTCGACGCCGGCGCTACCCTCGCCGATTCCCCCACCGCCGCCGTGAAGGGCGCAGAGGTCATCATCACCTCGCTCTTTGGCCCCGATGACATCCGTGAGCGGGTCATTGACGCCAACCTCATCCCAGAGGGCGTGACCTGGATCGATACCACGACCGTCTCCCCCGATGCCGCCCGCGAATTCGCCGCCGCGGTCGACTCTTATGTCCACGCACCCGTCGTCGGCTCGCTCGGCCCGGCGCGCGAAGGCAAGCTCGGTGTCTATGTGGGCACGCCTGACGACGACCGCCGTGAGCTCGCCATGACCATTGCCGAGTCCTGGGCCGATGAGAACAAGCTCATCGGTGTGGAGTCCGCCGCCACCGCGGCGATTGGCAAACTCCTGGCCAACCTGGCCCTTGCCGTTACTGCGGAAGGCGTGCTGGAAGCACTCCACCTCGGCGAGTCCGAGGGCCTCGATTCCGAGGTCATCCTCGAGATGCTCGACATCACCGGTCTGGCCTTTATGAAGAACATGAAGGGCCCGTTCATCACCGGCGAGCGGAACACCACTCCGGGTGACTTCACCGTAGATGCCCTGTGCAAGGATGCCAAGCTCATGGAGATGACCGCCAACAAGCCGCTGCCGGCAGTAGCCGCCGCGATCGAACGCTTTGAGGAGCAGCAGGCAATGGGCCACGGCGACCAGGACTTCTCCTCTATCTTCGTCTTCCGCAACAAGGGCTAGGCCCGAGCGTTTAGACGCCCCGCTTTACGACGAGCCCGCGCAGCACCTCCTCCAGCTGCGCGTTATCCCCCGTGTCCTGGCTGTGAAAGCGCGCTGCAATAAACTCCGCGCGCACGCGGCTATCACTCGCTAGCCGCTCCACATCGAGTTGGTATCCTGCCGCCGTAGCCAGCGAGTCAAAGAACACCGTCTGCGTTCGGGTATTGCCTTCTCTAAAGCTGTGAACCACATTGAGCTCGCCCCACAGCTCCGCCAGCTTGGCCACAAACTCATCAATCTCTAGGCCACGCAGAAAGTCATCCTTCGCCAGCCCCGCAAACAGCTTCTCTGCTGCCTTCGTCATTTCCGGCCCCGCCGGATAGTAGGCATGCCCAGCCTTAATCATGAACTGACCTGTAGGGGCAGTCCGCTCTTCGCCCGCCCATTCGTAGACATCTTGAAACAGACGTCGATGTATGGCCTTGAAATGCGCGTAGTCAAAAGCACCTTCCACAGGTGCCGAGTCCAACTCGGCTATCCGAAGAAATACAAACTTTTCTTCCAAGATCCGTAGTTCTTCTGCGTCATCTAACCCCAAGCGATTCTTCAGAACCTTGGTCCCTGGAATGAAATAGCTCTCCCAGCCCCCGCTCATGTTTCTCCCCGCGCTCTACTTCAGCGAAGCTCGCCGAACACGAGCGATTGCTTCGTCGGCAGATAATGTCCCTGCAGCCACCTCGCGGCCCAGCTGGCGCACGTACTCATCAGTCACATCGTGGCCTGCTAGACGCAACGCAGCATCGCTCAACGCTAACGGATCACGGTCGCTACTACTGCTTTCAATTTGAACAGGCTCCGACATTGCTATCCTCCCGAGTTTTCAACTACATTTTCTCTCATTTTAGCAGCTCACAACACCAATCCCAAGGGCGCTTCCCATCTCAAGAACAACGTTCAGGGCGTGTATTTTGCTAAACTTCATCAATAAGTTTTAGCTATTGTCTAGCCGCCCAGTGTAAGGAGCTCGCCGCCCAGCAATGCTTTCCATCGACGCCGATTACGGGCATTCCACGCCCCTTGGACACCTTGAGAAGGACTTCGCCCCAGGCCGCATCTATGGCCTCGCTGGGCCCAACGGTTCAGGTAAATCCACGTTACTTGCCACGCTCGGCGGTGAGCTTGCGCCTCTCGAAGGCTCAGTGGAGTGCGACGGCCGTCCCGTCGGCACGAAGGAGCAGCCGGGTGCTGTGATTACGGTAGCCGAGCCGGTTTTTCTCCCCGACCTCACCGTGGGCGAGCACCTGGACGTGATAGGAAAGGCGGCAGGGGTGGACGTCGCCAAGCTCTGCGAGCTCTGGGCGCTTGAGCCTCTCCTTCCACACCCTGCCTCGCGCCTGTCCTCGGGCCAGCGCCAGCGCGTGTTTCTGGCTGCCCAGCTGTACCAGCCGGCGCGTGCTTTGCTTATCGACGAGCCCGAGCGCCACCTCGACGCCACCTGGACCGAGTTCCTCGCAAGCGAATTGCGCTACCTAGCCGACGAGGAGAATCGCTGCATCGTCGTGGCCTCACATTCCGACACCATCACCCAAGCCTGCGACGAGGTGGTGCAGCTGTGATGCGCACGCTATCCCGGCTAGGTGATGGCATTTGGTATCTCATCCTCGCCGGCATCGTCTTCGGCTTCGGTTATACAGTCTGGCAAGAAGTCGGCGCAGTCCTGCCTATCATCCCGGCGCGAATCACGCTGACTGGTGTCGCTCCTATTGCCGGCATCGTGGGACTGCTCGCGCTTATGGTACTCACCGAGGCTCTCTATCCCCTGCGCGCGCTATCCCGGGAGCGTTGGGTGTACGTCGATCGCCCGCGCGGCAGGCTCCGTGGCACGGACTGGATCACGTGGGCGCAGCTGATTGGCTTCGGGGTGTTGGGGCTCGGCATTTGCGTGTCCACCGGGCTATCCCCGTGGTTCGCGCTGGCAGTCCCAGCCCTGCGTTTCGTCGTGGGGTGGCGCTCGTTCACGCTGGCTTCGCTTCTCAGCGCTGGGCGCACGCGCCTGGTCGGTGGATCTGGCCTTGGCCTGCTTGATTCGGAGGTCACCTCCGATGCCATTGCGAACCAGTCCGCCTGGATTCCTCGTCGCGCCCATGCGCCCTCCACGTTGACGGGTCTCTTCTTCCGTCGTCTGGGACGACGGTGGTACATCGGCGTCGGTGCGCTCGCGGCCCTCGGCTTGACGTTGGGGTTCGCCCCACAGCTCGGGGCGCTGGCTATCGTTGGATTCATGTCCGCGTGGAGCATCGTCGGCGCGGCGGTTGGGCGCGCCGCCTCCTTCGGCCGCGTCAGCGACGATGCATGGCCCGACTGGGGCCTTCCCCTTATCGCTTCTGTGGGCACGGCGCTTCTTGGTGCCGGTGTCCTCCTCTTGGTGTGGAAGCTCTCCGCCATCGCAGTGGTGCTCATCATCGCCGGTCTTAGCTGGGCGTCGTTTAAGCGTTCCCGCCCAGCACGGGTAGACAGCATGTCGATGCTGGATAGCGGCGGCTTCGGTGTTTCCTTCTCCCCCGAGGTGCTGCACTACATTGCCCGCGGCGCCCTCGGCCTTGGCGTGGCGGCCCTTGCGCTCGGGTATTAGCCGGGGCTAGTCTTTCCGGCATGAAGATTTTTTCCTAATTCGACGTCACACTTTTACGCGACCTACTCGAAGGTGGATTTCTTCATGCCTATTTCTTTTTCTCATCTCACCGTCACCTGGCCCGACGGCGCCCCTTGTTTCACGGACCTCACCGGTACGTTTTCCTCCCACTTCACGGGCTTGGTCGGCGCGAATGGCTCCGGAAAATCAACGCTGGCCAAGGTGCTTGCTGGCCTCATTGCCCCGACTTCAGGAACGGTATCCGCGGGCTCAGTCCTCTATGTCGACCAGGATTTAGGCCTCCATACGTCTGACACCATCGCCGATGTCTTTGGCGCAACAGATGTCCTCAGCGCCATTGCCCGTATTGAGGCTGGCGAATACTCGGAAGAGCTCGCTGCCGCTGTTGGTGAGCAGTGGGACTTAGCAGAGCGTATTGAAGCAGCTCTCGACGCTGCGGGTATCCCCTTCCCGCTGGATCGCACTATCGGCACATTGTCGGGTGGTGAAGCCGTGACTGTGGCGCTGACCGCCGCCTTCTTCCGCAAACCGGATTTCCTGATCCTCGACGAGCCCACCAACAACCTGGACTCCGAATCGCGCCAGCGCCTACTCGAGCTCATTCGCACCGCGCCGATGCCGGTTCTCGTCGTCTCACACGACCGCGAGCTCCTCGAGCACGCGGATTGCATCGCGGAGCTCTACCACGGCACACTCCGCGAGTTCGAGGGAAACTACTCCTCCTACCGCGCAGCGATTGATGCTGAGCAGGATTCCGCGCAGGCCAAGGTCAGGGAGACCAAGGCCGAACACCGCAAACAGATCCGCGAGCGCGCCGCTATGCAGACCCGCATTGCGCGCGATGCCCGCCGCGGCAAGAACTTCGCCGCCTCGAAGCGCAAGCCCGGCATGGCCATGGGCTTGGACAAGAACCGTTCCGAGCGCTCGGCCGCTGGGCGTTCTCAGCAGGCCAACGATGCAGTGGCTGCCGCCCTGTCGGCTCATGACAAGGCACAGCGCGCGCTTCGCGACGACACCCAGGTCCACATCGATCTCCCCGGCACTGAGCTGCCCGCGGGCACCCGCGTGCTGGTCAGCGATCTGCTCAGCATTACTGGCCCTGAGCGCGTTCGCCTCGCCGGGCCAAACGGCAGCGGCAAGACCACCTTCCTCAACCGCATCGCCCGCGGAGACGTCGAGTACGCGCTGCCCTGCGGGTACATCCGCCAACGCATCGTCTTGCCCGCGGAGAAATCGGTGTTCGACATCGTGCGGGAGGCCAACCCCGGCGCGGACCCGCAGTTCCTGCGCGACCAGCTGGCCCAGATGCTCTTTATCAACGACAAGATCCACCAGCCCGTGGGCCAGCTTTCTGGTGGCGAGCGCTTCCGCGTCGAAATCGCTCGCGTCTTGCTCAGCGACCCAGCCCCGCGCTTTCTGCTTCTCGACGAACCGACAAACAACCTCGATATCCCCACCACCGATTGGCTGATTGAGGTGCTCACGAGCTACCGCGGGGCATTCATCCTGGTCAGCCACGATGAGCACGTATGCGAGCAGCTCAATCTGACGCGCACCGTTCACGTGGCCCCATAAACTGAAACCTCTCTAGCGCTCATCCCCTTTTCGTTGTACAGTTTCTTGTACAAGAAGGGAGTAGCTTATGAAAACCATGTCCTACTCGGAATCGCGAGCAAGATACGCCGAGGTCCTACAGTCAGTCGTTGATGACCGTGAAGAAGTCATCATCACTCGCAGTGGTCATGAGTCTGCAGTCATCGTTTCCTTAGATGACTACAACTCTCTTCGCGAAACCGCTTACCTTCTGCGTTCCCCTCGCAATGCCCAGCGCCTGCTTGACTCCATCGAGAGTCTCAACGCCGGGGAAGCAACGGAGCACGAGCTCGTTGAGGAAGATTAAGCTTCATGATTCTTTCGTGGACAGAGGAAGCATGGGAGGACTACCTCTGGTGGCAAGCTCACAACAAGAAGATCCTCAAGAGAATCAATAGCCTCATTAAAGACATTGCACGAAACGGCAATGTCGGTATAGGAAAACCCGAACCACTCAAGTTCGAGTTAGCCGGGTTCTGGTCTCGGCGAATTACCGAAGAGCACCGACTGATCTATCGCATTAAGGGCGCGACCATCGAGATTGCTGGGTGCAGATACCACTACTAGCTAGTTGACGAGCGCCTGCGCGGCAGCGCGGGCACCCGCGATGACGGCGGGCACGCCGACTCCATCAGCCCAGGCGCCGGCGGTGGCGATACCGGGGACGTCGGCAAGCTTGGCGCGGACCGCGGCAACGGTGGCCAGATGCTTTTCGTCATAGCGGGGGATGCCGCCGAACCAGCGCTGCGTGTAGATCTCCTCCACGCCGGCGGCGCGGCCGTCGAAGCCTGTGATCTTCTGCAGGTCATCGAGGGCGTAGTCCACCAGGTCATCCTCCTCCGCGCGCACGAGGGCGTCATCGCCGAAGCGGCCGAAGGAGGCGCGCACGAGGAAGCCCTCGCGCTCGTTCAGGTGCGGCCACTTATTAGAGGAGAGAGTGAAGGCCTTGGCGCGCAGGTCAGGCTCATCGGAGGCGACGAGGATGCCGGTGGCCTCCGGAAGGGAGTTGCCCTCCGGATCCGTGGCGGAGGCGAAATTGAAGCCGACAACCACAGAGGAAGCCAGCTGGACGGTGGACAGCTCCTGGGCGGCCTCGGGGGCTACGGCCTTGAGCAGGCGCGCGGTGGTCGGTGCCGGGGTGGCAAAGAGCACGCGGTCGAAGGGGCCGATAGCCCCCGGCGCGCCCTTGACCTCGAAGGCATCGCCCTTGCGCGTCACGCCGGAGACGAAGGTGTCCAGGTGGATCTGCGCACCGGACTTGTCAGCCAGGGCCTCGTAAAGCTCGGCGTAGCCGCCCTTGAAGGTTCCAAAGACGGAGCCTTCGGCCGGGCTGCGGCCGGACTCGATCTGCTTGATTGCGGCCGACAGCGTGACGGGGCCGTCCTTCGCCAGTGTGTCCAGCGTGGCCGCCAGGTGCGGAACCGTGGCGCGCAGGCCTAGGTCGTCGGCCGTACAGGAGTACACACCGCCGAGCAGCGCGGAGACCACGTGGTCCACCACGTCATCGCCGTACTGCTGGCGAACGAGCTGACCCACAGAGACATCCCCGCCGATCTCCCACTCGAAGGGCTGCTCGTTGGTGATGCGCTCGTTGGTCGCCTCGGAGAAGAAGTCCTGCGGCTCGGAAGGAATACCCATGACCCCGCCCTGCGGCAGGAAGTGCAGCTCGCCGCCGGTGTACACGCGCGGGCGCAACTCCGGATTGGGCTCCACAAAGGAATCCTGCAGGCCGAGCTCCGTGAAGAAGTCCACGGCGTCCTGGCGGCGGCGGATGAAGGCCTCCGCGCCCATGTCCGTCGGACCGCCGTTGAAGGCCACGGTGTGCAGCTTGCCGCCGATGCGATCCGCTGCTTCAAAGACGAAGATGTCGTGGGAGCCCTCAGTGTTCTGCTTGATTTCCCATGCCGCGGTGAGGCCCGCGAGGCCCGCACCGATGATCGCGATCTTCATTTAGCCCTCCTCGTGGATGATGGCGACGGCACGGGTAATGGCCTCCGCCTCCGTGGTCGGCAGCACGCCGTGGCCAAGGTTCCAGATGTGTCCACGCAGGTTGCCTGCCGCGCGGGCGGCATCTATTTCTGCCTTGATGGCGCGTACTTCCTTGCGCACCGCATCCTCGCCGGCGAACAGCAGGGCTGGGTCGAGGTTGCCCTGGAGAATGTCCGCGTTGACGCGGGCCGCGGCGGCATCCATGCTCACGCGGTAGTCCACGCCCATGACCTCAGAACCGGCCTCCGACATCGCGCCGAGCAGCTCGCCAGTCCCCACGCCGAAGTGAATGCGCGGCACGCGGCCTTCTGCGACCTTAAGGATCTGCTCCGAATAAGGCAGCACGAACTCGCGGTAATCGCGCTCATTGAGGTAACCCGCCCAGGAATCGAAGAGCTGCATGGCGTCGATGCCGGCATCCAGCTGGAGCTCCAAGAAAGAAATGATCGTCGGGGTCAGGCGCTCCATGAGCTGGTGCCAGGTCTCCGGATCGGAATGCATGAGTGCCTTGGTACGCTCGTGGTTCTTCGAGGGGCCGCCCTCAATGAGGTAGCTGGCCAAGGTGAAGGGTGCGCCGACGAAGCCGATGAGGGTCTGCTTGTCGGTGAGCTCGCTCAGAATGATCTCAATGCCTTGGCGGACCTCGGGCACATCCACGTCGAGGATAGGCAGGTTGTCCACGTCCTCCGTGGTGCGCACGGGTGCATCCATGACGGGGCCGCGGCCGGGGACGATCTCCACGCCAACGCCCGCGGCTTTGAGCGGGACGACGATATCGCTGAACAAGATGGCGCCGTCGACATCGTGGCGGCGCACCGGCTGCAGGGTGATCTCCGCGAGGAGCTCCGGCATGAAACAGGAATCCAGCATGCTGATTCCCTCGCGCACCTTGCGGTACTCCGGCAAAGAGCGCCCCGCCTGGCGCATGAACCAGACGGGCGGGCGGGAGGGCGTGTGGCCAGTAGCGGCAGCAATTAGCGGCGCATCAGACAGTCGAGACATACCGTCCATTATGAATCAAAAGTTGGAGTAGGCGCCAATCAGGAGTTTTGGGCGCGACGGGCCTTGATGAAAGCCGTTGAATCCGGGTGAAAGAGGAAGTAGATGGCCACCATGAGCGCCATCGGGATAAGCAGCAAGAGCAGCCCGCCCACGCCCGCGATCAGCGCCGCAATGCTGACGAACATGGTGTAGGCAGACACCGCGGTGATGATGCGGCGCGCCCATACTGAGCCGCTTGCCAGCTGCGCGGAGCAGGCCGCGATGATGACGGCACCCACCACGTTGGAGATGGCCGCAAAACGCGTGTTGAAGCGGATATAGTCCACCTGCTCCGGGCTGAGCTGGGTGTTCGTCACCGATGTATAGGAACCAAAGATCCCCACCATTCCGGCGGTGAGCATGACAATTGCGGCAATCACGCAGACCCAGTAGGCAATGCGCAGCTGCGAAGGCCAGGTGGAAAAGTCTTGCTCACCCTGCTTCTTAGGGCGGCGTGGGCGGCGGTTATAGTCCGCGGGACCGGGGCGCTCGCTCATCGCTTGCCGTCCTTGTTGTCTTCTTTCTCCCTGTCCTTTTCTTTATTGTCCTTGTTCTTCTTCTCGCGCTCCTCCAGGTTTTCCTGGCGGCGCTGCTCCTCCATCTCCTTGCGCATCTGGCGCAGCTGCTCCATCTCGCCGGTGTACTCGAGCACCTCTTCCTTGGTGGAGAACATCAAGCCCATCACGGCCGCCACGCCGACGAGGATCTGCACGGCACCATCGAGTAAGAAGAGCCAATCCGGCGCGCTCGCCCCGGCGGGGCTGCTGATGAAGACGATGAGCACGCGGAGGCCAAAGTAGAGGGAGAAGGCGAACCACAGGCGCCGGCCAGTACCGGCTGCCTTGGAGTTCTTGTGGATAAAGCCCAGCATGATGCCCAACAGCACCACGATGGCGAGTGAAATCAGCGAGCTAAACGCCACCGAGCCATAGCCCACGAGCTGTACGAGGGCATCGCTGACGTCCTGCCCGGACTTCTCCGCTGCGGACTCCGCCGTAGTGCGGGCCTGGGCAAAGAGCTCCTCCCTATTCAGCAGGGTCAGCACGATGCTCAAGACCAGGTGCACCACCTCGAGCACCAAGGCAACGGTCCACACCTTGAGCATGAGGGAGACGGCTTCGGTGCGCTTGGCCTGCTCCTTATCCGGCTCCGTATCCTGCTTCGCCGGCTTGTGTGCCGACGGCGTAGTGTTCGGGCTGAACGTCACGATTCTCCTTTTACTTGAGCAAGCGGGCGGCGTCCGTGGCGAAGTAGGTCAGGATCTGATCCGCGCCCGCGCGCTTGAACGCGGTCAAGGACTCCAGCATAACGGCCTCGCCATCGATCCACCCGTTCTGGGAAGCGGCCTGAATCATCGCGTACTCGCCGGAGACCTGGTATACAGCTACCGGCACGGAGGAGCGCTCGACAGCACCGGCCAGCACATCGAGGTACGGCAGGCCAGGCTTAACCATGACGATGTCCGCGCCTTCCTCGATGTCCAGGTCCACTTCCAGCATGGACTCGCGGAAATTACGCGGGTCCTGCTGGTAGGTGCGGCGGTCGCCCTCCAGGGAGGAGCCCACGGCATCGCGGAAGGGGCCGAAGAAGGCCGAAGCGTACTTGGCCGAGTAGGCCATGATGGCAACATCCTCGTGGCCGGCCTCATCGAGGGCCTCGCGGATCGCGGCAATCTGACCATCCATCATGCCGGAAGGGCTGACCATGTGCGCGCCAGCACGGGCCTGGGAGCGGGCCATATCCTGGTAGAGCTCCACGGTTTCATCGTTGAGCACGCGGCCCTGGTCATCGACCACGCCGCAGTGGCCGTGGGAGGTGAACTCGTCGAGGCAGGTATCCGCCATGACGATGAGGTCATCGCCGAATTCCTGACGCAGCTCCGCAATCGCCACGTTGAGGATGCCCTGCGGGTCCCAGGACACGGAGCCGGTCGCGTCCTTATCCTCTTCGCGCGGCACGCCGAAGAGGTCAACGCAGGTCACGCCCGCATCGAGGGCCTCGTGCGCGGCACGCTTGAGGGAATCCAGGCTGTGCTGCTGCACGCCCGGCATGGAGGGGATATCACGGGGTTCGTTCAGACCGTCGACCACGAACATCGGGAGGATGAGGTCGGAGGGGCGCAGCGAGGTTTCCGCAACCAAATCCCTAAAAGCCGGGTTCTGACGTAGGCGGCGGGGGCGGCGAGCAATGCTCATGAGTAAAAACTCTCCTTTGAGCTACGAGAAAATTGAACTACCTTCTCGACTCTAGTCGCCCCTCTCCTGCCCGCCCAGAAGCGGTCTACGCCGTCTTCTTGCGCGAGCGGCGCTTCTTGCGCGGAGCAGGAAGGTTGCCGGCAGCGCGCAGGGCCGCGACGTGGTCAGCGAGGGCGTCGACAAGCATCGGCACGTCCGCGACCTCCGGGACCACGTCCACGCGCAGGCCCACTTCCTCGGCCGCCGCCTTGGTGGAGGGGCCGATGCAGGCGATGATGGTGCGGGCATGCGGCTTGCCGGCAATGCCGACGAGGTTGCGTACCGTCGACGGCGAGGTAAAGGCCACGGCGTCGAAACCGCCAGTCTTGATCATGTCGCGGATCTCCGCGGCCGGCGGGGCCGCACGAACGGTACGGTAGGCCACGACATCATCGACTTCCCAGCCCAAGTCCAGCAGGCCAGTCACCAGCGCCTCGCCTGCAATATCGGCGCGCGGCAGCAGCACACGCCCCACAGCGTCGATGTCTTCAACATAGTTTGGGAAAACCTCGACGAGACCCTCGGCGTTCTGCTTCGTTGCCGGCGGCAGCAGCTCCGGGACCATGCCCTTAGAGCGAATCGCATCGGCGGTCTTCTGCCCCACCGCGGCGAGGTGCACGCCGGCGAAATCGCGGGCATCGAGGCCGAGTTCCGCAATCTTCTTCCACACCGCGCTCACCGCATTGACGGAGGTGAACACGACCCACTTGTAGCGGCCTTCGACGATACCCTTGATGGCGCGATCCATCTGCGCCGGATTGCGTGGCGGTTCCACGGAGATGGTGGGCACCGACTGCGGGATAGCGCCGTGACCAGCCAGACGGGCGCTCATCGCCGCGGCCTGCTCCTTCGTGCGCGGCACCAGCACGCGCCAGCCATAGAGCGAACGGTTCTCCCACCAGGAGTACTTCGAGCGATCATCAAAGCTGCGACCCAGCGTGACCACGAGCTCGCCCGGCAGCTCCGCATCAAGTTTGCCCAGCGTGCCCAGCGTGGTCTCGTGGGTGCGCTGCAGGCGCGTGGTGCCGTGAACGGTGACATATGCTTCCGTCTCCGCGGGCATTCCGCGCTCCACCAACTCGGCGGAAATGACCGGCAGGTCATCCGCCGTGGCCTGCAAAACCAGCGGCTGCGTCGCGGTGGCCAGCGCGTCCCAGTCCGCCCCTTGCGTGATATCAGCCTCGGTGTACGTGGCACCGAGAGCAATGCCCGCAAAGGAGGGAACCGTCGAAGGCAGAGACATGCCCGGAACCACCTGGAATTCCATGCCTGCGTTGGCCACGGCGGTAATCTCCGCCTTGATGGATTCGCGGTTGAGCGGGTTACCGGTAACCAGGCGGATCACGTCGTGGCCCTCGGCGCGCTCGAGCGCGTTACGCAGTTGCTTGACGACGTCCCCCTCGACCTCCTCAAAGACCGCCGCCGTCGGCGGTGCTGGGCGCGGCGGCTTGCGGCGCGCGCCCGCTTCCTTGGCCGCGGCGCAGATGCGCTCGTACTCTTCCTCGGCGGCGTCGAGAAGCTCCTGCGGAACCGGCACCTGCTGCGCCACCATGTCGCGCACGCCCTGCGAAACCCCCGCGTCGGTGACAACGTTAGCGGTGGTCTCCAGAACCTCGCGGGCGCGGACGGTCAGCAGATCAGGATTACCTGGGCCGGCACCGACGAAGACGACTTTGCCCAGATCAGACTTACCCAGCTCAGGCTGGGTATCCGGCACGGCATTGCTCATAAGGTTCTTTTCTAGTTTGTGGGTTCCGAGTGCCCCGGCGCCGAAGCGTGGCAGGCGCGGGATGGAGATAAGAAAGCCCCTCACTCGCGAGTTAAGGGGCCCTTAATCATTGCTCTCAATGATCGTGTGCTAGATACACACTAAAGGAAAAGGCCCGAAACCAAAAATCTACGTGCGATTACTCCGCTGCCAGTAGGTCTGCAGCTCCCTGCGCGAAGAGCTCCTTGGAGACCGCGCGCCCCAATTCTTCAGCCTCGTCCGCTGTTCCCTGAGCCTGAGCGATGAGCTGGCGGGAGCCGTCGAGAGCGAAGACCCCACCGCGCACGACAAGCTGATCGCCCTCCCAGTGGGAGGTAGCGGCCACCGGCGCGGTGCACCCAGCCTCCAGTTGGGAAAGTACGGTGCGCTCGGCGCGGGTGGCGGCGGTAGCGGGGGCGTCGGCAAGCAGGGCGATGGCCTTCGCCGCCTCGGTCCCCTTGACCGCCTCGATGGCCAGGGCACCCTGCGCGGGCGCGGGCATGAAGATCTCCGGATCGAAGACCTCGGTGGCGCGATCCGCGTAACCCGCGCGCACGAGGCCGGCGTAGGCCAAGAGGACGGCGTCGAGCTCGCCGCTGGTGACCTTGCCCATCCGGGTATCAATATTGCCGCGCAGCGGACGGATGTCCAGGTCTGGGCGTATCGCGCGCAGCTGGCTGATGCGGCGCGGGGCAGACGTACCCACGCGCGCGCCCTCCGGCAGTTCCTTGAGGGTCAGGCCATCGCGGGCAATAAGTGCTTCGCGCACGTCCTGGCGCTGCGGAACCACGAGGTCGAAGCGCTCGTCGGCAGCCGTGGGCAGGTCCTTAAAAGAGTGCACTGCGATCTCGCACTCGCCGCGGGCGACGGCCTCACGCAGGGCCTGGGTAAACACGCCCACGCCGATGCGCTCCACGGGAGCCATATTGACGTCACCCTGCGTGGTGACGATGTGCAGCTCAGCCTCATAGCCTTCCTCTTGCAGCCACTCTTGCACGTGGCCCGACTGAGTCGTGGCCAGGAGGGATCCTCGGGTACCGATCTTCAACATCTATGCGTCCTTTTCTTCCTTAGTGCTTTCCGCGGCTTCCATCTGCGCGGCGTCCGGCAGCTCCGCCACGTCCACGGCGACGCCGCTGCCCTCCAGGTGGAGTCCAAAAAGCTCCTGCAGTGCGGTCTCGTGGCTCACGGTGCCAGAGTTCGCCGCGAGCTGCTTCGCGCGGACCGTGGGCTCGTGCAGCAGCTTATCCGCAACGCGCTTGAGGGCGCGATTGATATCTCCCATCTGGCGCTCATCCAGCTCCGGGTGCTTCTGCTCCAGCCGCGCTACCTCGCACTGGACCAGGTTCGCGGCCCGCTTGCGCAGAGCTGAGACCGCCGGGACGACGTCGCGGACGCGTTGCTCAGAGGCATAGGCTTCCAGCTCTTCGCTGACGATGCGCCGCGCCTGCGCGTGCGGGCTGGTACCGGCGGCCAGGTCGGTATCGGCTGCCTGCAGGGAGTTGCTGAGCCTCTCGATGTTGACCAGATCGACTCCCTCGACCTCTGCCACAGCGTCATCAATATCGCGCGGCAGAGAGAGATCCACGAGCATCAGCTCGCGGTCGGCTACGTGATAGCGCTCGACGTCGGCCGCCGTAATAGTGAAGCCCTGGGCTCCCGTGGCGGAAATTGCCACGTCCACATCGCGCAGGGCCTGGGCGCGCTCCGAGAAGTCGATAACGTCCGCGTACACGCCCGCCTCATGGGCATGCTGTGCCACGCGCTCCGCACGGGCAATGGTGCGGTTCGCGATAATTAGCTGCGCACCCAGGCGCCCCGCGTGCGTTGCCGCGAGCGAGGCCATCGCGCCTGCGCCCAAGATGAGCACGCGCTTGCCCGCGAGATCTTCCCTGCCCATGCGGCTCAGCGCCTGATCAAAAGCAAAGGAGACCATGGAGGAGCCCGCCTCATCGATCTCGGTTTCGGAATGCACCCGCTTGCCGGTGCGCAGCGCGGACTGCGCCAGCGCATGGATGCGCGGGCCGACGGTTCCTTGCTCCGAAGCAAACTGGTAGGCGGTGCGCACCTGGCCGATGATCTGCTGCTCCCCTACCACCATCGAGTCCAAGCCTGAGGCCACCATCATGAGGTGCTCAGCGACGGCGTCGGCATAGCGCACATAGAGATAGGAGCGCAGCTTCTCCTCCTCCACCCCGGAAACGTCAGCGAGGTTGCGCACGACATCCTGGACCCCGGTGTGGAAAGAGTTGGTGACGGTGTATACCTCGAGGCGGTTGCAGGTGGAGATAATCATCGCCTCGCTCAGCGAGCCCGCCGACACCATGGCCCGGCAAGTGTCATTCTGCACGGTCTCGTCCATGCTCAGCTTTTCCAGCAGCGCCACCGGCGCCGACTGATGCGACATGCCCACGACGAGCACACTCATGCACAACCCTCCAGTTTTGCATCATCCCTTTGGATGACATAGATCATCCAAAAGACTACTAGTTGTCATCTCGTTTCCGAAACTCACGGAAGTGCCCACAGAAAGCTAGTCCGCCAGCGCCTGCGCTAGCTCCTCATTGTCCACTTCCCAGCAGGAGAATTCCTCTCCATCAATAACCACAACAGGAACGCGATCGCCGTATTCCATGGCCAGCTCCGCATCCTCATCGACGTTGCACACTTTAAGCTCTGCCCCAGCGTGACGGACCACCGGGGTAATCTGCTCCAGAACGCGCGCGCAGGAGCCGCACGTGGTACGCACCATCAGTTCGACGACGTGGGACATAAAGCTCTCCTCGGTAGGACGTAGAACGTTTCGCGGTTTACTATGGACACGTTAGTCCGCCCACCCTATGAAAGCTGAACGCGTGCCCCTCCCGCTCCCTCCTGGTATGCCCGATTCTCCCCGCGAGTTCCTTGCCAATTGGACCGCTAGCAGGGGAAACTTGCGCAATTTCCTGGAGCAACAGGCTTTCGCCCCGCTCGGCGAAGAGCACCAGCGTACGGCCGGTGAGGCGTCGGCAGCCGCCGCCGTGGAGCACCTCTTCGGCATCGACCTGGATGCCTTCTCCTCTGGCATCGATTCCGTCCAGGGTTCCTTCGAATCGGCGGGGTCGCGCTCCATAACCGAGCCCGACCCAGACATCCCCCAAGACGCCGGCGCTGCAGCCTTCTTTGATGTGGACAACACCTTGGTCCAAGGGTCCTCGCTCGTGTCCTTTGCCTTGGGCCTCGCGCGGCGTCGCTACTTCAAGCTCTCAGAAATTCTGCCCATTGCCTGGAAGCAGCTCAAGTTCCGCATTTCCGGATCGGAGAATGCCGCCGACGTGGCTGCTGGGCGCGTGCAGGCGCTCGAGTTCGTCAAGGGCCGCTCGGTAGATGAGATGGTGGCCTTGTGCGAGAGCATCGTGGACCAATCGATGGCCCGGAAGGCCTACCCGGGCACGAAGCAGCTGGCGCAGATGCACCTCGACGCCGGCCAGCAGGTGTGGCTGGTCACCGCCACCCCCGTGCAGCTGGCGCAGATTCTGGCGCAGCGCTTCGGTTTCACGGGCGCGCTCGGCACCGTGGCGGAGGTTAAAGATGGTCGCTTCACCGGCCGCCTCGTCGGCGATATCCTCCACGGCCCAGGTAAAAAGCACGCCGTGGCAGCGCTGGCCACCTTGGAGAACCTCGACCTTGAGCGTTGCACTGCCTACTCCGACAGCGCCAACGATGTCCCGATGCTCTCCATGGTGGGGACCCCCGTGGCCATTAACCCGGATTCCAAGTTGCGCGATATCGCCGAAGAAAAAGGCTGGCTCATCCGCGACTACCGCTCGGTACGCAAGGCCGTGCGCACCTACGGCCTCCCGGCACTCGCCACCGCGCTCTTCTCCTATGGCAGCTGGCGGTTCGTGCGCCGCTAACTGCTGTTTTGAGCCTTAGTGCGCAGCATGTCCATGCACATGACCGCACCAATCAACCCTGCATGCTGCTGCGGGT
Organism: Corynebacterium sp. HMSC068G04; assembly: GCF_001814885.1. Lineage (NCBI taxonomy): Bacteria > Bacillati > Actinomycetota > Actinomycetes > Mycobacteriales > Corynebacteriaceae > Corynebacterium > Corynebacterium sp. HMSC068G04. Next base: position 43,333 of record NZ_KV818319.1, on the reverse strand, counting down.
CGAGCCCCGGCGCGATGCTGAGGCGGTAGGTATTCTTACCGGCTAGGAACCTGCCCACGCCTCCCCACTCGTTGCGCACCTCTGCCAGCGGCTGCCCCTGGCTGGTAATCGTGATATTCCAATCCCAGACATCGCCTTCAATCTCGATCTCCGGGAAGCCCTCCATTTCTAGGCTCAGGCGCGTCTTGAACATGGCAAACCGCTTGGTCACGATCGCCATGGGCTTCTCGACGCCCGGCAGATACACCTCATAGGTATCCTGCACGAAGTTGGGCGGATCCTTGATCACCATGAGCGGCTGTTGCGGGTTTCCCTGCTCATCCGTGAAGGCAACTTGAAGGCTGCGGGAGGCCTTGAAGAACATGTCCTTCAGGCTCGTCGACTGCAGAATCGTCCCGACGGGCACGCCCTCGTCATCGGCGATCAGGAATTCATCCTGCATGAAGGACTTGGTCTGCGAAATAACCAGGCTGTCAAGAGTGAGGAGTCGAGGCAACATAGTTCGCCATTTTACGTACGCGATGAGCTCCTGTGGGGTGAGAAGGATGACACTCCCCACTCGGTTTATAGTGACAAATACACGATCCATAACTCTCACCCAGATATCCCAATAATGCCTGGTAGAGATAGATGTCCGGGACATGTTTTATAGTTCGTTTAGAACATATCATCGACACGTCAAACCCGGGGGATACCGTGAATACCGCCACCCAAACCGCCTACTTTTCCCATATGAACCCTGACTGCGCCCTCGCCGTGGAGCGCAGCGCCGCTCGCCGTGCAGACTACCGCTCGTGGGTAGCTGCCATGCCAGACCTCGATGAGGATTTCGGTGTCGCGTGCCAGAGGCTCGTCACCAAGCTTGGCGTCGGGGACTACACCGTTAGTGAATGCTGTCTAGCCGTGCACCGCCTCACGGAGCTACCGCAGGTCAAGGCCCTGCAAGACAGTCAGTTCTTGCTCGATATGAAAGCGCTCATCACCATCGACCGCACCTTGACCAAACTGGGCGCGCTGCCTGCGGAAACACTCGCGCTTATCGACGACGCCCTTGCCACCTTCTTCACCCCTACCTCACCGAACCAGGTCTTTCCTACCCCGGCGCAGATTGGGCGCAAGGTGCGCGATATCTGCAAGAGCATCAACAAGTCCTTTTCCTTCCGCGATTCCCCGAAGAAGGACTCATATACTTTTACCGATACTGGCGAGCGCGGCATCCTCGAGCTCAATACCGATAGCGCCACGGGCATGATTTTGGATGGCTACATCAAGCAGGCAGCAAAGGAAAACGGCCTTTCACAGGCCGATGCCCTGAAGAAGCTCATCGCCGGCAGTATCTCTCCGCCCGCGACCGTCATTCTGCACACCTATCAAGCCAGCGATATCGACAACGCTCCCACCTTCGTCCAAGGGCATGGTTGGACGTCACAGGACATTCCCGCAACACGCACGCGCGACCTTTCCTCGCAGCCGCCGGAGTCAGCCAGCTACGTTTGTTCAGAGCTCATCCGCAAATACGTGGAGGGCCGGGACGGCACCTGCCGCGCTCCGGGATGCAACCGGCCGGCCTACCTGTGCCAAATGGACCACCGCATTAACTACGCCGATGGTGGCGCCACGCACCCGCGCAACTTGGCCAGCCTGTGCCAGCACCACCACAACATGAAGACTGATGGGCGCGCGCACTACATCATGGATCCGCATACTGGGGACATCGTGTGGCTCTACGAGGACGGAACGTGGGCCATGACGGAGCCGACTGGCCCGCTGGCAAAGAAGACGAAGCGTTGGGCCCAGACGGTAGCCCAAAAGATCACGGCCACCCGCGAGCGCGCCTACGAGGAAGCACAAGAGGCTCACAACGCGCACGACGCTGCCGAGGAACCCCGCACCCCCAGCACCCCGCAGGAAGATATTCCGTTCTAAGCGGTGTCGTCGTTTGAAACGACGGCGCGGTCATCTGAAATGACGGGAAGGAGAAAAGATAACAGAAACTCCCCGCCACGATCCCAAAAGGACCATGCGGGGAGTTTGCAGGCGAAGCTTTACTTGCCCAGCTTACGGCGCTGAACGCGGGTGCGGCGAAGCATCTTGCGGTGCTTCTTCTTGGACATGCGCTTGCGGCGCTTCTTGATGACAGAACCCATAGCAGGTTTCCTCACTTTCGGTATCAGTACGTACGTAACCCGGCCGGCAACGCCTGGAATAAAACCACCCACGGTGCACTCGAGGCGGCCCCGCGAAACGGGGAGACACAGGCATACCAGTGCCGAAACGAATGTTCACCATCTTACCTAGTGGCCTGCCCAGCACCAAAACTAACGGCAGCGCCCACCGCCGTGGACCGCGAGGGTCCGCAGTGGTGGGCGCTGTCAGAGAGAGGTGCGCGCTAGGCTCCGTACACGGAAGCCTCAAGGTATTCCTTGACGGCGGATTCGTGAACGCGGAACGAGCGTCCCACGCGCACTGCCGGCATGTCACCTGCATGAACCAACCTGTACACCGTCATCTTGGAGACACGCATGATCTCCGCAACTTCGGCGATGGTCAGGAAGGTTCCCTTATCTTCATTCGTCATAGTTTATTTAACCCTTCAGCACGTGACGCGCTGTAGGCTTCCCCTCCCACAGGACTATCACGCACGCGCTCCTGCCAGCTTAGCGTGAAACCTGTGACTAATGCGACCCAAGTGCTAATTTTTTCCTCTTTCGCACCGTTGTTCCCCATCAAGCCCGAATGACAACAGGTGTCACATCGCTCCCAGGGCGGTGGAGAACTCTAGGCAAGTTCCTGCGCACGCTGGGAACATGCCTCAGCGGCGCGGAAAAAGGCGCCTCGAAGTCCGGACTCCTCGAGCTCGCGAAGGGCAGCGGCAGTGGTTCCCCCCGGGGAGGTTACCCCTGCGCGCAAAGCGACCGGATCCTTACCGGATTCAGCCAACATTTCACCCGCGCCCTGTGCAGTGCGGGTGGCCAGCTTCTCGGCAACGTCGCGGGTGAGGCCGAGTTGGACGCCGGCATCAATGAGCGCTTCGGTGACCAGGAAGTAGTAGGCAGGCGCAGAACCCGCCAGGGCGGTAGCGGCATCAATGTGCTTTTCTTCGATGACGGCGACCTCACCGACGGCCTCCAGCAGCTTGACCACGCCGTCGAGCTGCTCCTTCGTGACGTGGGCACCACCCGCGCAGGTGCACATGCCCTTGCCCACCAGCATGGGAGTGTTCGGCATGACGCGGACGACGGGAACGCCCTCACCGGCGGCCTTCTCCAGGGTGTCGAGGGTCAGACCAGCCGCCATGGAGGCGACCACAGCTGTCTTGGGGATGTCGAGGCCCTCGAGAAGCTCGACGATGGCATAGGGCTTCACACACGCAAAGATGTAGTCGGCGCCGTCGATCGCCGCGGCGTTATCGCTGGTAACACTCACACCGTAAGCGTTCTTCAGCTCCTCACCGCGCTCGGAGCGGCGGTTAGTCACCACAATGTCTGCGGCCTCGTAGCCTGCATTCACCAGCCCGGAAACTAGGGCCTCGCCGATTTGTCCTCCACCAAGTACTGCAATTTTTGTCATGCATCCCAGGGTGCCAGAAAGGCTGGAACGCGGCCACCAGGTCAAGGCTTTGCCCGCAGGTTGACCCCGCGCATACAAAAGGCATCTGTCAGAAGGCGTTTTCCAGGGGTACAGATGCCTTCTGACAGATGCCTTATAGAAAGTGTCTTGTGGAACAGGTGCTTACATCACAACGAGCAGCGGGCCGAAGGTAAGCACGAGGCCAGCGACGGCTGCGAGGAACATCGACAAACCATCGCGGCTGGTGCGCAGTGCGTGGACGATTCCGACGATGACGCCGGTGACAACGACGCCGAGCACAACGACGACGAGGCGGTCGAAGCGGTCCCAGAGAATTTCAAAGCCCTTGAACACGATGGCACCGAGCACGATACCCACGAGGGCGAGCAGGACGACGGCAAAGGGGTTGAGCTTGCCCTCCTCTTCGTCGTGGTAGTCCTCGTCGTATTCTTCAAGGTCCTGATCCACTGCCTCGAGCTCACCGGTGGTGACGGTGTCATCCTCGGTTGCTACCGCAGCCTGTGGTGCGGTCTTGTCAGCGACCTTTGTTTCGACCTTATCGTCGGTTTTTTCTTCGACCTTCGACTCGGCCTTAGCCTCAGTCTTCTTTGCCTCAGCCTTCTCCTTAGGCTCGTCCTTGACCTTTTGGATAACACGCGTGTCCTCATCAGAGGGCTGGGAGCGCTTGGTCTCCGGCTCAGCTGACTTCTCTACTGGGACAGCAGCAGCCTGAGGCTTGTCAGCCTTCTTCTTGGATTCCTCCTGCTGAGGAGTCTCCTGCTTAGGCTGTTCCTTCTGCTCCTTCTTCGGTGCAGGAATGACCGGGGCCGTTTCGTCAATGGAGACGCTGGAGTGCTTTGCCTCGGCCGGAGTTGCCTTGACCCTCTCAAGATTGCCGGTCAGCTCCGCAACCGAGATGCCGCCTTCATCAAGGCTGCGACGACGGCGGCGCGGGGTCTTCTCCTCGCCGGGTCGGTTCTTCGCGTTACGGGCCAGCAGCTCCGCAACTGTCAACTGTTTCTTGTCAGCCACGTTTCTTTCCTATTCCAGTCCCTTATCGGTACGGCGCAAAATGACACCTTCTCGGAGAGCCCAGGGGCAGATCTCCAACTTTTCGATTCCCAGGGCACGCATGCTCGCCTCGGCAACAAGCGCGCCGGCGACGATCTGATGCGATCGGGTAGAACTTACACCCTCAAGGTCTGCCCTGTCAGCTGCAGTCATACGAGAGATGAAGGAAATCAGCTGGCGCAGACCCGGTGCAGTGAGGGTGCGCTTGACGTAGGGACCCGCCGATGACGGTGCGGCACCGGTCAAACGAGCCAGCGTGCGGAAGGTTTTCGAAGTTCCTACGGCCAAACCAGCGGGGCCCAGTGCGCGCATTTTATCGGCCACGCCGACCAGTTCCGCGTCAATGTAATCCCGCAGCAAGTTCACCTTGGACTTCTCCGGCGGGTCCGTATCAAACCAGTTGTGGGTCAGGCGGCCAGCTCCCAGGTCGAGGGAGAAGGCCATCTCCGGATGCTCGTCGGTACCGGTGGATAGCTCCAGCGAGCCACCACCAATATCGAGGTTGGTAATGCGGCCAGCGGACCAGCCGTACCAGCGACGCGCTGCCAGGAAGGTCAAGCGCGCTTCCTCTTCGCCCGACAGGATCTCTAGGCGCACGCCGGTTTGCTTTTCCACTTCGTCAAGGACCTTGGCCGAGTTCGTGGCCGAGCGCACGGCGGAGGTAGCAAAGGCGATGAATTCATCACAGCCCAGCTTCTGGCCCAGCTCAGCGGCCTCACCCACGGCGGAAATGAGCTTCTTCATGCCCTTCTCGTGGATGTTGCCGTCCTTGTCTAGCTGTTCCACCAGACGCAGCGGGGTCTTCCAATCGCTCATCGGCGAAGGCCGCCCACCGGTTGCGGCGTCGACCGCAACAAGATGGACGGTATTACTTCCGACGTCTAATACACCTAATCGCACGCCTCCAGAGTAGTAGGTCTACCGTGGGTAGGTGTGAATCGCCCGAAATCGAATGAAGTTTACCTGGGTTTTCCTGCCTCCTCCCCCGCGGCAGCATCCATCTTGGCCGGCCGCGAAAAGGCCCCCAACTTCCCCAGAGAGTGGTTTGAATTTACGGATCCGAACGATCCACTCCATGTCTTCTCTATCGACCTGACCTGGCTCGAATCGCACTATGCCTGCCAGTTTGGAACCGAGAGGTGCCACGGCATCGATAAGCAACAGCCCGACGTCGGCTGCTGCGTCCACGGCGCCTACATGGCTGATGAGACAGACAGGGAGCAGCTTCACGACGCCGTCTCCCGCATGCCCGCCCGCTTCTGGCAGCACCGCCCTGAGGGGGTAGATGAGTTCCTTCAACACGGTGAGCCCGAGGAGCTGGAACCCTGGCTGGAATGGGATGAGCTCGACGGCGACGATGGCGAGCCGGAACCGGCGCTAAAGACGCCGCTTGTCGACGGCGCCTGTATCTTCGCTAACCGTGCCGGCTGGCCCACGGGGGCGGGCTGCGCTATCCACCAATGGGCGCTCGAGGCAGGCGAGGAGCTTACCGTGGTCAAGCCCGAAGTATGCTGGCAGCTGCCGATTCGCCGGCACGAAGACTATGAGGAGCGCCCCGACGGGGAGGAAATCCTGCGCACCACCATCGGCGAATATGACCGTCGCGGGTGGGGCAACGGCGGCGAGGACTTCGATTGGTATTGCTCGGCGGATCCCTCCTGCCACATAGCGGATGAACCACTGTGGAAGTCGCAGAAAACCGAGCTCATCGCGCTACTCGGCGAGGAGAGCTACGAGATTCTGGCCACACACTGCGAGGCCCGGGCGCGCTCCGGGGTCGACTTCCCGCGGCACCCGGCGGATCCTCGCGCTTAAGCCTCGAACTTGTAGCCGAGGCCGCGCACCGTCACGAGCTGCTGCGGGTGGGAAGGCTCGGCTTCGATCTTGGAGCGCAGGCGCTTGACATGAACGTCGAGAGTCTTGGTGTCACCCACGTAGTCGGCGCCCCAGATGCGGTCGATGAGCTGTCCGCGGGTCAACACGCGCCCAGCGTTGCGCAGCAAGTACTCGAGAAGGTCGAATTCCTTGAGCGGCATGGAGACCGGTTCACCGGCGACGAGCACGGTGTGTCGCTCGACATCCATGCGCACACGGCCGCCTTCTAGAATCTGATCGTCCGGTTCCTCCTCGGCGTTGTCAGAGGAAACGTCGTGGCCGCGGCGCAGCACCGCGCGGATGCGGGCGATGAGCTCGCGGGAGGAATAAGGCTTGGTCACATAATCATCCGCGCCGAGCTCCAGGCCCACGACCTTGTCAATCTCTGAGTCGCGCGCGGTCACCATAATCACCGGAACGGAGGACGTCGTGCGCAATTGCTTGCAGACGTCGGTTCCAGACATTCCCGGCAGCATAAGGTCCAGCAGGACGATGTCTACTTTATTTGCCGCAAACTGTTCGAGCGCGCTGGGCCCATCCGGGGCGAGGAGTACGTCGAATCCCTCCTTTCGGAGGAGGAAGGCGAGGGGATCGGCCAGCGACTCTTCATCTTCAACGATGAGGATGGTGGTCATTGCGCTTTATCCTTTCGACGAGCTGCTACACGCGCCACGGCGCGCTGCAAACCAGGGGCGGCAGAGCTGACGGCTCCGTCTTCTATATTATCCCGGTTAATAAGATTATCTGCTGGCTTCTCTTCGGCGTATATAGGGAGCTCGATAGTGAACGTCGAGCCAGTTCCGGGGCGCGACCACAGCTTGATGTTGCCGCCGTGATTAGCCACGACGTGCTTCACAATGGCCAGGCCCAGGCCCGTTCCGCCGGTCTGCCGGGAGCGCGCCTTGTCCACGCGGAAGAAGCGTTCAAACACGCGCTTTTGGTCCTCCGGGGCGATGCCGATGCCGCGATCCGTAACTCGAATATGAACGACCTTCTCGCCGACCACCTTCTGCGTTACCGACACCGGTAGATCATCCGGCGAATAGTGGATGGCGTTCGAGATCAGGTTAGAAATCGCCGTGACCAAGAGGGACTTATCTCCCATTACCTTGACGCCTGCGGAATCGCCGCGGGTGAGCTGGTTGTGGTGGGAATCGGCAGCGAGTTGATTGCGGGTGATGGCCTCATCAATGACCTCATCGAGGTCGAGCGGCTCCATCTCCGGGAGGGCCTCCGCCCCCTGCAACTTGGACAGGGAGATGAGCTCGCTGACCATGTCCGCCATGCGCGCCGCTTCCTTCTGCACCTTGCTACCGAAGTACTCGACGTGCTCGGGGTCCCCGGTGTCCTGGAGGAGCGCCTCGGCTAGCAGGGCGATGCCGCCCACCGGGGTCTTCAGCTCGTGCGACACGTTGGCCACGAAGTCACGACGAGCGGATTCCATGCGCACCGATTCGGATTCGTCGGTGCCGTAGACGATGACGAAGCGATCATCGTTGAGCGTCAGCGGCTGGACCACTGCGCGCACCTGAATCACGCGGTTGCCGGTGCGCCGTTTGGGGATAGCAAGGTCCAGCGTGCGGGTCTCTTTGTCTTCGAAGACCTCTTCCGCGACCTTCCAAATGTCGGGGTTCACCGCGCGGTCGTGCACCATCGACATTTCATGGGCAGCGGGGTTAGAGAAGATGACCTCTTTCGTGCGCGAAAGCACAGTCATTCCAGATGGGGAACCACCCACGGCTAGGTGCAGAACCTGGCTAACACTGGTGACCTGGTTAGCGTCTGCATCGCGGACGCGGCGGCGCTCCATCCGTTCACGGATCCGGGTGATCACCGGTATGGCCAGGCCGCAGGCCACCACACCGGCGAGGAAAGCGAGTACCAGTTCCACAATCATTCACACCCCTAGAAAGAATCCCCAAGGAGTATAGGCTCCCTGGGGATCGTGCGCAGCACGCAGCTTCCTGGGCGGTTACTTCTTTCCGCCCTGGGCAGCCACGGCAGCGGCGCCGGCAGCAGCAGCTTCCGGATCCAGGTACGTGCCGCCCGGGTTCACAACCGAACCGTCCTCGGTGATCTCGTAAACCAGCGGGATACCGGTCGGAATATTGAGGCCGGCAATCTCCTCATCGGAGATCTGGTCTAGGTGCTTGACCAGCGCACGCAGGGAGTTACCGTGCGCGGCGATGAGAACGGTCTCGCCCTTCTTGGCGCGCGGAAGGATCTCCTCCTCGAAGTACGGGACGAAGCGCTCGACGACGTCCTTCAGGCACTCGGTGCGCGGGACGGTCTCCAGGTTGGCGTAGCGGACGTCGTTGGCCTGGGAGTACTCGGAAGAGTCCTCCAGCTCCGGCGGCGGGGTGCCGTAAGAACGGCGCCATGCCATGAACTGCTCCTCGCCGTACTTATCCTTGGTCTCTGCCTTGTTAAGGCCCTGCAGGGCGCCGTAGTGGCGCTCGTTGAGGCGCCAGTCGCGCACAACCGGGATCCAGTGGCGGTCAGCCGCGTTGAGTGCAATATTGGCGGTGCGGATGGCACGGCGCAGCAGGGAGGTGTAGACGATATTCGGCAAGATGCCCTGTTCCTTGAGCAGCTCGCCGCCACGCTTGGCCTCGCCCTCGCCCTTGGCGGTGAGGTTGACGTCAACCCAACCGGTGAACTGGTTGGACTCGTTCCATTCGGACTGTCCGTGTCGAAGTAGAATCAGCTTTCCGTTACTCATAAACACCAGCATGCCACGTTTTTCGACAGCCCGCCTGTGAACCCGAGCACATCACCCCTAAGTGTGGGTTTATGCCCACTTGTGTGGGATTAATATCCGATTGCCCGGCGCGCGTGGCAATCCGGAATCTCGATACTCATCGCATCGGCGTAAATATTCTCCAACTGGGTGGCGGCCGCTGCCCAACTGAACTGCTGGGCGTGATCGACGGCGGCTTCGCCCATGGCGATGCGGCGGGGATCGTCGTCAAGCAGCTGCTCCAATGCGTCCGCCCAGTCCTGCGCTGAGTGTGAGTGGACGAGCAAGCCCGTGTCACCGTCCGCGACGGCGATGGGCAGCCCGCCGACGGCCGCGGCCACCACGGGCGTTCCGGAGGCCTGCGCCTCCATGGCCACCAGCCCGAAGGACTCGTTATAGCTGGGAACCGCGACGATGTCCGCGGCCTGGTAGATGGCCACGAGCTCCTGCGGCGGGCGCGGGCTGAGGAAACGCACCACACGCTCCACCCCCAGCTCACGGGCCAGATTGTGATAGGTATCCGGAGAGGAATTCGCCCCGGAAGCCCCACCACAGATGACCACGCGCAGGCGGCGATCCGGATCGCGCTCCATGAGCTCCGCGGTAGCGCGAATCAGAACCTCGGGGCCTTTGAACTTTTGCAGGCGGCCCACGAACGCCACCACCTTGGTGTGCAGCGGGATGCCCAGCTGGCGGCGGGCGCGCTCCGTCATGCGGTCCGTTCCCGGGGTATACAGCTCGGTGTCCGCACCCGGGGAGACCACGACGATCCTTTCCGGGGAGGCGTCGTAATGCTCGATCAGATCGCGGGTTTCCTGGGCGGTGTTGACCACGAGGATGTCAGCGTTATCCACCAGTTGCTGCTCGCAAATGCGACGCGCCTCGGTTTCCGGGGTGTCATCGAGCGTGCGGTGCACGTTCTTCACAGCAGCCAAGGTGTGCGCGGTGTGGACGAGAGGAATATCCCACAGATCGCGCAGCAACCAGCCCACTTGGCCGGAGAGCCAGTAATGGGAGTGGATGACGTCATACTCCACCTCAAAACAGCGCGCGAAGTTGAAGATGCCGCCCGTGAACGCGGCCAGCTGGGTGGGCAGTTCCTCTTTGCTGAGGCCTTCATAGGGCCCTGCCACAATGTTGATGACGCGCAGGCGCTCCTCGACGTCCACCACTTCCCCCTGACTGGGGCGCGTAGCGCGAGTGAAAATATCGACCTCTACGCCGAGGCGCGCGAGCTGGCGGGCAGTGTTGAGAACATAGACGTTCATGCCGCCCGCGTCCCCGGAACCGGGCTGTTCAAGGGGCGAGGTGTGCATGGAAATCATCGCGATGCGCATAATTTTCCAGTGTATCCCGAAACGAGCCGCGTTATACTGGCCCGTACCTCAACCTACGCGACCGAAAGGTGAATCGATGTCGGCATACGAGTCCAAGGCGTGGCTCCAGTACTACCCGGAGTGGACCCCGCACAGCTTGGAGTACGGGGACACCACGCTTCTCGACGTTTACGACAACAACCTCGCGCTCCACCCCGACAAGCCAGCAACCTACTTCTTCGGCCGCACGCAGACCTATGCCGAGCTGGACAAGCAGGTCCGCCGCGCAGCCGCCGGCCTCCGCGCCTTCGGCGTGCGCCCGGGAGACCGCGTCGCCATCGTCGCCCCCAACTGCCCGCAGTTCATCTCCGCGTTTTGGGCCGTGCTCAAGCTGGGCGCTATCGCGGTGCTGCACAACCCGCTTTACACCGCCCACGAGCTGGAGGGCCTGTTTAAGAACCACGGCGCACGCATCGCCATCGCGTGGGATAAAACGGCCTCCACCTTGGAGAAGCTGCGTCCGACGACCTCCCTGGAGACCGTCGTCTCCATCAACATGATCAACGCGATGCCGACTCCGCAGCGCCTAGCCCTGCGCCTGCCTATCCCGCCGCTGAAGTCCAAGCGCGATCAGCTCACCGCCCCGGCCCCGAATACGGTGCCGTGGGAATCCCTCGTGGGCAACGCGATTGGCGGCGATGGTTCTGACGTCATCACCCCAGAGGAAGTCACCAAGGACACCACCGCGCTCATCCTCTACACCTCCGGCACCACCGGCAGCCCCAAGGGCGCGGAGCTGACCCACGGTAACCTCTTCTCCAATATCTTGATGGGCAAGCACTGGGTACCGGGCCTGGGTGATTCCCCCGAGCGCATGCTCGCAGCGCTCCCCTTCTTCCATGCCTATGGCCTGACCATGAACGCCACCTTGGCGCCGCTCATCGCCAGCGAGCTGGTTCTGCTTCCGAGCCCGCAGATGCCGCTCATCATGGATCTGATGAAGAAGCACACCCCGACGTGGGTGCCGGGTGTGCCGACCTTGTACGAGCGCATCGTGGCGAAGGCGGAAGAAAACGACGTCTCCCTCGACGGCGTGCGCGCGGCCTTCTCCGGCGCTTCGACCCTGCCGGTCAATACCGTGGAGAAGTGGGAAAAGTACACCGGCGGCATGCTCGTGGAAGGCTATGGCCTCACGGAGTGTTCGCCGATCATCGTGGGTAACCCCATGAGCGATGATCGCCGCCCCGGCTACGTGGGCATCCCCTTCCCGGACACGGAGATTCGCATCGCTAACCCGGACAACCTGGATGAAACCATGCCCGATGGCCAGGAGGGCGAAGTTCTCGCCCGCGGCCCACAGGTTTTCAAGGGTTACTTCGGCGATGAGGAAGCCACTAAGAAGGCATTCCACAATGGCTGGTTCCGCACGGGTGATATGGGCGTGATGGAAGAAGACGGCTTCATCCGCCTAGTCAGCCGCATCAAGGAAATCATCATCACCGGTGGTTTCAACGTCTACCCGGGCGAGGTTGAGGAAACGCTGCTGGACCACCCGGACGTCGCGGAGGCCGCCGTCGTGGGCCGCCCGCGTTCGGACGGCTCGGAGGACGTCGTGGCCTGCATCGTGCTGAACGACGGCGCCGCGCTCGACCCCGAAGGCCTCAAGGACTACTGCCGCGAGCGCCTGACTCGCTACAAGGTGCCGCGCACCTTCTACCACTTTGAGAAGCTGGCCACGGACCAGCTGGGCAAGATTCGCCGCCGCGAGGTTCAAGCAGATCTGCTTGAGCGCCTCAAGGCGGAGAAATAGGCAGAGAAGTAACACTCAATAGCCCCGGAGCGATCCCTGCGTGATAGACGCACATCACCGGGGTTATTGCATGTTCACTGCTTTAAGCAACTTTGCTAAGTTTTGCGAGACTTCTGTCACAGATTGGTTATACTGTTCCAAACATAACAAGTTTGACCACCTAAGGAGTTCGTGAACATGACCGAATCCCCTGCCCAGGCCTCCTCCGCTTTTGAGTCGAAAGCCTGGCTCCAGTATTACCCTGAGTGGACTAAGCCCAATCTGGATTACGGTACCGAAACGCTCTTGGACTCCTATCGAGAAACCGTGGAAGAGCTCGGCGAAAGGCCCGCCACGTGGTTCTTTGGTCACCAAATGACCTACCGCGAACTCGATACCCACGTGCGCGCCGCCGCGGCGGGCCTCAAGGCCTTCGGTATTCGCCCCGGTGACCGCGTCGCCGTAGCGCTCCCCAACTGCCCCCAGCATGTGGCAGTCTTCTACGCCATCTTGAAGCTCGGGGCGACCGTCGTGGAGCATAACCCGCTCTACACTGCGGCTGAGCTCGAGCCCCTCTTCCAAGATCACGCTGCCCGGGTGGCCGTGGTCTGGGATAAGGCGAGCCCGGTCTTTGAGGAGCTGCGTGATACCACGCCGCTAGAAACGATCGTTACAGTCAACATGATCGAGGCCATGCCGCGCCCCAAGCAGCTGCTACTGCGCTTGCCACTTCCCATCATTAAGGACAAGCGCGCCGAACTTTCAGTTCCCGCCCCTAACACCGTTCCGTGGAGCACGCTCACTGGGCGCGCCATCGGCGGACAAGGCCAGAAGCTACAGGATGCCAAGGTCAACCGCGACGATACCGCGCTAATCCTTTACACCTCCGGAACCACCGGCAGACCCAAGGGCGCGGAGCTAACCCACTCCAACCTGTACTGCAACATGAAGATGGCAGAAGCGTGGGTGCCCGAAATAGGCAAGAAGCCCGAGCGCATGCTCGCTGCCCTCCCCCTCTTCCACGTCTATGGCCTCACCCTCATCGCAGCCCTCGGCGTACACATTGGCGGCGAGCTGGTCCTCACCCCGGCGCCAAAGATTCCGCTGCTCTTAGACATTATGAAAAAGCGCCGCCCCACTTGGATGCCGGGTGTGCCCACGATCTACTCCAAGGTCATGGAGGCAGCCAAGGAACAGAACATCGATCTCCACGGCATCGAAAACAGTCTATCGGGTGCAGCGGCGTTGCCAGCGGACATCGTTGAGGAATGGGAAACACTCACCGGTGGCCTACTCGTGGAAGGCTACGGGCTCACGGAAACCTCGCCGATCGTGGCCGCAAACCCGCTCAATAAGAACCGCCGCCCCGGCTATATCGGCATCCCCTTCCCGGATACCGAGGTGCGCATCGGCAACCCAGACAACCTCAGCGAGACCCAGCCGGATGGCACCGCGGGCGAGCTCCTCGTGCGCGGGCCGCAGGTATTCAAGGGTTACTTCAACATGCCAGAGGCCACCGAGCAGTCCTTCCACGATGGTTGGTACCGCACGGGCGACATGGCAATTATGGAGCCCGATGGCTTCATCAAGATCGTCTCCCGCATCAAGGAGATGATCATTACCGGCGGCTTCAATGTGTACCCGGCCGAGGTGGAAGACGTTATCCGCCAGCACCCGGACGTCACCAACGTGGCCATCGTCGGCCGCCCGCGCGCGGATGGCTCCGAGGATGTCGTGGCCTGCATCATCCTGGAGGATGGCGCGGTGCTCGATCCGGAGGGCCTCAAGGACTACTGCCGCGAGCGCCTGACCCGCTACAAGGTACCGCGCACCTTCTACCACTTCGAGCACCTGGCCTCCGACCAGCTAGGCAAGGTCCGCCGCCGCGAAGTGCAGAAGGACCTCCTGAAACTGCTCGGAGAAGAGGCTCCCGCCTAGGCCGCGCGGTCGATATAGCGCATCACGCGCGTGGGGTTGAAGGTTCGGTAGAACGCTTCACCAGCCCGGACAAGCTGGCTCACCAACGTGCTGAGCTGCCAATCTAGCTGTTCGTCGGTGTAGCCCCACTTCGTGGGAATGCGGGCCGTGGTCACCAAAACGAGGTCCTGCTCTTGGCCGCCATCGAGGTTTACCGCCTCGATGCGCGCGGAGTAAACGTATTGATCATCGTTCATAAACTCAGCCCAGCGCACGAGCGCATCCAGGTCACACGCGCAGCGGCCGGAGGGGGTGACGAGGCTGAGCTCAATATCCCCGGAGCCATCGAGGGCGGATTCAATGGTGATCGTGTGTTCATTGATGAGGATGCTCACGGCCCCGTTCTTGTTATCCACCACGTGGATGGGCGTGCCGATCATCGCCAAGCGTGTGGCGCGTTCATGTACCCGCCACATCCCCACTACTGACACCCCATAGGCCTCACTGAAATAGTGAGGCGACACCGGCTTGAGCCCAGAGCCTTTCCGCGGCTTTGAGCGATCTTCCGGAAATTGCTCATCCAAGCGCGCGAAGACCGCTGACATCTCGGCCGCATAGCCCGCGATAATGCTCTTGAGCTGAGCATTCGTGGCCGTCGACGGCAGATAGGGCGGCGCGAAGACCCGCAGGTGGGTATGCATAGCGGAGCTTCCACAGGGCTCGGCCACGAGGCTGCCGGATATTGCACCGCCGTTGAGATCGTTGACTTCCATACGCAACGGCTGCCGGTCCGGGTCGAAGCACACCGCGCCGCCCCAATACCCAAGGACGCAGAGGCCGCCCATCTCTTCGTTGACGTCGATGCTTAAGAATCCGCCCGCAATCTTGATGGTGGGCATGCCGGTCGAGGAATCCTCCTCAAGCTTTCCGGCCAGCTTGGTCATGGTTTTGATAACTCGGCTTTTGCTGAGCCGAGCCGGTGTCTTAGTCGTTTTCTCTGGTGTTGATTGAGACATAGTCCCCCCTAGTTTTTCTTTTCATTCATGCTGCGCGGGCCGATGCCGAGCCACCCCTGCTCCTCCCCGAGCCGCTGCAGTGAGCCCGAGGATACAAAAGGTTGGGCAACTTCGCGCGGCGAGCGCTGAGAAAGAGTGCCCCCGCCACCAAACGTGAGAAAAACCTCACATTTTCCGCGCGGGAGACAGCTTTGCACGAAAGCTTCGACTACGGTGGCACATCATGATTGTTCTGTAGGGCTAACTAATCCTGCCCACAGCTCTTCATAAAACCGTTCCCCATCAGCTCAAAAGAGGAAAGATGCCTGTTACTATGCTGCATTCCATGCCCCGCCCGGCCGTGCTTTTCGCCGGACAAGGCTCCGATTGGCAGGATTTCATCACCACCGCCGCGCAGACTGCCGCCACCGCTGACTCCCTGCGCGAGGCCCTCGCCCAGGCCCGCAGCCTCACCGGCCCCGCCGCACGCACCATTGCCTCCACGTGCCCTGGCGCACTTGAGCGCCTCGAGCAGCTCATTGATGGTTCCGTCGAGCCCAATTCCCTCGACTCTCTGCCGGCAGTGTCCATCCCCGGCATCGTCCTTGGCCAGATTGCTGCCATCGAGCAGCTGCGTGATCTCGGCGTCGACATCGACGAGCGCGCTGGGCATTCGCAGGGAAGCTTGGGCGAGATGGCCGTCGACAAGCCAGTAGAAGCCCTGGCTCTGGCCATCCTGATGGGCACCGCAGCCAGCGCGGTCAACGGCTCCGACCCGCGCCCCCAGATGCTGTCCATCCGGGGCCTGGAGCGCAGCTTCGTCACTGAGCACCTACACGGCACCGCAGCCATCGCCGTGGTCAACGGCCGCCGCCACTTCGCGCTGTCCGGCAACCCGGAGGACCTGGCTGCCACCCGCACCGCCATCGAAGAGGCCGTGAAGAGCTTCAACGCCGAGCTGGAGAAGCGCACCATCGGTGGCGATGAGCTCAGCCCGCGCTTCGATGAGCTGCCCGTGGCCCTTCCCTTCCACAACGCGGTTCTCGCGCCGGCGGCTGAGCGCACCGTGGCGCTGGCTCAGAAGTGCGGCCTCGACGTGGATGAGGCCCGCACCCAGGCCGAGGCCATCCTGGTCAACGAACACGACTGGCCGGCCACGCTGGCCGCGCTCAACTCCGAGCATCTCATCGTTCTCGACCGCGCCTTGGCGAACATCACCCGCCGCGTGGTGCAGGGAACCGGGGTGACGGTGGTCTCCGCCGCCACCCCGCAGGAGCTCGATGCGCTGGCGACGCCGGGCAATGAACTGCCCAAGGCCCTGAACTACGCTGACTTCGCCCCGCGCACCATCGAGCTTCCGAACGGCCGCACCTATACCCAGACCCGCTTCTCCGATCTCACGGGCCTGTCCCCGATCATGCTGGGTGGCATGACGCCGACCTCCGCTGATGGAGAGATCGTGGCCGCGGCAGCCAACGCCGGCCACTGGACGGAGATGGCCGGCGGCGGCATGTACTCCGATGAGGTTTTCCGCGCCCACCTGGCCACAATGGAGCAGCACCTGCGCCCGGGCCGCACGGCGCAGTTCAACACCATGTTCTTCGACCGCTTCCTGTGGAACCTCCACTTCGGCCAGGCGAGCATCGTGCCCAAGGCACGCGCGGCCGGTGCGTCTTTCAACGGCGTGTGCATCTCCGCCGGCATTCCGGAAGTAGAGGAGGCCGGCGAGCTGCTGGACCGCCTCCACGCCGACGGTTTCCCCTTCATCTCCTTCAAGCCCGGTACCGCAAAGCAGATCCGCGATGTCCTGGCCATCGCCACGGCCTACCCAGAGGATCGCATCATCATGCAGGTCGAGGACGGCCACGCCGGCGGCCACCACTCCTGGGTCAACCTGGATGACATGCTGCTGGATACCTACGCCGAAATCCGCCAGCACCCCAACGTCTATCTGGCAGTCGGCGGCGGCATCGCCTCCCCCGACCGCGCCACCTCCTACCTCACCGGTGAGTGGGCGAAGAAGCACGGTATGCCGGCCATGCCTGTCGACTCCGTCTTCCTCGGCACCGTCGCCATGGCCACCAAGGAGGCCAAGGCCACTGATTCGGTGAAGGACCTGCTGGTCAACACCGCCGGTATCAGCCCGGAGCAGAACGACGGCTGGGTAGGCCGCGGCACCGGTGCGAACGGCGTGGCATCCTCGCAGTCCCACCTTTTGGCAGATATCCACGACCTCGATAATTCCTTCGCCGCAGCTTCTCGTCTGATTACGAGCCTGAGCATCGAGGAGTATCCGGCACACCGCCAGGAAATCATCGACGCCCTGGCCAAGACCTGCAAGCCCTACTTCGGCGATGTCGAGTCCATGACCTACGCCGAGTGGATCGAGCGTTTTGTGACGCTGGCCCACCCGTTTGTGGATCCGACGTGGGATGACCGCTTCTTCGATCTCCTCCACCGCGTCGAAGCCCGCCTGAACCCGGCGGACCACGGCCAGATTGAAACCCTCTTCGCAAGCCTTGAGGACGTCCACGACGCCCCCGCAGCCGCAGCGAAGCTGCTGGAGGCTTACCCCGCCGCACGCACCACCGAGGTCTCGGCGCGCGATGCCGCCTGGTGGATTTCCCTGCACTACAAGCACGTCAAGCCCATGCCGTGGGTACCGGCCCTGGACGGTGACCTGAAGTCCTGGTTCGGCAAGGACACGCTCTGGCAGGCGCAGGATGAGCGCTACACCGCTGACCAGGTGCGCATCATCCCCGGCCCCGTGGCCGTGGCGGGTATTACCAAGAAGAACGAGCCGGTGGCAGACCTGCTTGCCCGCTTCGAGCAGGCCACCACGGATGCGCTGCTGGAGCAGGGATCGACCCCGCAGAAGGCTTTCTCCCGCCTGAATTCCGCCGCCGATGAGGCCGCGTTCCTGCGTACTTCCCCGACCCTGCTGTGGCACGGCCACCTCATGGCCAACCCGGCTTATGAGATGGATGAGAACGCCTTCGACCTGCGCCAGGATGCCGAGGGCAACTGGGAGATCGTCATCACGGCCGACTCCTACTGGGATGACCTGCCGGAGGAGCAGCGCCCCTTCTACGTCCGCGAGGTCACCGTCCCTGTGGACCTGCCGGAGGATGTAGCCACGGGTGGCTCCCCGGTGGTCTCCGAGGAGCGCCTGCCCAACTCCGTCTTCACCCTCCTGGAGGGCCTGGCTGGTGTCGGCTCCACGGCGGAGCAGGGCGATGAAATCACGGAGATGCCCACCGTCGAGTCGGGCTACTCCTTCCACTTCCCTGCCTCGCTGCTCTCCGCACACAGCGCGGTGACCTGCGGCGATGCTGCAGCCGAGAAGGCCGGCACCCCGGATGTTCTGGTCGGCCCGTGCTGGCCGGCCATCTACGCCGCGCTCGGCTCCGGCCGCCTGGAGGACGGCTACCCGGTCATCGAAGGCCTGCTCAACGCGGTGCACCTGGACCACGTCATCGACCTGCGCGTGCCGCTGGAGCAGCTTGCCGACGGCCGCCAGATCGACGTCACCTCCTCCTGCACCGCCATCGAGGAATCCGTCTCCGGGCGCATCGTCACGGTGGAGCTGGAGCTCAAGGACCACGCCTCCGGTGATGTCGTGGCCACGCAGATGCACCGCTTTGCCATCCGTGGCCGCGCCACCGGCACCGCCGCACCGAGCCAAGCACCGGAGTGGGGCGGCGGCAAGTCCGCCACCAAGGTGGTGCCGACGCCGCGCTCCTTCGTCGACCGCGCCACCGTCACCGCCCCGCAGGACATGACGCCCTTCGCTCTAGTCTCCGGTGACTACAACCCGATTCACACTTCCTATAACGCGGCCCAGCTGGTGAACCTACAGGCACCGCTGGTGCACGGCATGTGGCTCTCGGCCGCCGCACAGCAAGTGGCCGGGCGCCATGGCCGCGTGGTGGGGTGGACCTACTCCATGTACGGCATGGTGCAGCTGGGCGATGACATCGAGGTCACCGTTGAACGCGTCGGCCGCAAGGGCATCCACCAGGCCCTCGAAGTCACCTGCCGCATCGACGGCGAGGTGGTCTCCCGCGGCCAGGCCCTGCTTGCCGCGCCGACCACGGCGTATGTCTACCCCGGCCAGGGAATCCAGGCCGAAGGCATGGGCAAGGGCGACCGCCAGGCCTCCCCGGCAGCGCGCGAAGCGTGGCGCCGTGCTGATGCGCATACCCGCGAGAACCTCGGCTTTAGCATCCAGAAGGTCATCGATGAGAACCCGACGGAGCTCACCGTCCGCGGCACCACCTTCCGACACCCGCAAGGCGTGCTGCACCTGACCCAGTTCACGCAGGTGGCCCTGGCTGTAGTGGCCTATGCCCAGACCGAGCGCCTGCGCGCCGAGGACGCCCTGGCCCCGACCTCCTACTTCGCCGGCCACTCCCTGGGCGAGTACACCGCGCTAGCCTCGCTGGCGAATATCTTCGACCTTGAAGGTGTCATCGACATCGTCTACTCCCGTGGTTCCGCCATGGGCAGCCTGGTCCCGCGCGATGCGGAGGGCAACTCCGAATACGCCATGGCGGCACTGCGCCCGAACATGGCGGGCATTGATGCCGACAACGTCGACGCCTGGGTGGCTGAGGTCGCCGAGGCCACCGGCGAGTTCCTGGAGATTGTTAACTACAACATCCGCGGCCAGCAGTACTCCGTCGCCGGCACCAAGAAGGGGCTCAAGGCCCTGGTGGACAAGGCCAATGCCATCGCCCCGCGCGCGGCCGTCATGGTCCCGGGCATCGACGTTCCTTTCCACTCCCGCGTGCTGCGCGAGGGCGTTCCGGCCTTCGCGGAGAAGCTCGATGAGCTCCTGCCGCAGGAGCTGGATCTGGACGCCCTGGTAGGCCGCTACATCCCGAACCTGGTGGCCCGCCCCTTCGAGCTGACCCAGGACTTCGTCGATGCCGTGGCACCGCTGGCTCCCTCCGGCAAGCTGGACGGGCTGAAGGTGGAGGACCTCTCCGAGCACGAGCTCGCCCGCCTGCTGCTCATTGAGCTGCTGTCCTGGCAGTTCGCTTCGCCTGTGCGCTGGATTGAGACCCAGGAGCTCCTCTTCGGCAAGGTCGAGCAGATCATCGAGGTCGGCTTGGCTTCTTCCCCGACGCTGACCAACCTGGCTACCCGCTCGCTGGCCGTCGCCGGCATCCCGGAGGGCACCATCCGCGTGCTCAACGTGGAGCGCGACCAGGAGCAGGTCATGCTTGCCGACGTCTCCGAAGCCCCAGCCGCCGAACCGGCTGCGGAATCCGACGCCGAGGAGGCACAACAAACCAACGAGGCACCAGCCGAGGCTGCCGAGGCTCCGGCTGCGGCCGCGCCAGCTGCCGCACCTGCTCCTGCGCCTACCGCAGCCGCCGCCTCCGGCGACGCCCCCGAGCTGCGCTTTGGTGCGGCGGAGGCCATCATGGTGCTCTTCGCCTTCCAGAACAAGATCCGCGTGGATCAGATCGCGGACTCCGACACCGTGGAGGAGCTGACCAACGGTGTGTCCTCGCGCCGTAACCAGCTGCTCATGGACATGTCCGCGGAGATCGGCGTGCCGGCCATCGATGGCGCCGCCGATGCCGACGTGGCAACGCTGCGCGAGAAGGTCGCCACCGCCGCCCCGGGCTACTCCGCTTTCGGCCCGGTGCTGGGTGAGGCCGTCGGCGCGCGCCTGCGCCAGCTCTTCGGCGCTGCGGGCCTCAAGCCCACCGCCGTGGCGGACTACGTCACCGGCACCTGGGGCCTGCCCGAGTCCTGGGTTGCCCACGTCGAGGCTGAGATTCTGCTGGGCTCCCGCGAGGAGGACTCCGTGCGCGGCGGCTCGCTGAGCACCGTGCCGGCGAGCGCTACCTCCAAGTCCGCAGCACACGAGCTGATCGACGCCGCCGTCCAAGCCGTCGCCGCTACCCACGGTGCATCCGTGTCCAAGGGCGCGGCCGCCGGTGGTGCCGGTGGCGGTGCCGTGGTCGACTCCGCTGCGCTCGATGCCTTCGCCGAGACCGTCACCGGTGAGAGCGGCGTGCTGGCTACTGTCGCCCGCCAGGTTCTCTCCCAGCTGGGCTTGGACTCCGAACCGGAGCTCATCGAGGCACCTGATACCACCGTCATCGATGCCGTCGAGGCAGAGCTCGGCTCCGGTTGGCTCAAGTCCGTCACGCCGTCCTTTGATGCGAACAAGGCCGTGCTTTTCGACGACTCCTGGGCCATCGCCCGCGAGCGCCTCGCCCGCCTGGCACTGGGCCAGGCCGAGTACCCGGTGGACAGCTTCCGCGGTGCCGGCGAGGACCTAGCGCGTCAGGCGCGCTGGTGGAAGCGCGAGGACATCGCCAAGGCCGCCGTGGACACCACCCCCGGCGCGTTCGCCGGTGAGGTTGCCCTGGTCACGGGTGCTGCCCCTGGTTCCATCGCCACTGCGCTGGTGGAGCGCCTACTGGAGGGCGGCGCGACCGTCATCATGACCGCCTCCCGTGTCAGCCAGGCCCGCAAGGAATTCGCGCGCACGCTCTACGCCGAGCACGGCGCTGCTGGTTCCGCCCTGTGGCTGGTCCCGGCGAACCTGTCGAGCTTCCGCGATATTGACGCGCTCATCGACTGGATCGGCACTGAACAGCGCGAGTCCGTGGGCAACGAGGTCAAGATCCTCAAGCCGGCCCTCACGCCGACGCTGGCCTTCCCCTTCGCCGCGCCGAGTGTCTCCGGCTCGCTAGCGGATGCCTCCGGAACGACCGAGACGCAGGCCCGCCTGCTGCTCTGGTCCGTCGAGCGCACCATCGCGGGACTGGCAAGGTTGAGCCAGGGGGACGTCGACAAGCGCTGCCACGTTGTCCTGCCAGGCTCGCCCAACCGCGGCACCTTCGGTGGCGACGGCGCCTACGGCGAGGTCAAGGCGGCACTCGACGCCATCCTGGCCAAGTGGAACGTCGAGGCTGGTTGGCCGGCCGGCGTCACCCTGGCGCAAGCCAAGATCGGCTGGGTCGCAGGCACTCACCTCATGGGCGGCAACGACGTCCTCGTTCCAGCCGCGCAGAAGGCCGGAATCCACGTCTGGTCGCCGGAGGAAATCTCCTCTGAGCTGCTAGACCTAGCTTCCGCCGAATCCCGTGCCCGCGCCACCGAACGCCCGATCGAGGCAGACCTCACCGGCGGTCTCGAAGGCTTCTCGCTGACTTCTCTAGAGGTCGAGAAGCCTGCTGCGCAGTCCGCTGCAGAGGGTGCCGCCAAGGACACCACCGTCCGCATCAAGGCACTGCCTTCCCCGGCGCGCCCGGTGCAGCCGCAGCTGGCTCAGGAACTTGGCGACATCACCACCGACCTCGACGACATGGTGGTCATCGCCGGTATCGGTGAGGTGAGCTCCTGGGGTTCCGGCCGCACCCGTTTCGAGGCCGAGTATGGCCTGCAGCGCGACGGCTCCGCCGAGCTGACCGCCGCCGGTGTCATTGAGCTCGCGTGGATGACCGGCCTCATCGCATGGCACGAGGAGCCCACGCCGGGCTGGTTCGTCGTGGAAAACGACGAAGAGATCGCCGAAGAGGACATCTTCGACCGCTTCCGCGATGAGGTCGTCGCGCGCTGTGGCATCCGCACGCTGACGGATAAGTATCACCTCACCGACCGCGGCTCCATCGACCTGACCACGGTGTTCTTGGACCGCGACATCACCTTCACCGTCGATTCCGAGGCCACCGCCCGCGACATCGCCGAGGCCGACCCAGAGTTCACCAGCATCCGCGAGGCTGACGGCGAGTGGGAGGTCACCCGCCGCAAGGGTGCCACCGCAAAGGTGCCGCGCAAGGCCACGCTCACCCGCACCGTGGCCGCGCAGATGCCGGACAACTTCGACGCTGCCCGCTGGGGCATCCCGGACCACATGCTCGACTCGCTCGACCGCATGGCTGTGTGGAACCTGGTCAGCGCGGTGGATGCCTTCACCCAGGCCGGCTTCTCTCCGGCGGAGCTGCTGCGCTCCATCCACCCGGGCCAGGTGGCCACCACGCAGGGCACAGGTATCGGCGGCATGGAGTCCCTGCACAAGGTATTCGTTTCCCGCTTCTTGGGCGAGGACCGCCCCTCCGACATCTTGCAGGAAGCACTGCCCAACGTCATCGCGGCGCACACCATGCAGTCCCTCGTGGGCGGCTACGGTTCCATGATTCACCCCATCGGTGCCTGCGCTACCGCGGCGGTGTCGATTGAGGAGGCCGTGGACAAGATTGCCCTGGGCAAGGCCGATGTGGTCGTGGCCGGCGGTATCGACGATGTCCAGGTGGAGTCCCTCCAGGGCTTCGGCGATATGAACGCCACCGCGGAGACCGCGAAGATGACCGCCAAGGGAATCGATGATCGCTTCATCTCCCGCGCCAATGACCGCCGCCGCGGCGGCTTCCTCGAAGGCGAGGGTGGCGGCACGGTCCTGCTGGTTCGTGCCTCACTAGCAGCCGACTTAGGACTGCCGGTGCTCGCAGTGGTCGCGCACGCCGCCTCCTATGGCGACGGTGCCCACACCTCCATCCCGGCCCCTGGCCTGGGTGCGCTGGGTGCTGGCCGTGGTCGCGAGAACTCTCGTCTCGCACGCTCGCTGCGCGGACTGGGCCTGACGCCAAACGACGTCTCGGTCCTGTCCAAGCACGACACCTCCACCAACGCCAACGACCCGAACGAGTCCGAGCTGCACT